>JAMDDR010000428.1 GCA_023488685.1 Chloroflexota bacterium | reverse complement strand
ATTGTCTTGTGCGATTGGGCCTCCATCTTACGGACTACAAGGTCAATTCGTTTGTGAGAGAACGGCAAGACTGCGTTTTTCAGGAGTTCCGCCCGAGCAGGTCCAAGCGGATCATCGACAAGATTGACCGCGTGCTGGCCCAACACTATGGTTTCACCGACGAAGAGCTCGACTTCATCATCAACTACGACATCAAGTATCGCATGGGTGATGAACTTGAAGGGCAGGACGACGGCGAGGGCGAGGCGTGAGCACTGACAGCCCGTTCCTCACCCTGCAACGCGACGCGCCCGACTACCCGGAGCGGCTGGCTGACTATCTCGGCGAAGATGCACCTGCCGCCGTCGGCGTGTGGGGTGACGCGGACCTCCAGGTCAGGCGGCCGTGGCTGGTGTTGCTGTGCTCGGTGAGGTGCCCCGGCCAGCTCATCCTGCGCGCGCACGACCTGGCCCAGGCGTTGATGCGGGCGGCAACGCCGGTGGTGGGCGGCTTCCACTCGCCGGTGGAGCGCGAATGTCTGACCGTTCTGCTGCGGGGCAATGGCCTGCTCGTCGTCTGCCCCGCACGCAGCCTGGAGGGAATGCGCCTGCCCGCCGCGTGGCGCGAGCCGCTGGAGACAGGCCGCCTGCTGCTCCTTTCCCCGTTCACCGGCAACCAACGCCGCCCGGACGCGGATATGGCTGCCTACCGCAACCGCTGCGTGGCGGCGCTGGCGGATGTCGTCTTCATTGTCTATGCCGCGCCCGGCAGCAAGACCGAGGCATTGTGCCGGGAGGTGGTCAGTTGGGGCAAACCGGTGTTTACATTCGATAGCCCGCACAACGAGCACCTGATGGCTGCGGGCGCCCGGGCTGCGACCACAGAGTACCTTATGGAAGAGCTGGTGCGGAGGCAAGGGCGCGGTGAGTAGACTTGCCACTTGGTCGAACTGGATTATTGCACGAGGGGACACCTAAGGTGTGGTCGTAGGCCACGCCTCAAGGTATAGTGTAGACCAGTCCCGTGCTGGTCACAACTCTATTATACAAGGAGAACACAAGCCATGGAAGAGCGCTCATATCTGAAAGAAGGGGAGGAACTGACCGTACCTCCCACCGAGTCTGACAGGCATTTGGTCGGCTTTGTTTACCAGGGGAAAGTATCTCCAAAAGGTGGCTACCCAACAGACAACTGCAAGGAACTGTACTTCGAGGTAGACGGCGAGAAGCGAAACATTCTCATAATCCGAGGCCAGACCAAAATCGAGTGTCGCTCATCTTCTGCCCAAATTGATTGGTTTGAGTGTGATGACTGCGACTACGCGGCAGGGCTTAAGGGCTCTCCATTGCATCTGAATCAGCACATCCAACTGGGGCAGATCACCTGTATCTGGCTTTTCGAACTGACCCAGGACAAGCCAGAGGAGTTTGTCATCCAATCGGAAGCCGCTGGACTTGTTATCAAAGGCAGCATTCAAGTACAAACAGGCGAATACTACTCCCAGGGAGAAAGGTTTGCTCTTAATTCATTGGGCACCGATCTGTGGCTAAAACATGTAGGAAAAGGAAACGCTTCGGTGTTCTTGGTTGAGAACATGGAGAATCCGCTCGCAGAAATGCGGCGTTTGCGGTAAGACACGCTTGAGAGCTTCAGTATATTTGGGATGATGCCATCCTCGTGGAACTCGCTAACTTCCTGTTGCGGGCCACGCTGTTCGAGCACGGCTTGGCCCAATACAGCCAGCACATCCACGGGCGAATATTGGCAAGAAACATCCGTTCTGATGTTTCTTGTGTCCTTTGGGGATTCATAGCATAATCTGAGGAAGTGCGAAAAACGCCCACGGTGTTCGTAGCACCTGGGCGACGACCAGACCGGAAGGGGCGGTGCTGGTGAGGACAGAGTACCACCAGAACCGCCTTACGTCGAACCGATGGAGGCGGTTTTGTTATGGTGGAATGTGGCATACTCACTGAGCAATTTCCCATCAAGGTGGACGACTGGGCCTACGTGCGTAACTCCCTGAGAAGACGTTATATGCGGGGGACGGGCAAGGTCGCGCGGTTGATGCTGTTACCACAAGTCTGGGAAGCCGAAGACCTGTCATATATCAGTGTTGACCTGCACGGGGTAATCAAGGCGCTGGGGGGTAAGGTTGAGCCACATGGCGCGGTTGGCACAATAGGCTTTGTCCCATTGGGAGATGACCGGTGGGAGGTCACGGGGATTTGCCAGCGGGAACCATTCGGGGCACTGTTTTTCCAGCTGGTACAGGACCTTAAGCGGCGGTGGGGCGATGGAACAGGTGCACCTCGTCGGCACATAGAAGACATCGACAGTTTTCGCAAGGTCAGAGAAGTGGAAGCTGCGGCCGTGTCTCATCTGCTGAGTGATGAGGGTTACCTCGACCAACCTGAAGACTTCATTCAAAGGGCCCTGGAGCAGATTCTGAACGTGCCGTTTCATAAGCAGGATTGGGGAGGCGAGATAAACGACCTCTACACTGCCAATGTTGTTGTTAACGGTTCCCGAACTCCCACAGCCTTCCTCTTGAAGGGGCGTGGTACAAAGCACAGAGTACTTGAGATTAGCGACTGCGGTCAGAACGGTGACCAACTGGCTCGCCTGTTTGATTCGCCAGCTCAGTTGTTTGTCGTGCAGTTTGTCGGTGAAATCTCGGACAACGTTATCAGGGATGTTGAGGGTAAGGTGAAGGAGCGTAGGTCAACGGGTGAATCCGCTTGGTATTGCACCATGAATGGCCAGGACACAGCCCGCCTCCTTCACGCTTATGGGAAGCTCTGATTTCGCTCCAAATAGAGACAGTGTCTCGTCAAAGGCGGGCCCAATCAGCGGCTGCACCCGACCGCGCTTCGCCAGTGCTCACAACCCGGCGCGAACCCACTTCACCTGGTCATCCCGCTTCGTGTTGACCGGCTGACACAGGTGCGCGTTGAGGCGCCAGGGTATGAACCGTGGCAGTTGGCGCTGCGCGGTGGGGCGGGGAACAACAAGATGGAGGGGCCGATTCGGCTGGTGCCGGCCAAACCCGCTGGGCCAGAAGCATGAGGTGCAGCGCACTACCTGCCATTTGGCACAACTGTAGGTGGGCGCCACTCTGCGGCTTGCAGGGGATTGGAGGGAGGTAAGAAGTTGCCCAAACCTTTGCCACTGGACGATTTTCGAGCAGTCAGAATAATCCTTGAGCCAGACGATTTTGCCTTAAGCTCTGGGGAGGAACCACCACCGTGGGACCTCGTTGACGAGAAGACCTGGCATGGCATTACGGTACTACCCGATGATGTTAGTATCCGCACATCCAACCACCACGGTAGTTTACTGAAAACCTTGTACGACCTGTGGGGTGCTTGGATAGAAGCCGTCGGCTGCGACCAAGACCCTCTCTACGACACCATACTCGACGCCGCTGACGAGTTCCAGGCTGTGACGTTCAATGCCTTGCACGGCTATTATCGTCAAGCATTTGGCTGTCTTCGCAACGCACTAGAGCAAGTAATCATCGGAACATACTGCCAAATCTGTTGCAGGGTGGCCGATTTTGCGCAGTGGCGGGCTGGACAAGCCGAGATATCTTTTGGGCAAGCTTGCGACGGTCTAGCTGGAGCATCCCCTATTCAACCATGCAATGCGCACATACAGATTACGCTGGGCGACAGCATCTTCAATCAGAGGACCAAAACAAGTCCAGGAGGATGGGCACGTCGGCTGTACTCCGAGTTAAGCGACTACTCACATACTCGTCCTGGTTTCACGAACGCTGATATGTGGGCAAGCAATGGGCCAATCTACGTGCGTGAAGCCTTTGTATCAACTGCCAAGATGTATCTTCAAACATCTGCGCTGTGCTTCATTCTGGTGAGGCTGGGCAGGCCCAGTTTCAGTTTGCCTCAAGATGCTTTGCAGGCGTTTGGGTCAGCCGGAATGCCACTGGTGAAGATAGTCCCTGTTGCCTATGAATATCTCTTCCTGAACAAGAGCTAAAGGTGCTCCACGATGCGCGATGGCTGCCCAACCCGCGCATGGTTTGCCCTGCAAAGTCATCGTCTGCTAACCGGTGGGAGTCCGGTCATGGCAAGTGGTGTGGCGGGCCACGCTGTTCGTGAGACCTGACAGGTTTCGAAAACCTGTCAGGTCTGCGACAACCCCGTCCGCGCAGGCGGACGGACGGCCCTTGGCCCACGAGCCGCGGTTTCAACCGCTGGCAGGCATTGGGAGGGAGGAAGGAAATCGCGCGACCGAGGTCGCCGCTGGTAGGCCGATGTGATCCCAGCTTTTTGCTTCCCCATATCAACAGCAGAATAGAGGTGACAAGATGGCTCATGACAAATATGCAGTAATCATCAGCAATTTTGGCAACCGCTCTGACCGCTTTTTATCGGGCTATGGCGAGGATCGGACGCTCACACAGCTGTTTGCCGCTGCGCAGAAGACAGCCGGGTTAAGCGGCGTGGAACTGGTTGGCACCTGGCACATTACCGAACGCAATGTTGCCGAGGTCGGCCGCCTGCTGCGCGATCACAACCTCCAACTGGTCTCCATCATTCCTGACCACTTTGCTACCCAGGTCTATGGGCGTGGCGCTTTTACGTCCAAGGACACTCAAGTGCGGGCACGGGCTGTGGCGGACACCAAAGCGATGATGGATGCTGCAGCTGAGCTCGGCTGTGACCTGGTGAGCGTCTGGAACGGCCAGGATGGATACGATTATCCGTTCCAGGCCGATTACATCCAGGAGCGCGACTGGCTGGTGGACGGCTTGCGGGAGTGTGCCCGGCACCGCTCTGACGTGCGCCTATCCCTGGAATATAAGATGAAGGAACCGCGTACTCACTGCTATCTGGGTACTGTGGCGGGTACACTCCTGGTAGCGCAGGAGGTGGGGTTGCCGCACGTTGGCGTGACAGTTGATATCGGCCACGCATTGCTGGCCTATGAGGATGTTGCCGAGTCGATTGCTATCCTGAGCCGCGCGGGCAATAAGCTGTTCCACATGCATCTCAACGACAACTACCGGCTGTGGGATGATGATATGATTGTGGGCTCGGTGCATACCATCGAATATCTCGAAATACTCTACTGGTTGGATCGAGTGGGCTACGATGGGTATCTATCGCTGGACCAGTATCCGTATCGCGAACAGCCGGAGGAGGCTATTGCGGAGAGCATCGCCTGGCTGCGAGCGCTGCGACGCGTCGTTGACCGGTTGGGGAGCGACCGGATTACCGAGGTGATCCGGCGAGGTAACGCTGCCGAGGCGCAACGCCTGGTACGCACGGCGATGCTGGGGTAACGCCACTCGCCCCTCAACAACAAGACTCCCGAAGGCTGGCGGCCTTCGGGAGTCCTGTTTCTGTCTGTCGTCACTGCCCGGATTGTGGGCTCTAAAAGACGACACCTGCCACCAGGATCACGTTGGCATAGGGCGTAAACTCGCCGGTGCGAATCACGGTCTTTGATTTGGCGGTCAACCGTTTGAGCTCTTCATGGGGAACAACGCGCAAGTGTACATCCTTGAAGAGCCGCTTTAGATCGTCGGCGACTTGCGGGCTGACGGTCGTGGTCTCCTGGGCGATGATGATCTCCTGGACACACAGCTCGCTGTAGACTGCCTCCACCGCCTGCATGAAGGCCGGCACGCCCTGCCGCACGGCCAGGTCAATACGGCGCACCCCATCTGGTATCGGAAGGCCGGCATCAGCAATGGTCAGGGTATCTAAATGCCCCATGCTGGCTACGACTTCGGAGATGTCACGGTTTATGTTCCCTATCTTCTTCAAGACAGTGGATACCTCCATCTCGCAGGATCATGCCTCATCGCCACAGCGACAACAAGACTCGCGAACGATGAGCCGCGCAGGGAGCACGATACGTTGTCGCTCCGGAGCATCAATATCACCCTTCATACGCTGTATGAGCAGCTCGGTCGCTATGCGGGCGATGTCCGGGATGGGCTGAGCCATAGTCGTCAGAGCCGGACACGTTGCACGCGCCAACGCGATATTATCAAAACCGACGATTGAAAGATCTTCGGGAATCTGTAGTCCTAACCGCCGGGCACCACGGATCACCCCGATAGCCATCATATCGTTGCATACGAAGACAGCGCTGGGGCGTGAGGGCAGGCCAAGCAACTTGATGATCCCCGTCTCACCACCCTCAATCTGGAAATCACCCCCTACCAGATACTCGGCGCTCACCCCCAGCCCCGCTTCTTGCATTGCCCTACGATAGCCGTCCACCCGATGGGAGCTGGGCGTAAGCTGGGAAGGACCCGAAATACACGCAATCCGCCGATGACCCAAATCAATCAGGTATCTGGTCGCCTGGTATCCCGCCAATTCATTGTCCACCAACACAATGTCGGCGGATACATTCGGCACATCCCGGTCTACAACGACCACTTCAATCCCATTGTCTATGACGTTCTGCAGGTCCTCTGCTGTTTCGCCACTGGAAATGAAGACGATGCCGTCCACCTGCTTGTCAACAAGCGTCTGGACATACTGCTGCTGCTTATCCGTCTGACCATCGCTGTTGCACAGAATGACGCTGTAGCCGTGTTGGTAGCCAACGTCCTCAATGGCCCGCGCGATTTCGGCAAAAAAGAGGTTCGAGTTGTCAGGTATGATGAGGCCGATTGTCTTGGTCTGCCCGACGCGCAGGCTGCGCGCCAACACGTTCGGGCGGTAATCAAGCGCTTCCATAGCTCGCAGGACCCGCGCCTTCAGCTCATCGCTGACCCGACGAGTACCATTGATGGTATGCGAAACCGTCGTTATTGAAACACCTGCCGCCCGAGCAACATCCTTTATCGTAACCACGTCGGACCTCATTGGTGAAGGCAGGAAAGAGCATGGAAAAACCGCAATGCCCTGTGCCTGCCTTTCCGCCGAATGACTTGGTAGGGGTTTGCCAGATCATTCGGCGGATCATATCACTCCAACACTGCCTGCCTCTCACGGTGCAAGCCAGGCAGGAATCTCTGTAACAAGACGCCAGACGCTCAAACGGCGATGGGATAACCACCGAATTCGTAGGCTGCCTCGAAGAAAGCGACCACGTTCTCCGGCGGCACATTGGGCTGGATGTTGTGCACCGAAGCGAACACCAATCCACCGCCTGGTGCCAGGTCGTGAATGCGCCGTTTCACTTCTGCCTTGACCTCAGCCGGACTGCCCAACGCCATGACCGTCTGCGGGTTGGCACCACCACCCCATACTGACAAGTCTTTGCCGAACTCTTTCTTGAATCTGGCGCTGTCCATGTTCTTGGCTGATACTTGCAGTGGATTGATAATCTCAATACCGCTTTCGATGATATCCGGCAAGATGGTGTAGATGGATCCACACGAGTGGAAGTAAATGCGAGCGTTCGTCTTCTTGCGAATCAGGTCCGTCAGGCGGCGATGGCGCGGCTTGTAGATCTTGTGGTATATCTCCGGCGAGAAGAGAAGCCCGTTCTGCGCACCCAGGTCATCGCCAATCTGCACCACCTGGACGTAAGGCCCTACCGCCGTCAAAACGTGGTCCCAGAATTCCAGCATCCACTCCACGATCTTCTCGGCCAGGGCATCCACGTACTTCAAATTGGTGGCCATGTCAATATATAGTTCTTCCACGCCCCGAATCCAGTAGGAATGCTCATACACACCGCCGGTGGCAGCCTGCATGATCAACGCCTTGTCAGTCGTCTCATAGAGGCGTTTCGCCTTCTCAGCCAGCCCCTTGATGCGGTTGGGATCCCGCGGATTGGGCCACCTGTACTTCTCGAGCTCCTCGATCGTGCCTTCCTTCAGAGGGTGGCTCTTGAAGTCATACCAGAAGCCACCCGCCGGGCGCTGGTAGGTGGTGCCCCACTCATCGGTCCATGTATCGCTGGCCGGATCAACTTTCAACTCCCACCCGGTGCCCGGATTGGGGAACAGACTCTGGACATCGTCGTGGAACATCTCCCGCAGGGCCGACGCCGGATCGACGATCATCTGGAACATGTCGATGATCGGCGCGTCGTAGACCGGCATGCCCAGATGCTCCAACAGCCGCCGGTGGCCCACGTGATGGATGGAAGTATGCACGCCGCCGAAATTGATCGGCACGCGGTCGGGTTCCTTATGCTTCAATGCCGTTACCACACGTTCTCTGCTGTTCAACCTTGAGTCCTCCTTGCAGTTTAACAGTGCGCCGTACAACCCATCAATCCGTCTGATCAGGCACGGATCGGATAGCCGCCATACTCGTAGGCGGCCTCGAAGAATGCCACGACGTTCTCCGGCGGCACGTTCGGCTGGATGTTGTGCACCGAGGCGAACACCAGCCCACCACCCGGCGCCAGGTCGTGAATGCGCCGTCTCACCTCTGCCTTGACTTCAGCCGGACCGCCCTGTGCCATCACCGTCTGCGGATTGGCGCCCCCGCCCCACACGGATAAGTCCTTACCGAATTCCCTCTTGAACCGGGCGCTGTCCATGTTCTTCGCCGACACTTGCAGGGGGTTGATAATCTCGATCCCGCTCTCGATAATGTCCGGCAAGATGTTGTAGATCGAGCCACAAGAATGGAAGAAAATGCCGGCATCGGTTTTCTTGCGGATCAGGTCTGTCAGACGGCGATGGCGCGGCTTGTAGACTTTGCGGTAGATGTCCGGAGAGAACAGGGGACCGTTTTGCCCTCCCAGGTCATCACCTATCGCTACCACCTGTACGTAGGGTCCCACTTCCGTCAGGACGTGATCCCAGAACTCAAGCATCCACTCCAGGGCTTTCTCGGCCAGCACTTCGACATATTTGACATTAGTTGCCATGTCCATATACAGCTCTTCCACCCCTCTGAGCCAGTACGAATGCTCATACACACCGGCGGTGGCACCCTGCATAAGCAACGCCTTGTCAGTCGTCTCATAGAGGCGTTTCGCCTTCTCAGCCAGGCCCTTGACACGGTTGGGATCAC
>JAMDDR010000506.1 GCA_023488685.1 Chloroflexota bacterium | reverse complement strand
CTGATGGGTAGTGTCTTTGCACTGCAGGCGCCGGAGTGCAAGGTCGATAAGCTGCGTGAATTGGAGCAGTCTGGCATCGGCGAGCGCCGGATCGAAGGGTTTGGCCGCGTGGCTGTGAACTGGTATCAAAGCAGCGAACTGGTCACGCATGACCAGGCAGTGTATCGATCCATGGAAACTGGCAGGACGTTCACCTCGACTGCTGGTCGCAAGCTGGCGGAACTGATGGTGAATCGCCTGTGGCGCGCCGCGCTTGACGACGCAGTGATGGCGAAGGCGAATCAACTCGGCTCACTGGTGAAACAGCCTCGTAAGAGCCAATTGGCGCGATTGCGCATGGCCGTTCAAAACGCTATGAGGCAACCACCGGGTATAGGCAGAGGCGCATTGGACCGTTATCTGAAGGGTTTGGGCGACCGGCAGGTCACTCGTCGCCAATTCGAGCATGACCGTGTTCAGGGAAGATCGCTATTGGAATGGCTTCGGACACGGGCACATGATGAGACAGCGATCTGGACCGATCTGGATGCTGGGGTGCCGCCGTCACTGGGCGACGTAAAGGCCGGGCTGACACCAGCGCTGGCATACGAATATAACTTGCGGCTCATTGATGCCGTGTTGGCCCGCGCTGCCAAGGAGAAGGAAGCATGACACAGGAAGAGGAAGGGCTGGCCTCAACCACTGCGTTGAGCCGCGCCCGGCTCGGCGCCCGCGCCCGCCGGGTCGTCAAGCGCATCATTGTAGAAGGCAGGCTGGTGCTGCTCACACCGGCGCACCTGGGCAATGGCGATGGAGATAACCTGGTGGACATGCCGCTGTTGCGCGATCCGGATGAGCAAAGACCGTTGCTTACCGGCGCATCCATCGCCGGCGCGCTCCGCTCGTATCTACGCGAGCGGCGGCATGGCTATGGCAAGACAGCCGATGGCGAGTCGGCCAGCGTCCTCTTATTCGGCGGATTGAAGGCCGATCCGGATGGCGGACAAAGTCCGCTGATTGTAGACGATGCGCTCGGTATTGCGGACGGCATCGAGTTGCGAGACGGTGTCGCGTTGGATCCACAGACACGCACCGCCGCTGAAGATAAGTTGTATGACCTGGAATTGTGGCCGGCGGGAACGTCGTTCCCGCTCCGTTTCGAGCTGCTCGTGTGCGCAGGTTCTCAGGTGGGGGAGGATGACCTGAAACGCGCGTTTGTCACAGCCTTGCAGGGGTTCGACGACGGTGGCATCACGTTGGGCGCGCGCAAGCGCCGCGGTTATGGGCGTGTCAGAACGGATGGCTGGCGTGTGACCGAGTATGACCTGGCGCAGGTGGACGGATTGCTGAGTTGGCTGCTCGCCGACCTTGACGACGAGCGCCGCAAGGCTTATAGCCTGGCGGGGATTGCTATGCCACAGACCCACATTGGCCTGGCGGCGATGGGTGAGATCCTGGAAGATGTGCGGGATGTCTTCAGGTTGCGCGCAACGTTCTCGCTGGATGGCTCCCTGTTGATTCGTGGCAACCTGGGTCCGGATATCCCGAAAGCCGCTGGCGAGGTCGCGGACAACCCTGGTCCTGATATGGTGCACATTCACTCCCAGACCTGGGATGCCAAAACGGGTAAATGGCACAAGGCGCCCATCCTGTCAGGCACAAGTCTGGCTGGCACATTGCGGGCGAGGGCATTGAAGATTGCCAACACGCTGGACGATGGGATAGGCGTATTGGCTGACGACAAGAAGATCGAGACTAGCAAAACCAAAAAGCTGGTCTTCGGCATGTTCGGGCCGGATATGGGCAAAGATGGGCTTGGCTTTAAACCACAGGCCAGCCGAGTCATTGTTCAAGAGCAAGCGATTGATGGTGGGCACAATGACCTGGTACAAAGTCGGGTCAGCATCGATCGCTTCACCGGTGGGGCCAGGGAGACGGCGCTATTTGACGAGCAGCCGTTGTTCGGCAATGCTGCAGCACAGGTAATGGTCAACCTGGAACTTCAGAATCCCCAGGATCATGAGATTGGCTTGTTGTTGCTGTTGCTGAAGGATCTATGGACAGGCGACTTGCCATTGGGCGGGGAGATCAGCGTGGGACGCGGCCGGTTGCAGGGGCAACGGGCAGATCTGTGCCTGCAGCGTGGTTCAGCGAAACCCGAGTGCTGGGCCATGGAGGCAGAACGTGGGCAGGGATTGAAGCCGCTCGATGCCGAAACGATGAGGCGATTGGAGCAATACGTGCAGGCGCTGAATACATATCTGCGGGAGGTGAAGTGACATGAGGCGCAAAATTGCAAAGCATCCGGCAATCGTCACAAATGCCCAGCCGGTAAAGGTTGATACCGGGAATGCAGATATCGTGGTCTGGTTGAAGGGGCATTGTGGCGATTACACCTGGCTGCTGGCGCATACGGAGCAGGGCGTGGTATGGGGCAAAGTCGTCGATGGATCGCTTATTACATCGCACGAGGCCGCGCCCGAGGTGTCGCCGGAGCTGCGCGCCGAGACACTGTGGCAGGCGCGGCTTTTCGGCGAGACGGCCGAGTTGCTGGTATGGAAGAATGGCAATGGCCAGTGGCTCACGCGGATGATCCGCGACACCTCGGGGAATGAGGCGGCCTGGCAGGAGGCGATTGACGAGGATCATATTCTGTGGGGAACAACACCCGAACCGGAACGGATGCAGGGCTGGCAGGATATATTTACGCTGATGAGTGACGGTGTACAGGGGCTGCGCCACGTGCCGCCGGTGGTGGTATCAGCACCCGCGAAAGGTCACTTCGAGGAATGGGAACGGCCGGTGAGATTGACCATCAGGCACTATGTGGCTGAAGATGAAACGACCGGTTGCGTGCGAATTGTAGCCAGCCGGCTGGTCAAGGTCGCGTGAAGGAGAAACGAGATGGCAAATCAACATGTCAACCCTGGTTACGAGGATCGCATTGCCATTGCGCCGTATAACTTTGTGCCATTGGCACCCAAGGCGATCACAGATGAGCCATTGTGTGACCCTGATGCAACTGTCGTCAAGTCACCGTTATCGCACGATCGTTACTGGCTGACAGACGAGTCCGGCGCGGAGGTGCTTACCGGTTATTTCAACTGTTCTCTGACAGCAGAAACGCTGCTGTATATTCGGGGCCTGATCACGCAGAAGGATCAGAGCGCAGGCAAAGATACAAAGAGTCAACCGGATTTCTTCTCCACCGATGGCGGTAAGACACCGTGCATCCCCGGCAGCTCGTTGCGCGGTCTGTTCCGGTCACTGATCGAGATCGCGTCTTTCTCAAAGATGAGCGGAGTCAGTGATCGCAAGCCGGTGTTTCGCGCGGTGGATACCAGCAGTCTGGGCATCGAGTACCGCGGCCGCGTGATGGAAGAGGTGGCTAAGAACACCTTTGTTCCGCGGGTGCGCGCTGGTTATGTCCGTAAAGCGGATGGGGCGTGGTGGATTCAACCGGCGGAAGAAATCGGCGGTACGTCATGGTGCCGGATTTCTCATCGTGCGCTGGATAGAGTCACGGGAGCGCTGCAGGAATGGCCTCCACCAGATATCGTGCCTCAAAAGGAACGGGATCGCAACGATCCCCCCAGGTGCTATAACGCCAAAACGATATACGTGCAACCTGGGCCATTCCAACTCCAGGAAGTACGGGGTGGATTCCTGAGCATCAAGTTTGCGCGCGCCTTGCAAGCCAGCCCTGCGCCGAACGAGAAAGCCGGATTGCGGTTGGCTGCCCTGGTGATCAGTGGCAAGATGCTGTCCAAGCGGTCCGAAGCGGTGATCTTTCAGCCCGACCCAAACAGGAATAGCCCGGAAAAGGGCTGGATTCCCTTGCGAGATGAGGTCATCGTCGATGGCGAACTAAGGCAGGTCGAATTGGACCTGGATTACCTTGACCAGGTTTCCGATCAGCAGGCGGTGTTGTTGGGCAACCCAGACAAGGCAGGCAAAAAGCAGGATCGCAACGGGGCATTGCGTGATTATCAACCTGTGTTTTACCTGGTTGAACAAGGTCGCTTGACGTTCTTCGGCCATACCCAGATGCTGCGTCTGCCCTACGAAAAATCGCCACGCGATCTCACGCCGCGCGCGTTGCGCGATGAATCAGCAATCGATCTGGCGCAGGCGATGTTCGGCTATGTTGATAGGAAGCCGCGCAACCCTGAAGACAAGCCCGCGATGGCCGGTCGTGTGTTTTTCTCGGATGCCCGCTACTCAGGCAACCTCTCTGACCCCTTTGAGCCGGTGCTGACGCCGAAGGTCCTATCCACGCCGAAGCCGACGACGTTCCAGCACTACCTGGAGCAGCCAGTCCCGGATGACGTCACGCAACTGAAAGACTTCAACAATCAGACGCGCATCCGCGGCCACAAACTGTACTGGCACCACAACAAGGTGGACGTGAAGGATGTGGAGGAGCGCGACAGCACCAAGACCACCCGGCACGCCAGCCAGTATACGAAGATCCAGCCGGTAAAGGCGGGCGCTCAATTTGATTTCACCATTCACTTCGAGAACCTGCGGCGCGAGGAGCTTGGCGCATTGGCATGGGTGTTGCAAATTGCGTCAGATGTCAGGTACCGGCTGAAGCTGGGCATGGGCAAGCCCTATGGCATGGGCGCTGTCAAAATAGTGTCAAGCTTGACACTGACGAACCGCCAGGATCGTTATGGGACGTTGCTGTCCAATCCGGGCGCATGGTACGGGGGTGAACTTGACCCGGATGAAACGATGCGCAAACAAGTGGATACGCTCGGTTTCTTCGAACAATGGGTGTTGCGCGATCAGGAGATCAATCCGGGTCATGTGAATTCCCTTGCCGACCTGCCTCGGATTCGGGAACTGTTGATTCTGCTGGCGTGGCCCGGCCCAGACCGCCGCTTCACACGCTACATGGAGATTGAGCATCCGGACCCGGCTGCGCGCGGAGGCAAGCGCAACGAGTATCGCAACCGGCCGGTGCTGCCTCTGCCCAGCGCAGTGGGTAAACGCGCGCCCAAAGGCGCCAGGGCGCCCGAACCGCCGCGCAGAAGAGAAGACGAAGAAGACGATATGCGCTCTCGTGAACAACTGACGCGGCCCCCAATCACCAACTTGCACGAGCAACCTGCAAGAACGCCGCCACAGATGGATATCCCCGAAGTGCGGCAGGAAGTCAGCGACGCCGCCAAGACCGCTGCGGCAAAGCTGGAAGCGCGGACGATTTCAGAAGGGGAGATCGTCGAAGCCACCGTCGTCCGCGTGACCGCTAATGAGTACCAGTGCAGACTTGGCGAAGGGGTGAAGATGCCGGGCAAGTTGCCGCGAGACGAGAAGGTAGGGCTGAAGGTGGGCGACAAGATTAAGGTCAAGGTCAGGCGTATCGCGGGCAGTGGGGCGGCCATCCTGACTGTACGCGGTATAAGGGCGTAACCAGATTTATGGCAGACTCAGACTATCGTGTTACGGCAATCCGCCTACAAAACTTCATGGCGTTTGAGGATACGGGTTGGATTGAGTTGCGCCCGATCACATTGCTGTTCGGACGCAACTCCAGCGGCAAGAGCGCCATCATCCGGGCGCTGCTGTTGCTGAAGCAGAGTATGGAGAATCGTGATGGTGACTCGCCGTTGGCACTGTCGGGTCCGGTTGACTTCGGCTCATTCCCGAACTTGGTGTATGGCCATGACGTTATGCCGGGTGTGTTCTTCTCATTTCGTATTGAGCGTGACTCTGATCCACAACCACCTGCGACTGATGCTGCTTTGGAAGTGAAGCAGGGATACGAGTTGTTACTGGAAAAGCGTGAGAAGACGCGTATCGCATGGACGAAGGAGGCGAATGTACTTGGTGACTGTGTAGAACTGCGGCTTCTCTTCGGCACGCTTGACGATGATAAAGGTGGAAACAATAGTGGTAATGGCGAACAAGGATCAATGTCAATTCGAAAACCGCGGTTGAAGCAGATGGAAATCTTCGGCTATTTATCCCCTTTTGACATACAGCCAGTGAATGTTTTCAGAGCAAGATATCAAAGCACGGATTCGACATGGCAATTTGATGGCGATACACTATCAGATTTTTGGCATAATGGTGCTTTGTACAGCCCCTTTAGACATGGGTTATGGGTCAGCGCCGATTTTGAGCTTCGTGATGGTTTCATCCCGTTTTTAACTGCCAAGTTTCAGGCTGATGACACCCAAAAAGCTTTGCCAGATGACTGGCGCGTTGTTGTTGATGCATTGGATTTCTGTGGCAAGCGAATTGTGAGCTTGCTCAGCCGTATTGTTTATCTAACACCTTTGCGAGATGCACCGAGACGGTATTATCCGTCTGAGACACCCTGGGTACGTGATCTGTTGGACGAACCAGGCGAGCTTCAGCGCGAGACTGTGAATAAGTGGTTGTCCCCAGCCAGCATGAATGCGAAAGTGGAACCTAGCCACTTGAGTCGCGAGGAGGGTATCGCGGCGATATATCTGAGACAGGTGTTAGGTGACACAACTATCAGCGTGAACCTGCGCGATGTTGGCTCAGGCGTGGCACAAGTGTTGCCCATTATCATCGCCAGCTTACAGGCAAAAGAAGATGGGTTGTTGATAGTCGAACAGCCTGAGCTGCATTTACATCCTGAAGCACAGGTTGCGATGATAGATCTGTTTCTAGAGCTTGCGAATAAAGGTGTTAGGGTTCTGATAGAGACCCATAGCGAGCACATGCTATTACGTCTGCGGCGACGTATTGTGGAGGCAACATTGGAACGTACGACAGGGTCGGCGAAGCTTCCGCAACCCATTAGCGAATTACCCGACCCATCGGATGTGATCATACTTCATGTGGATCGCGATGGCACTCATAGTACCGTAGAAACGATCGGAATCGACTCTTATGGTCAGTTCGTTAATCCATCACCAACATTTGAGGCGTTTTTCGATAGAGCCTACCAGGACCTCAAGAGCCTTACAGTAATCTCCGCGCAGATTAGGCAACTGGAATCTGGTAATGTTCGTCGTTCTTGACTCGCAAGTTATCCTTGATGCCTTTTGTCATATGGAAGTGAATTGCATTAGCTTCCTATGGGATATTGCGCGTTTTCGCCACTTCACGGTGTGCGTTGATGAGGGAATAATAAATCGATACTCAGAAACCTTGACTACATGTGCTGAAGGTGCCGAAGCGCTCTCACGTTTCAAAGATTGGTTGCGATGTCTACAAAACGGTCGCGTGTATGGGTTTGATGGATGCTTTGAAGTACTTGTTGTGACAGGAGATTTCTGCCACTCCAGAGCGGTCAATGGATATGAGACATGGAGCGTAGATTACGCAAGTGGTGTATTGCTTGGGACTGTTGCCCATCCCGAAGTAGATGATCGGTTACTGAGAGACCGTATCGAGCTGTACAACAAGATGATAGAACACTTCAACTTAGAGGAAGTGAAGACCTTATGCTTCAAGTTGGGGCTAGAGTTCGACAACCTCAGCGGGATGGGTCTGCAGGTGAAAGTACGCGAACTGATTGATTTCTGCAAACGGGATGAGCGGCTAGATCAGCTACGGGATTGCTGTCGCGCTGAGCGTCCGAACGTCAAATGGTGGTAGTCCATGCTTCTTCTGAACTTCGCCCATCCCATCACCCCCGCCCAGCGGGCGCGCATCGAGGAACTGGCCGGCCAGTCGGTCGAGCGCGTCGTCGACGTGCCGGCACAGTTCGACCCGGCCCAGCCCTACGCCGAACAGGCCCGTGCGCTGGTCGAAGCCGCCGGCCTCACCTCCCAGGAATGGCAAACCCTGCCGCTCCTGGTGAACCTGCCCAGCTTCAACGTGATCGCGGCGCTGGCCCTGGCGGAACTGCACGGGCGCATGGGCTACTTCCCCACGATCCTGCGCTTGCGCCCAATCGCCGGCAGCACGCCGCCGCAGTTCGAAGTGGCGGAGATCATCAACCTGCAGGCGGTGCGTGATGCAGCAAGGATGCAACGATGATGGAACGACTGAAAGCGCTGTTTGACCCAAACCGCTCGATTTTCCTTTTTGTGGTCGGCACCGCGACGCTCACGATTAGTTTGCAGGCGCTGTACGACTCGGCAAAGTCGCTGGCGGCAAAGCAGTTGTTGGCGCCGGAACTCATCGGTGCCTGGGTGTTAGCGTGCGTGCTCTTCCTGGTGAGTGCCAGCCTGATCCTGTACCAGACGCTGCACCGCAAGCCCGTCATGGGCAGGGTCGAAATCAATGAAGAGGAAATGGTGCGGCAACACAAGGGCCTCATCCTGTTGGTCAGCCCGAAACCCAACACGGCGCCGGCGGCCATCCGCCACCACATCGACACCCTTGAAGTGTGCTGGTTCGTGGCCTCCAGGGACTCGCTCAACACCGCCGAGAAACTGAAGAAAGAGTTCGCGGAGGCATACCCTTACAAGCGCTTCATCGTGCCCGAACCGCACCAGTTGGTCGATTCGGAAGAAGTGGCCGATTCGTACCGGCGCGTCGTGAGTATCTGCACGAAGGAGAGAATGCAGTATGGCCTGGGCTTGAATGATCTCATCGCGGATATCACCGGTGGGCAGAAGCCGATGACGGCGGGCATGGCCTACGCCTGTCTGGCGTCGGGCATTGACATGCAATACATGAAGGGGGTGCGCACGGCGTCGGGCGATATCAACACCGCGGTGGATCCGTTGCCCATCAGGATTAACCAGGAGTTCGTGCCGAATCGGCTGCCCTCAGGTTAGCCATGCCCTATTCCATCGAATTCCCCCTCCACATGGCCGGCGCGCGGCGGCGGTCACGTCCTTTAGGGCTGCCCGGCAACGTCGTCTCGGCCCTGCACGCCAACTTCTTCAAGTGGCTGGAACTGGCCGACCCGCCGCTGGCGCGTCAGATCGACGACGCGGAGGGCGTGAAGCCGTTCACCGTCTCGCCGCTGGTGGCGCAGGGCGAGTGGGCCTCGTTTCGCGTGACCCTGCTCGTCGACGACCTGGTCCAACTGCTGCAGCGCGGCATC
>JAMDDR010000444.1 GCA_023488685.1 Chloroflexota bacterium | reverse complement strand
CCCATATGACCTCCTTGCCACGGCATTTGCGCCGCGTACTGCGTTTCTTGGGTCTGCCTCTCGCTCTCTATCATCGTCTACAGTTGTCGTAAGCGTTTTGCCAATGAAAAATCATCGAAATGGCAGTAACATTGTTTCCAAATACTTCTGGGCATGGGCAAAAGTGATAATCTCGACTATTAAGAGACGATCAGGAGACAAAATCGCATATATCGATTTATTCGCTGGCCCGGGTCGGTATAAAGACGGAACAAAATCCACACCCCTGTTAATTTTGGAGAAGGCCATCCAGGACCCAGATATGTCGCAGATGCTGGTCACAATCTTTAATGATGCAAATGCAGATAACATGCAGTCACTTGGCACTGCGATCAATCAGTTGCCTGGTATAGAAAGGCTCAAATATCACCCTCAAGTACATACAGAAGAAGTCGGAGACAGAATTGTAAGGATGTTTGAGCAGATGCGCCTGGTTCCTACTTTGTTCTTTGTGGATCCGTGGGGATACAAAGGTTTATCCCTTCGGCTTGTGAACTCGGTAATCAAGGACTGGGGATGTGATTGCATTTTCTTTTTCAACTATAACCGCATTAACATGGGTTTAAACAACCCGTTTGTGCAAGAGCATATGAATGCCCTCTTTGGAGAAGCCAGAGCGGGTGATCTCAGCCAGAGGCTTAGTTCGATGCGATCAAGTGAACGGGAACTGGCAATTGTTGAGGAAATTGCACAGGCCCTCAAGGACATGGGAGGGGAGTATGTTTTGCCATTCCGTTTTAAAAATGAGGCCGGCAATCGTACAAGTCATCACCTTCTATTCGTGAGCAAGGCCTTCAAGGGCTATGAAATCATGAAAGACATCATGGCTAACCAAAGCATCAATGCAAGTCACGGTGTTGCATCATTTGAATATAGCCCAGCAACGGAACGCCAACCCCTGTTGTTTGAACTATCTCGCCCCATGGATGATCTGAAGGAGTCGCTACTTAGCGATTTCGCTGGTCAAAAGTTGACCATGGAGCAGGTTTACCAGAAACATAACGTTGGCAAGCCGTATATTAGGAGAAATTACAAAGAAGCCCTTAAGGAATTGGAAGCCAAAGGCAGAATTAGCGCTTCTCCCTCATCCGATAGGCGCAAGAAGGGGACATTTGCTGATGACGTATTGGTAACGTTTCCTCTTCCTCAGTTGTGAGCTTATACTTATAATAAGAACGTTTGTTCTGGGTGTCTGTATTCAGGGAGGTGTGTAATGGCAACCAAATCAGCAATCGAGTGGACAGAATCCACTTGGAACCCTCTGACCGGCTGTACTAAGATCAGCCCTGGTTGCCAGCATTGCTATGCCGAACGTATGGCATTGCGCTTAAAGGCCATGGGCCAGCCCAACTACGCCAACGGTTTCAAGCTAACGCTGCATGAGCAAGTGTTGGAGTTGCCATTGCAATGGAAAAAGCCCCAAACCATCTTTGTCAACTCGATGAGCGATCTCTTTCACAAGGACGTTCCGCTTGATTTCATCAAAAAGGTCTTTGACGTGATGCGGCGCGCCCACTGGCACCGTTTCCAAGTCTTGACGAAGCGGTCTGAGCGGCTAGCCGAATTAAGTTCGGACCTGCCGTGGGCATCCAATATTTGGATGGGTGTTAGTGTCGAAAATGAACGTTATGCCTTTCGCATTGATCATCTGCGTGAAACTGGCGCACAGGTGAAGTTTCTGTCTCTAGAGCCACTGTTGGGTCCTTTAAACCACCTCGACTTAGATCATATCAACTGGGTCATTGTCGGTGGCGAGTCTGGTCCTGGTGCCAGACCGTTGGAGCGCTCCTGGGTGGTTGATATTCGTGATCAGTGTAAGTCTGCTGGGGTTCCATTCTTCTTCAAACAATGGGGCGGGGCAAATAAGAAACGAGCTGGTCGAGAGTTGGATGGCCGCACCTGGGATGAGATGCCCGAGATACCTGTTACTATGCGGGCGGTGCTGATCTAGCACAGTTACAAGCCAAGTGTGAGCGGAGCAAGCCTCCCGCGGGTGTGTGCCTAAACCTGCGAGAGGCTTGCTCTGTATATGCAACATGCTACAGAACATGCAACTTCGCCGCTGTTGCGACGTATACATGAGTAGGGGTGCTTGAACAATCTCCACAAAAAGGTATACAAAAATGGGAAACAAATTGCGGCGACAGAATGGCATCATTGGGGGCGTATGCGGCGGGCTGGGCGAGTTCTTCGGCATCAGCGCAGTGTGGTTCCGGCTGGTTTTCTTACTCCTGTTGTTGCCGGGCGGGCTGCCGGGGTTCCTGCCTTACGTGATCTTATGGATCATCATCCCGCCCAAATAGTTGTCAGTTGTCAAAATGGGTTGACAACCGGTCGTCAGGCCCTACTGACAACTGACAACCAGACCAACCACCAAGGACACCAAGGACACCAAGAGAAATATGTATAACCCGCTCTCATGACGATCTAGATGCAAGCGCCCTGAGCAAGACCGCCGAGGACACCAAGAAAACGAAAGGGGTCTCTGGCGGAGGACTTGCTGCTCAATATTCTGCCCGCCCCTGTGGCCGAGCAGATCAAAAGTCAAAGGCGCGATGCCCGTGTACCTGCTGCAGGGCCGAAACGGGTTCTGCTAGCCCTTGCTCAGGATATAACTCTCCAATTGGGTGATGGTCAGCTCCTGCTCCGAGAGCAACTGTCTGACCACATCCCCAATGGACACGACGCCAACCAGCCGGCTGTCCTCGAACACGGGCAGATGCCGGGCGCGTTTGTCCGTCATCAACGCCATGCACGCTTCGAGGGCATCCTCCGGGCGAACGGCAAACACCTGGCGGGTCATGATGGCCTCGACCGGGGTATCCAGCGAAGAGCGACCTTTAAGGATCACCTTGCGGGCATAATCGCGCTCGGAGAAGATGCCGACTAATCGGCCGCCGTCGAGCACCATGAGCGCGCCCACGTTCTTCTCTGCCATCAACTGGAGCGCTTCGTAAACGCTCGCCTCCGGCGAGATCGACCAAACGACGCGACCTTTACTTCGCAGGATGTCACTCACTTGTCCCATCTCACACTCTCCTTCACTGTTTGTTAAATTGCCTGTGAGCAAAACAACCGCAGCATTAGGATGTCGTGGTGTTATGGGGTACGGCGCCGCAAGAACGGGCTACGCAGGGGCAGTAGTGGTGAAGGTTGCTCCTGGCGACAGTCACCCGGTGCGCCGGGCGGCTGAATCTGAATAGGGACATTATAAGGGATTGGCCGGAGCGTCTGACCCTCAGGCCTTGGGGCGTTTTGCCTGCACCTGCCCGCGCAAATCTTCGACGCGCAGCCAGCGACCGTCCGGCGTGAACCACAAGCGCAGTGTGGCTTCGTTGGTTTTGAGCCAGCCCGATTCCGTCGGCTCCAGCCGCCCGGGCAGCAGCACCGGCTGGTTGTGCTGAATCAGGTCATACAAATCCACGACGAGTTGCACGTTGTTGCGGCAGTGATCGGTGGCCTTGATCATCGACGCGGGGTCGCCGGCACGCAGCCACTCGATGACCATCTGCGTGCCCAGTATTTTGCCGCGCTTCAGGTTGCTGCGCGCGATCGTGTCCAGCCGGTAGTGGCGGTTCGTGGCAGCCACAATCTCTGCCGACAGGTCCAGCGCATCCACAATCTCATCGCGCTCATCCCGCTGTCTGGTGCCATGCTGGACGGTATGGCGAATCACCGGCAGGTCATACTCGAGGATGTCCCACCCAACGGCACGCATCGTGGGCGCGCTGAGATGGAGCCACAGCATATCGACAAGCGACGAGGTCCACGTGCGCCAACCGAACATGTCGTCATACGTGACGGCCAGCCCGAAGCGGAGCGCTTCGATCCGTTGATCGTCGGGCAGACTGGCAATGTCGGAGTCGTCCAACGAGTCGAGTGTTTCGCTGTCGAGGTAGAGATCGTGCTTTTTCAAGGGGTTTGTTACGCTTGCGGCTTTTCCGCCGCCGCGGCATTCAGTGTCACGCTCATGCCATCCAGCAGCCGCTCATTCTCAAATTCCATTTTCACCTGGCCGGCGGAAAGCCGAAACGTGACCCACGGGATATCGCCCTTGGACCAGTTGGCCAGTGCAGGAATGGGCACGCGCAAAGGCACCCGCACCGGCGCGAAGGTCAGTTTGCGCGCAGTGCAGTCATAGGTCATGCCGGCGGCGGAGCTAAACAGGCCGATGCAGGTGATGCCGCGCGGGTACATATGCAGCCAGTTCCAACCGTAGGTGTCGATGAAGCACCCACCGCGCCCCTGTGTGTTCTCCATTTGGATGAAGGCCCAGTAGCGGTCCATCATATCGATGCAGTCCACTCCCAGGTAGTTGCCGATGTGATCGCGCCACATATTCTGTGACAGCCAGATGTTGCTAAGATCGGCGCTGGTATGCGTGCAGCCATACTCCATGAGCGAGGCGTCGAGGGCGTGCACCAGGTCGATGCGCATGCGATCCAGGTTCAGCTCGGGGCGTTCACCGTAGGCCAGCAGGTACAGCAAACCGTTGGTCGTGTAGAGCGAGAAGGCGTCCCACCCGGCCAGCTTGCCACCGGATAGCGGCTTGCCCGTCCAGGGGTTCACGATGCCAGCCGCGTCCTTGTCGACGCACACGGCGTAATGGTCGCCCAACCAGGCGTCGCGCTCGAGCGTTTCGCGGATGCGCTGGATGGACTCCTTCCAGCGCGGGGTGAAGTTGTTTTCGCCGGCGGCCTCGGCCATGCGTGTGGCGGCCTGTAGCGCACATAACGTCTTCACGCCCAGGTACGTCTGTTCTTTGGAAAACTGCACGGCGGCGGAGGCATCGTCGACCGTGTTCGCCGTGCCCGTGTCAGGCACACCATTTCCGCTCGTGTCGGCCTTCACCAGGAAATCGGCCAGGCGCTTCATCAGTTGGAAGTGGCGGTTGATGAGCTGGCTGTCGCCGGTCCTGCGCCAGTAAGCGAACATCAGCAACAGGTAGCTGGTGTTCTCCTCCACCTCCATGGGATGCGGATAATCCTGGCCCATCGCCTCCAACAGGAAGCCAATGTCGTGTGAGAGGTAACCATCCTGTACGTACTCGGCCCACTCATCCAGTTCCAGCGCGAGCAGGTCGGGCCACAGGCTCAGGTAAAACCACGCCAGGTTGTACTCCACGTCCAGCGTGGAGTGGAAGACACAGTTGCCCTCCCACACGCTAAACCATTTGCGCCCGTTCGTGTTGCGCACAAAGAACGTGTTCGCGGCATACGTGTGGAAAGCATAAGCCGTCAGGTCCTGCGCCGTCTTGCCGAACGTTGACGCGCACAGCAGGCTGTCCACGGCGTTGCACAGTTCGAGGATGTGCTGGCGCTCGTCCCTGGCGTAGCAGATGACGGCCTCACGGTTGGGAAAGAAATCGTTGTACAGAAAGCGATACTGGCCGTCGCGCGCCTGGAGCACCTCCTGTGAGAGGTGCGTGGCCAGGACGAACGACGCCTTGGCGGTGTCCCTGGCATTGAAACGGGTCTGCAGTTCAAGCGTGCCGGGGTCCTCGCCTCGCTGCGTTGAACCGGAGAGCGTGGCCAGTTCCATGTTGGCCGTATAGGTGCGGTCGCTGCGGCCACCCTGGTTGCGCGGCCCCGGATTGAACACTTTGCGGTAGGGCCGGTAAGCATAGGAGCCATACCACTCCACGGATGAGCCGGATGGGTGAACGATGCGCTCGCCGTCCATGCCAAACAGGATGGTCACATCGGTGGATGGGCGTTCGGCATCGGCCTCGTCGGTTGTCAGGTAGGTGCCTGGCTCGTGGAAGGGGGCCACCTCGACGTCGATGTAGAAGAAGGGGGCTGTGCTGATTTGCTCGTTGCGCGGCACGAACGGCGACACGAAGCGGAACGTCGCGACGACATTCAAATCGCGGTCAATGCCCCGAAAGGTGCATGAAGTCAGTGTGAGCTCCTGTTCGATCTCAGGGAACGGCGTGTAGCGCTCGGTGAACGGCAATGCGCGGACCTGTTTGCCGATCTTTACAGCCGCGATCAACTCAAATGGCTTGTGATAGTAGAAACCGAGCGGGGAAACATGCACTCGCCGCTCGCGTGGCAGGAAATGGATGGCAAAACGTGACCCGAACCGGCTCAGGATGCTCTCCATGATTTGCATGCGCTCATTGTACGCCGTTGACCGGTGCGCCGGCGCCCCCACTCGCAACGCCACCTGGCCTTTTTGGACTAAAATCGTCTGAATGTTGTATCCGTGACCATTCCACTCGCCCGTGTGAAGGCCCCGCTGCTCTCACCCATTGCCAGCGTGTTGCTTCATGCACAGGTGTATTCCCGCCCGATTTGACCCGGGCGGCAGTGTATGGTCTAAAGACCATCTTTAGATGGTTCGTCCGTCATCCAAACAAAGAAATAAGACCATAGGAGGAATTAGCATGGCGCCAGACAAACGGGATATGTATCGCTTGCCATGGTCGATGAACGACAATGCGATCGCCTGGTTGGAGATCACCGATGTGTGCAACCTGTATTGCGAAGGCTGCTACCGTCAGCGCATCACCGGCCACAAGCCCCTGGAGCAGGTGAAGGAGGAATTGCGCTTTTTCAAGCAGTGGCGCAACCCCGACAACGTCTCCATCGCCGGCGGCGAGCCGCTCATCTACCCGCACATCGTGGATGTGGTGGCCTATATCAAAGAGCTGAAGATGAAGCCCATCATCCTGACCAATGCGATGGCGCTGAAGCCCGATCTACTGAAAGAGTTGAAAAAGGCGGGGCTGGCAGGTTTTACCATCCACATCGATAGCCACCAAAAACGCCCGCACTGGGAGGGCAAGACGGAGAAGGCGTTAAACGAACTGCGCCAGCACTGCGCCGACATGGTGGCGGCGGAACGCGACCTGTACGTGATTTTCAACGCCACCGTCTACCCCTCCAGCTATAAGGAAATCCCCGACATCCTGCGCTGGGGCCAGGCCAACATCGACAAGGTGCACGGGCTGGTGTTCATCACCTATCGCACCGCGACGACCGATACATCCGTCGCGTTCGACAGCACCAAGCAGACAGTGGATCTCAGCAAGCTCAGCTACGTGCGCGACCACTTCGACGAGAAGTTCGTCACCGGGCCGGAGGTGTACCAGATCATCAAGGACAACTGCCCGGAGTACGACGCGTCGGCATACCTGGGTGGAACGATGCGGCATGACTCATTCAAGTGGACCGCCGGTGCGTTGATCGGCACCAAGAAGAAGGTATATGGCTCCGTGGGCAAGCGCACCATGGAACTGGCGCAGGCCGGCCATCACTTCCTGAAGGGCACCTACCTGGCCTACCTGTCGCAGGCCAAGATCGGCGGCATCGTATTCCTCCTGTCTGCATTGGACAAGACGGTTGGGAAGGCATGGCGCAACCGCGTCAAGGACATGTTCCAGCACCCGGCCAGCCTGTTCGACAGCATCTACGTGCAAAGCATCGGCATCATCCAGGCGCCTGACGTGCAACCGAACGGCCAGGCCGACATGTGCGATAGCTGCCCCGATATGACCGTGTACGACGGCAAGTTGATCAACTCCTGCCGCATGGACGAGTACCGGCTGTTCGGCGGCTTCCTCACCGTGGTGGACAAGACCAAAGTCCAGGCTGATGAACCTGCCAAGACTGTCGAACCGTCTCGCAATTGACGCTGCTTAACGGAACCACCAAGGCCACCAAGGCCACCAAGAACACTATAGTAGTCTTTCTTGGTGCTCTTGGTGGCCTTGGTGGTTGATTGCTCCTATGCTGAAAAAGTTAGGTCCTGTTGGTTTCGTCAAGAGCCTCCTGCGCATCGTGGCCGGCAAGCCACAGGTGCCGCCGTCATTGCAGGATAACGCACTGTTACAGGTCGTCATGAACCGGCGCAGCGTGCGCAGCTTCGCAGACCGCGCCATCCCAGAGGACGTGTTCTGCGCCATCCTGGAGGCGGGGCGGGTCGCGCCGTCCACCGTCAACCTGCAGACATGGTCGTTCGCGACCTTCAGCGCAGACACGTGGCGCGCGACCTTCGAGCGTCCGTTGCCATTCAAGGGCAACCGCGCCGTGATGATCATGGGCGACGCACACCGCGATCGCCTGGTGCTGGACGCGTTCCCGCACAGCCCGCTGATCGAATACACCATTGCGGTGATGAACGCGTCACTGGCAGCCATGAACATGAACATCGCGGCCGAGGCGCTGGGCGTCTCGTCGGTGATGCTGTCCGAGACGGGGCGCAGCGGCTTGCTGGATGCCGCCTATCTGAAAGAGAAGCTGGCATTGCCTGCCGGTGTGTTCCCGCTCATGACGATGGTGTTCGGATACGCGAAAGGCCCTTACCCGCCCATGCCGCCAAAGCTGCCGCTGGACCAGGTGTGTTTCGAGGGTTCGTATCGTGAGCCCGAACGGGCGGTGATGCAGGATTGGCTGGAACAGATGGTCGCCGGGTACAAGGCCAGCCACTTGATGTCGTCATTCGAGGCCCAACTGCGCGTGTACCGGTCGAAGATCAGCCAGGCCGAGGACGATCTTCGCAAGATGGTGCTTGCGGACGGCGATCCCTCTAAAACCTCATAGCGGCCCAGACACAATCAAAGACCAACCACCCTCTGAAGAGGACTTTCAGCCCTCTGAAGAGGACTTTCAGCCAAGGCCACCAAGAGCACCAAGAAAGACTACTATAGCGTTCTTGGTGGTCTTGGTGGTTCGTACGCTTTGCGTGATCTAAGCCATTCTTTACCACAAACGGGCATCGACTTTTCTATCGCGAGCAGGGCAGCGGCCCCCTGCTGCTCATCCTGCATGGCAACACGGCCTCGTCGGCGCATCATGCGGGAGAACTGGCCTACTTCGGCCAGCGCTACCACGCGGTCGCCCCCGACTTCTGGGGCTGTGGACAATCGGATCGCATGGCTGTGTGGCCGGCCGATTGGTGGGCCCAAAATGGCCGTGACGCGGCAGCGCTGGTCAACCATCTCGGCGACGAGCGCGCGCTGGTGATGGGCACCAGCGGAGGGGGCCTGTCTGCG
>JAMDDR010000496.1 GCA_023488685.1 Chloroflexota bacterium | reverse complement strand
CCCACGCCGTTCTCCCCTCCTTACCAAGGAGGGGTTGGGGGTGGTTGCCTCAGAGTCACACCCAAGCTCCACTCGCGAGGGAGAGAGAGGAGAAGCGCACCATGCACCTACAAATCCGGCGCGGTCAGCCCATGTATGCCGAGGGTGAGCGAGATTTCGCCGCCGTGGTGCAGATCGTGCTCGATCAGGTGCCAGATCACCCAGCCGCGCGACAACGAATAGGGCTCGTCGCCATACTTACCCTCGTAGAGGTGTTGCAGATCGTCCGGCGTCCAACGCGCCAGGGCGGCCTGCATCACCTGCCAGGTGTCCTGCAACCCCTGCACCAGCTCGGCAGCACTGCGAACCGGCATGCCTTTGCGATCCCACGTCCCCATAGCCGCGAAGGCCGCGTCACCCTCGCCCATCAGGCCGTTGAACCAGCGCGCGCGCGCGCCGATCATGTGTGTCGCGTTCTCGCCAATCGAGCGCAGTGACGGCGCCGCGCGCAACGCCAGTTGCTCCGCCGCCAACGGCGCGAGCGCTTTAACCAGCAGAACCTGGTAATCGTGCCAGCCCTGGGTAATGGCCGGCGCAATGGCCATGGATTGATTCGTCATGAGTACCCTCCTGCACCGCAGTGTACCTTACAACACTGAACCACCAAGGCCACCGACACTCAGAAACCCGATTTTTGCTAAAAATCGGGTTTCTATCATTGCGCGCTTAGGCACCCCACCAGGGTTCGCCCTCGGCCCGGTGCACCTTCAGGTAGTCTTGATCCAGTTCCACACCTAACCCAGGCAGGCTGGAAACGACCATGCGGCCATCCTTGATGACCGGGAGGTTGCCGGCGGCTTCGGGCGCGTGGCCGGCGTTGCGCGTGCACTCCATCATAGGACAGTTGAAGATGGCGGCCGACCACTGCTGCGACGCCATGTTGAGCACGTAGCCGCTGACGTTGTGCAGACATACCGGGATGCGGTAGAGCGCGGCGATATCGGCGATGATCTTCGTGCCGGTGATACCGCCCGAGTTGATCAAGTCGGGTTGCAGACAATCCACGGCCTGGTTCTGGATGAACGGCAGCGCACCCTCGGGCAGCTCGATGTTTTCGCCGGTCATGATGGGCAGGCGCGTGGTCCGGCGCAACGCCAGCCATGCCTCGGAGTACGCCGGTGCGATGGGGTCTTCGTAGAACAGCGGCTTGATCGGCTCCACCGCCTCGGCCACCCTGATCGCGCTGGGCAGGTCCAGTTCGGCGTGGCAGTGCACGATGATGTCGACGTCATCACCCAGCGCCTCACGCGCCAGGCTGTAGGCACGCTGGACCTTGCGCACGTCCTGCGGGCCGAGGCTGGGGATGTACTCCTGCATGTGGGCGCCAAGCGCGTGGTGGATGTCGATCTTGTAGGCCTTGAACCCATGCGGGTCGGCTTTGAGTTGCTGCGCCCGCTCGCGCCAGGCGTCGCGGCTGAGGAAGTCGCCGCCCGCGCAGTGCGAGTAGAGGGGGATCTCGGTGCGGAAGTTCCCGCCGAGCAACCGCGACACCGGCTGGCCCAGCAATTTGCCGGCCAGGTCCCACAGCGCGATGTCGATCCCGCTCAGCACGCGCACCTGCCGGCCGCGCTGAGGATAGGCGTAGAACATGTTGTGATAGTGCACCTGGATGGCCAGCGGGTCCTTGCCGATCAGCCCCAGGTGCGGCAGGCGCGGACCTGCGAGGCCGGCGATGGCGGCGCGCGCCAGCGGGCCGGGTTCGCCGCACGGGCCGTAGCCACACACGCCGGCGTCGGTTTCGACCTTGATCAGGGTGGCGCCCTGTTTGGGCTGCATGGCCTTAATGGCGGTGATCCTGACCTGGCCGCGCGCGGAGGCGGCGGCAGATTCGAGCGGGAGGGTCGGGTTTGACATTGCCATTAATGTACACCCTATGTTCCTATGCGTTCACTTCTTCGGGACTGACACGGCGCTGGCCGCTGGGGATAGGTGACGCAGGCGTGATCACCGGTGCAGCTTCACCAGCCTCGACCATGCGCCGGATGAGCCGCGCCCGCATCACCTCGGCCACTTCGCAGTGTGACTCCAATCCGATGAGGTTACGCAGTTCATAGGGGTCATGTTGCAGATCGTATAGGGATTCCTCAAGATAGTGGTCCGAACCAGCGTCACGCAGCGCATCCTTGTCCGGCGCGGTCACGGCATACTTCCAGCGCTGTGTGCGCACGGCACGGCCGACCTGTGCCTCGCTGATTTGCATGAACACCTCTTCCGGCCAATCCATTGAACGTTTCTGCACCAGCGGCAAAATAGATCGACCCTGCATCTGCGATGGTACAGGCAACCCTGCTGCATCCAGCAGTGTGGGTGGGAGATCGACCAGACTGACGAGTGAGCGTACCTGTCCGCCGCCATCGAAGCCCGGTCCGCATAGCGCGGTCGGTACGCGAATCGAGCTCTCATGGCACGAGCGTTTGTACTCGCCGTTGCGTGTTTTGAAATGGCAGCCGTGGTCGGAGGTGAACAGGATGATGGTGTTGTCCGTCCGGCGCAGACTCTTAAGCGCGTCGCGCAACCGGCCGAGTGCCTCATCCAGCCGCTTGACCATGCCATAGTAGCCGCCGAGGTGCTGATGCGCCGTGCCGCCCAGCGCCGCCAGGTCGGGAGGAATCCAGCGAGCGGTATACCGCTCGCGGTAACCGTCCGGCGGTGGGTAGTCGTCCACGTGGTTCTGGAAGTGCGGTTCGACGTAGGAGAGGAACAGGAAAAATGGCGCGGATTGATGTGCGTCGATATAGCGAATGGCGGCGTCGGTCAGCGCGTCCACACGGTAGCCGGGCAGCTTCACCGGCCGGTTGTCGTCGTCGTACATCACCGTGTTGTACGGCTCCGATGTGAACTCCAACACGTTGGATGCCAGCCAATACTGATAGCCACCGCGGTGCTCCTCTCTCACCGGTTCTTCCGCGGCGAGATGCCACTTGCCGATGTAGCCGGTGTGATAGCCGGCTGCGTTGAAACAGTGTGCCAGCGTTCGGCTGTCCGGCGGCAGTGGAATGCCGTTCGTGTAACAGCCTACCTGGGTGGCATACATGCCGGTCTGCAGCGATGCCCGCGCCGGGCCGCACACCGGCTGGCAGGTGAATGAGTAGCGCACGTGCGTACCCTCCATCGCCATGCAATCGAAGTTGGGCGTGAGGTCGAGTGGGTTGCCGTGTACACCTGCTGTGTCCCAGCGCTGCTGGTCGGTGAAGAAGACGACGACGTTAAGGTTAGGTTTGGAAGCTATGAACTTAATCCCAATTCCCTCATGACATCTGCCAACGGCACACCTGGCTCATCGTGATCCTCTTCTCGCGCCGCGCGCAGGATGCGCAAATCGCGCACATCCTCAAGCGCCTCTTGCAGAACCATGAACTCCTCATATGGCAGCATCACATAGCGTTTGTCCCCACGTTGCCAAACTTCCGGGTGTAACTCCAGATCTGCCAAAGCCTGTGTGTTCTCTGCCTCATGCATGGTATGCACCATCATTATAGTGTTCGTAGACCCAGTGCACTTGAAGTCAAGGCCACGAGTGGTGGAACGTCTATGCTGCCATCTGCACCGTTTTCACAGGCAGAGCCAGCACGTCCAACCGCGCCAAGTCAACCAGTTCACTAGCGTGCTGAATGTCAATCCCCACCACCTGCCCTGCCTCATCGAGATCGACAACCATATTGTCGGCCACTTCGCGAGCATCCGCGCCAGGCCGCTCCACCAATTCAATATAGAGGGAATCCGTTTCCGGGTAATAACTGAATTTCATTTCGCCTTCGATCTCACTCCACAAAATCGCGGTCAGGGAAAGCGTTGTGCACCGTTTCACCATCCGCCAACGTCACCACACGCAAGTACCAATCCCGCTCGGCCACATATACCCACAGACGATATCGCCCATCCTTTTGCCTCTGCTTTCTAATCGGGGCTCGCAGCGCTGCCTCAATCCACTCCATCTTCAAATATGGACGTTTGACAAGTACTTCATTGTCGAAATAGGCCGTCGTCTTCACACCTACTTTCTCGCCCGCTGCTTGTCTTTGGGTGGGATGCGCTCGATCAGTCGCTCGCGTTCGGTGAGTTGACACGTGCTCATAGACGAAGTGTACACTATCGCATGATCCCGAAGTGGCTCAACAGCAGATGGAAGTTGGAGGTAACGATGTCAACCGAGGTCGTCCAAGTTAACTGGATCCAGGATTTACAAGATAAGGATAGGGCGCCAGCATACTGTCAGTAACTTCCAGACCAAATCCGGGTGCGTCTGAAGGCACCAGCCAGCCGTCCTTGGGGACCGCCTGCCCGGGCAACCCCCAGCATTCCTGCAGGGGCACGCCGACCGGTGTGCCGACGAAACACTCCAGCCAGGGCGTCGCCGGGGAAGCGTATGTGAAGTGCTGCCCGTACACGTTGTTGCCGCCACCGTGGATGATCACGCCGACGCCGCCCGCGTCAGCGAATGCCGCGGCGGCAATCTTCTGCAAGGTGGTTGCGCCACCACACCACATGATGTCGGGCTGGAGGATGTCGGCCACTCTGTTGTGGATAGCCCACTGGAAGGGATAGTGGGTGTACCAGTGTTCGCCGGTGGCCAGCGTTTGCCAGGGTAGCCGTGCGCGCACTTGCACGTGACCGTCCAGGTCTTCGGGCATCAGGTACTCCTCGATCCATTTGAGCCGGTAGGGGCGCAGCGTCTCGGCCAGCCGGACGGTGTACTCGACGTCGAACGCCATCCAGCAGTCCAGCATCAGCTCGCAGTCGTCGCCGATCGTGGCGCGGGCTTTGGCAACGAACGCCTCGTTCCTGCGCAAGCCATCCAGGCCATCGGCCGGGCCGTAGGGGCAGGCGAGTTTGAAGGCGCGAAAGCCCAGCTCCTGGTACCAGTCGACGTCGTTACCGGTGCAGTAGCAGGGCAGCCTGTCACGGGCCGGGCCACCCAGCAGGCTGTAGACGGGCAGACCCAGCAACTTGCCCTTCAGGTCCCACAACGCCAGATCGACCGCGCTGATGGCGTAGGAGGCCAGCCCGGTGGTGCCATAGGGCTTGGTCAGGCGGAACAGCATATCGGCCAGGCGCTCGATGGCGAAGCAGTCCTGGCCGGCCAGTTGCTCGTCGAAATGCGCGATGATCGGCGCGAGCGGGCGGGCCGGCCAGAGCGGCCCCAGCCCCCAGGTGCCGTTTTCGGCGATCACCTGGACGTATGCGCCGTCGAACTTGGGCAGCCACAGCCCACGGTGGGCTTTGACATGCGGGTAGCGCGACATGGGGTTGGCGACTTCGTCGGACCCGCCCCAGCCTTCGCGCCGGGCAGGTGTTTGAGGCTGGCGCTCCGGGAAGTCGACGCGAACGACGCGAATTTCTTTGATCTTCATGACATGCTCCTTGGGATCAGATGCCGGGACAGTTGAGCGAACCGTGCACGGCATCGCATGCGGCGTCAAGCACGGTATGGATTATGGCATTGGATGCGGCATCATACGGCATCGAATGAATTCGACGCCTGGTATCACAAACCCGCTGGAAGCGGGTTCCAGAACGAAGCGGCTATCCAACGCGGCCAGCCATGTGAGCTACAAGCCTGACGCCGAGCGTGGCAAGGTGCTGGTTGTCGGGATGAGTGAACGCGTACACCGGCTGGCCGATTGGTGACAGTTGGGAACCTGCACAAGTCGCTATAGAAGTTTGAGCAGTAGCGCCCCTTTCGCTCAGACTCGTCACAAAAGATGATGTATTCCTTATCGTTCATGGTGTTGCGTTTGAATTGGCAGCCCTGTAGTTACTCGGATAAACACTTCTGCTGGCAAGTTATATACCAATACTGTCAATGAATTAAGCTGCCAGTGCATTCCATAGTGCTGATGTCAAAGACGCAATGAGGTACCCCAAATCTAAGCCAATCAAAACTCACGTCGTAGCAGCGGCATGGTTGAGGCGGTTCGCGAACCACCTCTACGATCACACGCCATCCGGCGAAAACAACCTCTCACATACTCGGCGCTGCGCCGAATTCCTTCCGGCGAGACCCGGTCGGGATTGAGTTCCAAGGTCATGGCACGCTGCTACCGTTTGATAACGTCCCACCAGTCGTCGAACCAGACAACGTTATCGGCGTAGCTCTGCAGATCGACCGAGACGCTTTCGTAAAAACCGCATATCCAGATCTCCTTATGCAGCTCGCTTTTTACATAGGAGATGGCATCTTCAAAGTCGCCATCACCAGCCGCCAAAACAAGGCGTTCATATTGATTCTGAATGGCGAGCTTCAGGATCAACGTGGCGATGCCCACATCCACCCCTTTCTGCACGGGCCGGTCGAATGGCTGGCCACAGTGCGGGCAGGTTAAATGCATGTCTTTCAGGGCATATAACTGCACGCGCATCTTGGGGCCGCGCGGCGGCGCGGCCTTGAGCCAGGCGTAGAACGCGTCCTGGTACCCATCCGGGATGTTGGATACGGAGTTCAGAAAATAACTTTCGTAGAACGTGTCGCCACAGATGCGCTCAAGCTCGCGCTTCAGTTTCAAATAATCGAACTTGCCCAGGGAGGCCTTCATCATATAAGCGCCATCGATGATCCAGATCGTTTGTTTGTTCATTCGTGATTGCCTCCCAGAAATTCCTTTCCCTTTTCGTTACACGCCTGCTTCCCGCGCCTCTCGCGCGACCGCCTCTCGCGCGACCACTTCTCGTGCCGCGGCCCACGACATCCCCGGCGACAGCCGGCCAGGTCGCACGCGCGGCTGCGCCGGCAGGCTCACATGCGTCCTGGTGAGCCATACATAGATCAGATAGGCCAGCGCAAACAACAGCGGCAACCCGATCGCCCACACATCCTGGCTCAGCCCATTCACCATCACGAGCGCAGCCGGCACAACTACCAGGGCGATCAACAACAGGCCGGCCAGCATGATCCACGTGAAGGGCGCGGGCCTCGGTGAACGATCTGCCGCGACAGGTGGGGCCGGCGTGGCTTGAGGCGCCAACTGCACGCGTGGGCTCCACACGCCGGCGCTATAGCCAGCTTGCCAGGTGCGCTGGTCGAGGCCGTCGAGTTCCGCGAACGGGATCACCGCAGCGGACGGCTCGTTCACCGGCGAACGGCTCGCGCTGTGTGCCGGCACGCTCACCAACGCGCGCCCACCCTGTTCCGCCACGCCGATCAGCGTCACCTCTTCGGGCGATACCTGGTCGAACAGGTCAGCCACCGTGCGCGTAAACACCTCGGGCGTGACCCTCAAGCGGCCTGTGTGCAGAATGACCTGCACCTTTTCCCGTTCGGGCTGGCAGGGTGGCGCCTTGGGGAGAAGTGCTTCGATGCGCCCAGCGCGCCTATTGGCGACCACCCGCACCAGCAGGCAGCCCAGCAGATCACGCCGCTCGCAATACAGGATCATCTCCCCGGCCAGCTCAGGGCGCGTCCCATGCGGCAGGTCATCGTACGACACGCCCAACTCGAACAGCAGCCCTTTCAGCTCAACCAGGTCGAAGTGGCTGATGAGAAAGTCACGCAGTTCAACACGCTCGTCAACGCTCAAGCTCATGTGGCATTCCCCGGCAGGCCCCGTTTGCACCTATTCTATCCACAGGTTCAGGCTACGGGTCAGCCTGCGCGCGTGCATTTGACGTAGCGGCTGCATAACACCTGTGTGTCCACCCGCACCCGTGGTTATGGGTGGTTCCGGCCGCGCCGCCGCCGGGGTGATTGCCAGGTGGTACAAGTGTGCGACAACGGCACTCACGGATCGAAGGAATTGGCACATCCGGCACGACATTATAGATAACCGGTCTGATGAGGGAAGTCAATTGCTGGAAATCCAGTCCTTTCCTATTAGCACTATCACCGGATGGGCCGCCCCGACACACGCATTGAAGCTGCATAAGTGACCAGTGAAGGGGCGGTTTTTTAAAAACCAGGCCGTCTGTCAACGGTTGTTCTCAATCAACACAGTCAACACAGTACATCGCCGTTCATCAATCAAGCAAAAGGAAGCGCGCACATGCCAACACAGTCCACCAGCCTCCCCATCGACAACGGGGCCACGTTGTTGCTCAGGTTCACGGAACTGATGGGCGCCGGCAACCGCGGCGCGGCACTCGCATACAGGAATGCGCTCCCAGCCAGGCAACTCGAGGCGTTTTACCGCACGCTGCGCTGCCCGTGGATCCCCGACGCGCACTGCGGACCGCGCACGCTGGTCTGGGCGATCTCGTTCTCGACGTGTGACACGATGGTTTTGGCTGAGATGGTGCGCGACGTCAACCTGATCACATCGGTGCACGGGTGTGGGCTTCACACGGAGTTCGACGAGTTTCGCTGCGTGGGCAACATCACTTTCCACAACACGACGGCGGCGGTGCGCGCGGCGGTGCTGGCCTGGATGAGCGGCTATGTCCACGTCGAGGGCACCCACTACGCCAACAAAGACAGCCACTCGCATCGTGCTGGGGTCCGGATGACGGGCCGCGGCAGGCAAACCATCGCGGCGATGCCCTCATGAGGGCGTGAGCGATCGCCGCATTGACAGTCGCCACACAAGGAGGCCGGCTATGTTTAGATACAGGCAGTCGCGTTTGCTATTATTCGCGATCATTTCCAACCTGCTCCTCCTGCCGCTTCTCACATCGCCGGTCGTGGCGTAATCGTGGCATCATCTCAGGGCATGAGTCAGACGAGTTTGTCGGATTTCTCATCCATCATCTGCAAAAATGCCTCTACCACACGCGGGTCGAAGTGGCTGCCGGATTGTTGTTCGATGTAAGCACGCGCCTGCTCCTGCGGCCACGCCTTGCGGTAAGGCCGGTCGGAACACAGCGCGTCCCACACGTCGACGACGGCGAAGATACGAGCCGCCTGCGGGATCTGCTCGCCTTGCAACCCGCGCGGATAGCCCGTGCCGTCCCATCTCTCGTGATGGCAGTACGGAATCTCCAGCGCCGGCCACAGGGAGGGAATCGGGGCGAGTATCTTGTTGGCGTACTCGGGATGCTGGCGCATCACCCGCCACTCGTCTTCATCCAGAGGCCCCGGTTTGCGCAAGATGCTGTC
>JAMDDR010000016.1 GCA_023488685.1 Chloroflexota bacterium | reverse complement strand
ATGGCGCTCTGCAGAGGGAGCGCCGCCGGATGTAGCCGGAATGCCCGCTTCCTTGAGCACCTGCAAAAAACGCTCCAATTGCAGACGCGTATAGTCCGGATCGCTGTCAGAACAGCAAAAATGAGTAAAGATCCCCTCGATGGCAATCCCCGGCAGCGCGGCCACGGCACGAATGAACGCGGCGGCCTGTTCGGGCAGCACACCTAACCGGCCCATGCCACTATCCACCTTGATGTGCACTCTGGCCGTCCGGTGCAATTCCAGCGCCGCGCGCGAGAAGGCACGCGCAATGTCGAGGTCGTAGAGGGTCACGCTGACGTCGCGCAGCAAGGCATCGCGAGCGTGCCACGCCGGCGTATAACCCAACACCAGGATCGGTTCGTCGATATTGGCCGAACGTAACACGGTGGCCTCGTTTAACGAGGCCACGCCGCAGAAACCGGCTCCATTGTTGAGCGCCGTACGCGCCACCTTCACCGCGCCGTGTCCGTAGCCATCGGCCTTGAGCACTGCCATCAATGCCACACCGTCGCCGACGTATCGCTTAAGGGTGCGCACATTATGGGCAATGGCGTCGAGATCGACCTCCAGCCAGGTGGGACGCGCCGGCTTTGCCACGCGCACTGATTCCCAGCCCGGTTCCTGGCGCACCAATTGGCCAACATCCGCCGGGTCTGCCAGCAACGCAGCCACGATGCGCTCCATGCGCATGCTCGTGTCGCCTTTCACCAGCACCACATCGCCGGGGTAGGCGTGTTGCTTGACGTAGTCGATGGCGTCTCGCGTGACGTAGGTGGTGATGATGTGAGCCGAATCCATGCCGGCGTCCAGCGCAGCATCGGCGATGTGGTGAGCAAGCTCGCCGTAGGTAATGAGATAGAGATTGCGCCCCGGAGTGCTGGGCGAGATTGCGCCCCAGCGTACTGGGCGAGATTGCGGCTCAGCGTTCTGAGCGAGATTGGGGATGAGAGTACCGATGTCGCGGTGCAAACGGGTGCTGTCATCTCCCAGTTGGTCCATGTCGCCCAGGATGAGAAAAACACGAGATTGGGTATTGGAGATTGGAGATTCAGGGGCGCGATCACCAGCGACAGTGCCAACAGGGTTGGCGCGTAACCAGCCACCAGCGACCAGCGGCCGGCCACCAGTGACCGCCTCAATCGCAGCCCGCATGGACGCGGGATTGGCGGAAAACGTGTCGTCGATCAGCGTGATGCCGTTCACGCCACGCAACACGTTCATGCGCCCGTGCAATGGTGGCAGATCATGCAGGGCTGTGGCGATATCCACGCCGGAGACGCCGAAATGCCGGCCGGCCTCCGTGGCAATAGCCGCAGAGAGATCGAGCGGCGAGGGTGCCGTAACGCCGCGCACCTGCGCGCGCGTACGCGTGCGCATTGCCCACACGCGCGGGTCGTCCTGGTTGAGGATGGCAAACCCGTCTGGCGGCAGCGCCTCGACGAGCGCGCCTTTCTCGCGCGCGATGGCATCGAGCGAACCGAAGTACGCGAGGTGTGCCTCGCTCACACGCGTGACGATGCCCACCTGCGGTGGTGCGATGGCGCACAATTCAGTGATCTCACCTGGGGTGTCGGTGGCCATTTCCAGCACAAGCATGTCGTGTTGGGGTTCGAGCGCCCCCAACGCAATCGGCAATCCCAGCCGCCCGTTGAAATTGGCCGGGTTGCGGAAAACATGGTATTTCCTGGAGAGCACGGCAGCCACCGCCTCACGCGTGCTGGTTTTGCCCACACTGCCGGTGACGGCGACGATGGGCAGCTTGCGCTGGCGCACGACGTAGGCGGCATAGTCGGTCAAGGCGCGGAAGGTGTCAGGAACAGAGATGACGACTGACAAAGGATGGCGGACAGATGGGCCATCGTGCGCCTTCCATCGCCCCCCATCGACCAACGCCCCCGCGCAACCGCGCGCCAGGGCTTCGGCGATGAAATCGTGACCGTCGCCACGATCAGTCTTGAGCGCGACGAACAGCTCACCCGGTTGTGCGCGGCGCGAGTCGAAACAAAAGCCTGAGAAGGTCGTTTCGCCCGTGCCCGGTGATGCACCGTCAACAGAAGCGCCGGTGGCGGCAAGTAAGTCGGTAAGCCGGATCATTGGCTACAACGATACACCAATGGGGTACCATAAGCCAAATAAGGGATCAGCACATCCATTCTCATGTTCTTCAAGGCTTTCGCGTGTTTAATTGCATATTTGGTAAGAACATAGGCGACGATCAGGATCGGGATTAGGATTGGGCACCTGTTTTAAACAAACACTTTGGTATGGACATGGCGAAGGTAATGAATCGCAAGCGCGCCGTAATACGCATGGCGGGGGGAGTGGTTGCATTTCTGACATTGACGGCCTGTACGAACCCATTTACCAGCGGGCAGAGCACCACGCCAGAACGAACAGCAACTGTTTCCAAAGGGACATTGGCGGCAGCGGTCAGCGCCACGGGCAATATACAAGCCGAATCAGAGATTCAGCTCGCGTTCCCATTATCCGGCAAGGTGGCAGAGGTACGTGTCACGCGGGGTGATACAGTCAAGCAAGGCGATGTGCTCGCGACGTTAGACACGACCGAGCTTGAAACAGCCCTGGCCCAGGCACAGGCGGGGCTGGTGATTGCTTCAGCCAACTATAGCCGTACGGTCGATGGTCCACGCAACGCGGATGTGAAAGCGGCGGAAGCCGCACTCGCGGCGGCGAACGACAACTACAACAAGCTGAAAGCAGGCCCGGATCAGGCGGATATCGACGCCGCCGAGACGGCCGTTCGCAATGCAGAGGCAGCACTACGACAGGCACAGGCAGCACACGATTTATCGTATAAGTTTGATCCTGCCGGCTACCCGAGCAGCCCAACCATTGCGCAGTTGGAGCAGGCAGGCAACAATCTTGAGGCGGCCAAACTGCAGTATGACAGAGCGGTGCGTGGCGCCGACAAAGCTCAATTGGCAGCGGCGCTGCAGCAGATCGCGGATGCAAAGGCAAGCCTGGAGAAGGTACAGCAGCCCGTGCGGCAGTTTGACATCGATCAGGCCGAGGCCGAACGGCGCAAGGCCGCCGTACAAGTGCAGCAGGCCCAACGCCGTCTCGAACAAGCGGTGTTGAAAGCCCCGATGGACGGCGTTGTGGCAACAGCCAATATCAAAGCGGGCGAGATGACCGGCGCACAGCCAGCCCTCACATTGGTGGACACCTCGCGCTTGCACATTGACATCACGGTGGATGAAATCGATGTGGCAAAGGTTCGCACAGGGCAGGCGGTGGTCGTGACGTTAGACGCGTTGCCCAACGTGGAGGTGAAGGGAAAAGTCGATCGGGTTGCCTCGACCTCAACCACGGTCAACGGAGTGGTGTCCTATGCCGTGCGCGTAGCGATCGACAACACGGCGGCACCGTTGCGTCCCGGCATGACGGCCAACGCCTCCATCCTGCTGGAGCAACGCGAAAACGTGTTGCTGGTGCCCAATTGGGCCATTCGGCGCGACCGGCAAAGCGGCAAATCGTTCCTGACTGTCAAAATCGATGAAAAAACAAGTCAAGAGGTGGAAGTGAAAACCGGTTTACGCAATGAGAGTGTCAGCGAAATCTTATCCGGTGTGCAGGAGGGACAGACGGTCGTTGCGCCGCAGGCGCCCAACCTGCTGGGGCGCTAACATGTTTTCCTTCGAACTACAACATTGTCAGGGACATAGTAGAGCCGGCATTTTCCAAACACCCCACGGCACGATGCTGACGCCGGCTTTTATGCCGGTTGGAACCCAGGCGACCGTAAAAGGAATCCCTCCCCGCGACCTGGAGCAGTTGGGCGCGAGCATGATCCTGGCCAACACCTATCATCTCTATTTGCGACCGGGGGACGAGTTGGTGGCCCGGCAGGGAGGATTACACCGCTTTATGCGCTGGGACGGGCCAATTTTGACCGATAGTGGTGGATTCCAGGTGTTTTCGCTGAGCGAAATGCGCAAAATCGACGAAGACGGCGTGACGTTTAAGAGCCACCTGGACGGCAGCATGCACCGGCTGACGCCGGAGAAGTCAATCCGCATCCAGGAGAACCTGGGTGCTGACGTGATCATGTGTTTCGACGAATGTCCACCGCCGACAGATCGTGAATATAACGTGCTGGCGATGGCGCGCACGCACAACTGGGCCGAACGATGCAGGCAGGCGCACACGCGTACGGATCAGGCCTTGTTTGGGATCGTTCAGGGTGGCGTTTTCCATGAGTTGCGCGAAGCGTCGGCACGATTCATCAGCGCGCTTGATTTTCCCGGCCATGGCATCGGCGGTCTGGCCGTCGGCGAGTCCAAAGAGGCCATGTATGCCACGCTGGAATGCATGGATGCCGCACTTCCAGTTGAAAAGCCGCGTTACCTGATGGGTGTAGGCGAGCCAACGGACTTGATCCACGGTGTGATGCGTGGCATCGACATGTTCGATTGCGTATTGCCCACACGCCTGGCACGACATGGCGCCGCCTTTACACACCATGGGCGCATCAACATGCGCAACAAGGTTTACCAGGAGGACGAGCGTCCGCTCGACACGGGTTGCGATTGCTATACCTGCCAGACATTCACCCGCGCCTACATCCGGCACCTGCTACACGTCGGCGAGATGCTAGGGCTTTATCTGATGAGCCTGCACAACGTGCATTTTCTACTCCAGCTCATGCGTGAAATTCGCGCAGCTATTCTTGCCGATCAGATGGATATTTTCGCCCAGGCCTGGCTGGCACATTATCAAGGCATCCAGCCTGCCATGGCGCCAGGACGGGGTTGATTCGGTCTCGTTCTACTGGTTCAATGAAACTATGGATCTACAACAACTTTGGGAAGGTATCTTTAGCGAAGATGGGTCCTCCGTGCGCAAAGCCTGGGCGTCATTGAATGCCGAAGAGCAGGTTACCGTTAAAGCCCTGCTCCTGCGCGTCATTGAGGATCCGGAACGGATCAAGGAACAACGCATCGCAGCACAATTTGCATTAACGATTATCAATACAGAACAATGTTCAACCTCTGTTGGCGCACCGCCAAACACAGGTAATGCGTCTGCAGCCCTGTTACAGCCCACTTCTGCCATTTCAACAATCACCCTCCCGGATGGAGCGCTGAACATGGCGCGGGAACTGGCGCACCAGACTGGCCAACAACTCAAATTTGCCAGTGGGCAACTGATTGCCTCGTTCAAAAAAGATGGAACGCTCGTCACGGCATCCGATATCGAGGCCAATCAGAAGCTGGGCGAGGCGCTGCAGGCACGCTACCCCGAGCACGGCGTGTTATCGGAAGAAGGCGAGAAGGTTTATCACGGTGAGGAGTGGTGCTGGGTCATCGACCCGATTGATGGCACCACCAACTTTGCCTGGGGCTTTCCTTGCTGGGGTGTGTTGATCGCGTTGCTTCACCACGGCTATCCGGTGCTTGGTGTGGCCGAGTTTCCCCCGGTCGGGCAGCAGTTATACGCAGCGCACAATCAGGGTGCCTGGCGCAAAACCGAGATCGGCTACGGCGACGGTCCCATCCGTGTGGCCGTCGATCAATCCCTCACCAGCACTCAATTGTTCAGTTGTGGCACACGCTCGCTGAAGCAGGGACAATTGAAGATTCCTTGCAAGCTGCGCCTGCCCGGCTCCAGTGGGTTTGATTTTGCCATGCTGGCCTGTGGTGCCTGCGTTGGCGCGTATGATTCGACCGTGCACGTCTGGGACGTGGCAGCGCTGTGGCCGATCATTGAGGAGGCCGGCGGGCAGATTGTGACCAACTACCCAGGTGGCATCTTCCCGTTGCGGGCGGGGGTTGACTACAGCTCGGTGGCATTTGCGGCGTTGGGTGCCTGCTCAGCCCCGCTTTTGGCCGAGACACTCTCTGCGCTCAGCGACCGCTTTACATTGCCATCCAAACCATCCACCACCTGAGCATAGGCCTTTGACAACTGGACCCAATCATCCATGCTGAGCGTTTCCGCGCGCCGGGCAGGGTTAATACCCGCCTGGGCAAGGAGATCATCGGCCTGGGCTTTACTCCAATGCAACCCAGCGGCCAGCGTGTTGCGCAGTTGCTTGCGGCGCTGGCTAAAACCCGCGCGCGCCAGGGTGAACAGCGTGGCCGGATTGGCAGCCAGCGGCTGCTGATGCGGAATGATGCGCACGACAGCAGAATCCACATCGGGCTGCGGATAAAAGGCAGATGGGCTCAGACGTGCCAGCAACTCAGGCTGACCGTAGAACTGCACGCTGACAGCTAAGAGACTCATATCGTCCGGTTGGGCAGTCATGCGGTGCGCCACTTCGAGTTGCACCGTCAGCACAATTGCACGCACTGGCAGCGGCGTTTCCAACATACGCCGGATCACCGCCGATGTGATGTAATAAGGAAGGTTGCCCACAAATCGCACGGCGCGACTTGTGCCGGCCAGTGTTGCAAAGTCCGCTTCGAGCGCATCGGCCTGGACAATGGCCAGATTAGCTGGCTGGCCCAGTTCCTGCTCAAGCACCGGAATCAAGCTACGATCGATTTCGATGGCGATGACATGCGCCGCCTGGGTCACCAGGTGACGGGTGAGCGCACCGATGCCAGGACCGATTTCGATGATCGTGTCTTCGGGCGCAATCCCGGCATAGCGGACGATGCGCTGGGCAGTTTGATCATCAGTCAAAAAATTCTGGCCCAATGACTTGCGGGGCGTGATACCAAGCTGGCGCAGCCGGTCACGTATGCTGGTGGTTGTTGTCATGCCTGTTTAATCGTCGAGACTTAGGCGAACATTGGCAGGCACCGGCGTGAGCAGATACACATCGACCCAGCGATACCATAGCTGTAGATTGTTGTCGTCATATCCCAGGTCAATACGCTTGCCGATGATTGCGCTGCCGGTGTCGCAAGCGTTACCGACGCCGTAGCCGTCGACATAGACATTCGTTCCCAGAGGGATCAGGCGTGGGTCGACGGCAACGATGCCCGACCGCATGGCAAAACCACAACGCACGCGCCCGTAATAACTGGCACTGCGCGACACGCCGGCTGTGCTGGCGGAGTAGGAGGTGGCAAGCATGCGGATGACACGCCAGTACTCGACCGGACCGCTGGGGGTCTGCATGGTGCGCACCACGACTTTGGTGCCGTAGTTATAGATTTTGTCTTGTGGCTCACGCGCCACGAAATCGGCGATCAGTTCGCGTTTTATTTCCGCGTTGTCCTCGTAGTACACCAACGTGCGACGCTCGTGCACGCCCGGTTGCCCTTCCTGCCCCAGCGCTTCGTGATCCAACTCCAGGTCCACATTTGCCTCCCAGCGTGTCTCAAAGGGGATGACGTCCTGGTTGATGACCACTTCGTGCCGCACGCGAACCACCTTGATCTCGGTGTTGTCGCTGATAGCAGTATTGAGCTCGGGCCTGGCGTAGTCCTCACCATATAAGACAATGTTTAAATCGGCCAGGACGTCCGCAACCACCGCGCGATGCGTGCGTGTCTTGATGCGCCGGCCATCCACCCATACACTAACCGGTCTGGAGCGGGTGATGAAGACATGCGTGCCAGACTGGGCGGGCGCGGCGGGAGAAGGGCGCACCGTGTCCGCCAGATAGATGGTATAGCCAGCCTGCATCAGCGCCTCACCAATGGTTGGCGCGGTGGTGAAGATGGTGACGGGCGAATGCTCCTGTTCCTGAACGGTAAGCTCAACAGCGTGCCTGAAATCAATATCTGCGGTAACGGGTTCGGCCAGACTGTTGCTTGCAGCAGACGGGGCATCTGGCAGCTCGCCAACCGGCTGCCCGTTCACGGACAGGAAGTCACGCTCGCCCAGGCTGTAACCGAGCAATTCGAGCACCTCGGCAACCGATTTGCTCTGCGTGCGCACTAGCTCAGGCTCCTGGTTATCCACACGCACACTGACGAGCCGGGCGCGTTTGATGATGATAGTGTCATTGCGATTCAGAGGGGCAGTGAGATCCGGGGAGACACTATCTTCCGGCAGCAACTCGATGGCTGACTCGCGCAACGCTGCACCTACTGTTGTCTGGTGGGTTTGCAGGTCAATGACACGGCTGCCGTCAATGATCTTGGCTGGTGTAAACGTGCTCAGGTAGCCGGCCGTGAGCGTGCTGAGTGCCGCCAGGACAAGAGGAATCGCCAACCAGCTTGGGCGGGCTTTGGGCTGGTGAGATGTGTGGGTCAAACGATGTTTATTGCCGATGAACATGATCAAGGGCGAGATCGCTCGGTGCGACCAAGGTCATGCGCCCGTTCACTTACAAGACACTAACAAGATACATGTGTTTGATGTGGTTGGCTGTGTTGCCAGGCACCCCTGTGACACCCGAAAGGGACTCCTTACCGTTGCTATCTTCCGATCCTGGCGGGGTTCGAAGGCTTCCGCCGCACAAGACCCAGCAACACAGCCAACCACACCAAACATTCTTTTCTCTATTGACTAACTTGCCAGATCGCTGACTCGTTATCTACGTAGTGTGCATCCAGCGCGCTCATCTGCAAGAGGGTGTGGCACCCAACGACACGCAATCATACAGGTATAGCACTGCGCTGTCAATTGCAGTATAATCGTCACCGTTGGCGCCTATAGCTCAATTGGATAGAGCACTTGACTTCGGATCAAGGGGTTGTGGGTTCAAATCCTGCTAGGCGCGTTAAAAAAGGGTCGCAGTAGAGACGCAAGATCTTGCGTCTCTACTGCGACCCTTTGATTCACCAGCACAGGGAATGTTTCACGTGAATCCTTTTGGCCCGCCACGGTTTATGCGAACAAATGGGGGTTTGACGTCACCCACTTATACAACCGGCCCACACCTTCTTGCACAGAAACCAGTGGCTGCCAGCCCAGCACCTGCTTTGCTTTCGTATTGTCACTCACAAAGACCGGCTGATCGCCAGGGCGCCAGTCGCCATAAGTAACCGGCACAGGCTTTCCAGAGAGCTGCTCAAGCAGCGGGCCAAACTCGGACCAGATGGATAACGTATTGGCGATACCGCCGCCCACATTGAACACCTGACCACTCGCAACATCCAGGTGAGTCCAGGCCGCGTCGTACGCGTTGACCAGATCCTGCACGTACAGCAGGTCACGCACCTGTTTGCCGTCACCGTAAATGGAAATGGTGCGGCCCGTAGCCGCAGCGATGACAAAGTGCGCGACCCAGCCTTGATCTTCAACACCGAATTGTCGCTCACCATAGATACAATTGGAAACCTGAATACCCCCGGCAAGCAAGAGATGCTGGTCGGTCTCAATCTCAAGGTCAAAGACCGGCTGCTGATCGAGTTCCTCAATGCACTCGATGCTATCCCAGAACAAGTGACCGTCAGCGCGGTAGAGCTGTTCTGTGCGGCCAACGTTCTCGGGCGAACTGCGCGTCCACTGCCAGCGCAACAACGCATTCAACCTGATCTCGCGCTCATCACTAAATGCATAGCCTATGGCTGCGAGCTTGGGATATAGATCATATCCACCCCGCAATCGCACCGTCATCTGCACGGTCGTGCCACGTTTGTACTCAACCGCCTGTGCCTCACTCTGAGATGTCTCAATGTCAAACTCGGCCAGCAGGTCACACAATTGTCGCAGCCACTGGTGGCCATTCTCCAAATACGACACATCCTTGGATTGCGCGAAGGTAGGAGCAGTTTGCGAGCCAGGTTGTGGCTGGCACAGTTCCGCACCGAAGAAGCCGCGCAAGAATGCGCGCTTCACCAGGTGATGCCCACTTGCCACCCACCCGGGCAAGCCGTATTCAACACGCACCTTATCACCCACTGGCACACCCAACAGCTCGAACAGGGTGAAGATGGCGATGCTTTGTTGTTGAATACGGCACGTTTGTCCGTCAATCACATGCCCATCCGGCAGTTCAGAAGTAGTTTCCTCCCGAATGATGTCACTTGCAGGTAGACCCAGCCAGCGTAACCGTTCGCTCAATGCCATTAACTCAGATTCTGTGCCAAAGTGTTGAACTGTATAAGCCGGCATTTCGCGCGACTGCCGGTTGTGGATGCCCAGGTGGCCATCGCCAAATAACCGGCCGGCCACTTCCGCAATCGCCAGCAAACGGTCACCTTTGAGGGGGAGCAGCCGCTCCGCAATGGTGCGTGCTTCGTTGAGACAGCGTGCATCTGCAGTCCGTTGGGAAACGGCATCCAAATAGCTTTGCTGATCCAACACCTGGTCATTAATGGGCTCCCAAACCGGCATATGGCGTGCCTCGGGCAGCACAGCCACGAAATCCCCATAAGCGAGTTCACGATTCGAGAACAGACCATGTGGGCGAAAAACACGGTGATCACTCGTCAGAGTGACCTGCATGCCATTCATCGTCACCAGGCGGCGCACCGGTTTGGTGCCCGTTCGCCACACGTGCCGCACCGTAGCCCATCCCCGTCCGCTGTGGACCAGTTCGCCTGGCAGAATATCGCTGATCTTCTTCATGCCAAACGGCGTGACCAGCGCCTGATCAGCGGCAATGCAGCTCTGTCTGAAGACGACCGTGCGCATGCCGTAAATACGGGCATAGTCGCGCACGTACTGGTCGCCCGCACCCTTGGAGCACCCGTAGGGCGAGTGAAAGTCCAAGGGCTGATGTTCGCTCACCCCATTGGAAAGGTCACGATAGCGGTAGCGTGTGCCATCCAACACGACCGCCACATCCTCCATGCCACCATATACTTTATTCGTGGAGGCATAGAACACGGCAGGAGGCGTCGCCTGTGCACGGGCTGATTCCAGCACGTTAAAGGTACCGAGCGCGTTGATGTTAAAATCCTCACGTGGGTTTTTGACCGACGTGGTCACAGCCACCTGGCTGGCAAGGTGGACCAGCAGCTCCGGTTGTGCCTCGCCCACGGCCAGACGCAGTGCGTCAAAGTCGCGGATGTCACCTTTGACAAAGCGCAGCCGTGTGCTGCCAAACTGCTCGCGCAACCATGCCAGGTTGTGCTCCGTACGCGGGCGAGAGAGATTGTCAAAGATGGTCACAGTGTCGCCACGCTGCAGACAGCGCGCAGCCAGATTGCAGCCGATGAAGCCGGCACCGCCGGTGATAAAGAGATTCATATAACCCTCATTGGAAGAAATGTGTTCGGTAATCTAACAGATTCAATCAGGACCTGTAGAAGATGAGATTTTCATACGATTCCGTTCGCGATTCATTTGAACCGCTCCAATATAAACGTCACGGAATCGTCTGACGACAGTGTTCCAGGAAAACTGTGTCCGTACCTTTTCAAGTCCCTTGGCGCCCATTTCTTTGGCTAAAATGGGATCGCCCAGTAATCTGATTAACGCTTGCGCGAGCGCCTCCACATTGCTGTATGGAACTAACAACCCATCTACACCATGCTCAATGACGGATGGTATAGCACTGACGTTGGAACCAATAACAGGTTTGCCACTGGCCCACGCTTCCAGGAAAACCAAGCCAAATGACTCGTGGCTAGAAAGCATTGCGAAAACATCGCATGCAGCCAACAATTGTGCCTTCTCCTCCGCCGTGCAATGATCGTAGAAGATAATCTGTTTCTGGTGCTCTGGAGAATAAGCTCGCACCAAAGCCTCCAGTTGCTGCGAGTAATTGGTTCGGCTACCCATCACCAGTAATAGGGCTTGTGGGAAGAACTCCCAGACCCGATCCATTGCTTTGATAAGCAAATCAATGCGCTTGTGGAGCACGTGTTGTGCAATGGTGGCAATAATGGGTCTCTCGCCCCAGTTAAAATGGCGACGAACCAACATACCATCCACATCAGCATACTCATCAGGATCCACCCCACCGCCTATGATTGTGATTTTGCCTGGCTCAACCCCCTTTTGAGTCAGGTACTCGCGCTCAAAACAAGTGTAAGCAATATAGCTTGTGCATCGGTGAATGGCTGTATAAATCATCTGCCGATCAAAGCTCCACCGATCCACCGGGTGAATAGCGCCCAGAAAAACACACGGAATCCTGGCCTGGGTCGCCCCAGCCAGCGCATCGTGCATGTGTAAAAGTGGGAAAGCGGACGCCATCACCAAATCGACACCGCTTGAGGCTACGGCTTTTGTCAAAGACGGCACAATGGGGCCAAAAAACAACCCACGCGCCCAATCTTCACCAGGAAGCCGGAGCTTATGCGCCACGCGCGCAATATTGAGTCGCAGCGATCCCAATCCGTTAAAGACAGGGAAGCGCACGACTCGCACACCATGCACCCACTCGGTACCAGGTTTCATTGCCGGCTGATGACGGTCCCAGAAGTAGCTGTTGTTATAGGCCACTGTGGTAAACACCGTCACGTCGTCGTCATACTGGGCAACTAATCGTTCGGAGATTTGCTGCACCATCCACTGGGTACCACCCACCGCCGGTGCATAGTTGTGAACAACGTGTAGCAGTTTCATGCCTGTCTCAGCAATGGCTTCACACCCTGATATAACTCCACATATGCAGCAACCATCTGGCGCCGGTTAAAGATGGACTGACCAGCGATGAGTGCACCATTGTGGTAATCATCATAGTTGGCAAACAGATGGTTCACAGCTTGCATCACAGCTTCAGGTGTTACTGTCTCAATCACGACGCCACAATGATCTCGCTTCACTTTTTCTGCCATTGGGATGAGTTCGTTTAATAGAACTGGTTTACCTGCCGCAAGCGATTCCAATAACGACTGAGGCTGTGCTTTTATCAACGTATCATTGCTAGCCAGGGCAATACTAGCGTGTACCCGTGCCAACACCCTGTTGACATCGACCTGTGTATTGATCACCTCAATCCGATCTCGCACACCAGATGCAGCTACACGGCGATACATTTCTGCTTCTAATACACCGCGCCATAGAAAGATAAGGTGTAAATTAGGAAGCCTTTTTGCGACTTCCAGCAAAACGTCCACTCCCTTTGTACGAAATTGCTCTTCTGTCCATGGAGCGGATCCAATCAACAGAGTGGGTGGTGTGCCGGGCGGGAGAGGCAAGGATTCGAAATCGGTGACGTCTATACCCGCAGGAATAACCATGGCGTTCGTGATGCGCCATCGGCGAAGTTGCTCAAGATCCGTCTGCATGGGTACAGCAAGCATTTGCACCTTACGCGCCAGTGCCTGGGCCATTGCAGGATTCTCTCCACGCACACCTGTAACGGCCGTATAGATGATGGGGCGCCGTAAAAACTTGAGCACATGAAATAGATAGCAATCGGGGTTGAAAACGTGATGAAGGGTAACGCTGCGTTCAGCGAGACGCAGCCACAAGAGATGCTGCAACCCCCAGAAACGACGAGGAAAGCGAGTTCCTGGCACCTGCGCAGGATATAGATGGAATATTTCGCCAGGGATCTGTGAACGAATGGCTTCTATTTCCTGGATGACCGCGTCGCAAGCAGCCATAGGAGATGGCGGCATCGTCACATGAAAAAGCACTCTCATGTCTATGCGACCTGTCCGCCTGTCACACGGGCGTTTTGCCCGCCGTAACGTCCCTGTAAACCATCCAACCAGCCCAAACGAATTGCATCGGCGCGTTGCCAATCTCGATGCATGAGCGCAAGCAACCAAATATAAGCCGTATAGCTGGACCAGAGCAAAAACAGGGGAAACTTCCTGCGCGGATAGAATCGGCGCACATAGAGAAAGCGATTTCTCACAACATAATAGACGTGCAGCGTGTGCCGCAACTGTGCGGAGCGATCAACTGTGTGAGATACATTAGCACTGCCATCCACAACGCATCGATAGCCATTGTCCCTCGCCTTTTTGCATAACGATGCGACTTCACCTCCGAAAAAGAAATCCTCATCGAGCAGGCCAGTCACATGAAACACTTCCGCGTCAATCAAAACACATGTGCCAGGGACATAGTCTACGTCGCGCACGTCACCGGGTAAAACAGGTTCCTTTACATGCGATGAAATATGATGAGCAATGTCACACCCGCCAGCCGCTAATAAACGCTCAGGGTGAGTCGCATCCCACAACACTGGCCCAACGATACCGATACGGGGATGCATTTGTAGCGTCTTACACATATGCTCAAGTGCTGCGGCATCGATCTTTGCATCATTATTAAAAAGCAAGATGCTGTCATATCCAGCTTTTAGTATCTCGGCAAGCGCGAGGTTATTGCCGCCGGCGAAGCCTCTGTTGACCGTGCTGCAAATGAGATGAATGCCGGGGCACTCCTGTTTGACCCGACTGATCCCGTCACCGCTTGATGCATTATCCACAACCCAGATATGCTCGGGTGCGATCGGCACTTTCTCAAGCGAATGCACACTGGCAATTGTGTCGGGAGCTTGATTCCAGTTGAGAATGACAACGGCTAGCCTCATGTATGCCTTGTGAATGATTTACACTGCAATGCAGCGATAGTAGCTTGAACCGCGATCACACATCCGTTGATTGCCGGACAACTCATTCACGGCAGATTCGAGAATGTGCCAACCAGACGCCTCCAGCCAACGCCCTAAGCCAACATGGGTGAAACGGCTGCCATGTTTCCAGCCTGGCGCAGGCGAAACGAAGTAGTCCGGGTCGTCCGTTTCCATGGTCACCACACTCTGCACCACCAGGTACCGGCTACCTGTCATACGTAGCAGTCGTGTGAACCCCTGCGGATCAGTGAGATGATACAGTCCACCCGTACACAGAACCAGTTCGTACGCTTGCGCATTGCGGGTGAAATCCCATACATCCGCTTGCACGAACTGGGACTGTTTGACTCCTAACAGTCGTGCCGCCGTTTTAGCACGTCGAATCTCATCCCCATCCAAATCCACGCCCGTCATCACAGCGCCCGGACACAACTGAGCGATGAGAGAGGTGTAGTAACCATCCGCACAGAATAGATCAAGGCAACGCATTGCTGGATGAGAGGCCATCTCCTGCAGGCAACGCTGCACGTAAGGGACGATATAAGCTTCCTTGCGCTGCTGGTTCACAGGATGAGGAGGAATGGCCGGCCGCAGGAATTGTCGTACCGAGAAACGCTCACCTTTCTCAACGTAGCCATGGCCTAACAGCCTGCGTATAGGCGTGAGGAGGAGCCTCAATTGATCCTTGCGCCGCATAGGGAAGCGTGTCTGCAAACCCAGCCGTGTAAAATCGTGATACCACGGTTGTAGATCGTATACTTCAGGATAGAAGCGGGCCATGTGCTTTCTTCAAGACTTTACAGTAAGTGACAGTGAACGTGGTGCAGGTAGGCTCGTCAATGATTGCCTAAGTGTCTTACAGATTATACCCACGCCTAACAGCGTTGTGCGAAACGTGAGCTGAAGAAATGTCACGCGTTGATGTTGTGATTCTCAACTGGAACGGCAGGCGCTTCCTACAGCCGTGCCTGGATTCTCTTTTTTCACAAGCATATCGCGATTTCCAGGTGTGGCTGGTCGACAACGGCTCGACCGACGGCTCCCCGGCTTTCATGCGTGAACACTATCCTGGCGTGCACTTGCTTTGCAACGATCACAATCGCGGATTTGCCGCCGCGAACAATCAAGCCATCCGCGTAAGTGGCGCAGAGTTCGTGGCCACACTCAACAACGATACCGTCGTCGACATCGATTGGCTAGCCTCGTTGGTTGACGTGTTGGATAAATATCCGCAAGCTGGGGCAGCGGCGTCAAAAATGCTCTTTGCTGACCGGCCCGCGATGGTGAACTCGGCGGGAATTGCAGTGGATCGAGCCGGAATTGCCTGGGATCGCTGTGGAGGACAGGACGACAACTCATTTGATAACCAGCCCCAACCGATCTTTGGCGCATGTGCCGGCGCGGCACTCTACCGGCGTGCCATGCTGGACGACATTGGTTTGTTCGACGAGGCTTATTTCGCTTATCTCGAAGACGTGGATCTGGCCTGGCGCGCCCAATGGGCAGGCTGGCAAACCATCTATGTACCCACAGCGCGCGTATACCACCACCATTCAGCAACCGGCGGCGAAGGGTCACCCTTCAAGAACCGCTTGTTAGGGCGTAACAAGTTGAGACTGATCGCCAGGAACTACCCTGTACCACACGTGTGGCTCTATCTGCTCCCCATCATGGCATACGATATCGGGTCGGTCACTTACGCACTGTTGTCACGCAAAGAGACAAGTCCTCTCGCAGGTAGACTCGTGGGTATATGCCAGTTACCAGCAGCCTGGCGCAGCAGACGCAATTTGGTCCGGCGCATCAGCGCGTTCGCTATGATGCGCCAACTGGCACCGTTGGATACCCCTTGGCATGTGCTCGTGCGTTATCGCCATCTACGCCTGACCACTACTTCGGACTAAGCCACGCAGCATATCGATTCACGATCTGATCAACAACCTGCCGGTCAAGTGCTGGCGGGTAATTTCCTGTCGTAACCATCCCATGAAGATGGTACAGTGCATCGTAGCGCTGCAAAGCCACCCAGCTCAACGTTCGTGTCGCCCAGAATGCACTGTAGATCAGCAAAACCCCTGCAAGCAACTTGATGAGCACAACGCGCTGAGTGCTGATCCGTGGTGAAAAGGCAATGAACAAGCAAATCGCTATCTGCGCCAGATACAAGACGCGATACCGAAAAATAGAGAAGTGAATAACCGCATTCAACGCCAGCAGCAACCACGCGTACATTTGTATCCGCGACAGATGACGGGATATGCTCAGAACAATCAGGCCCAACGTCGGCCCCCAAATGAGCAGCGTACCCGCCAGATCAGCCAAGGGGAGTAGGTTGCCTTCGTTCCCAAAGACAGGCAACACAGGCGCGAGCAGGTTTTTGAGCACGTTCTCTACGGACGCAATGACGCGCAACAGCGGCGGCAATGCTGACCAGTTGTCGTAGTGTTGCGTCGCCCACAGGTAACCGCTCGGCACATAAGCATCAGCGCCAGCCTGCACCGCCTGCGAACGAACCAACATATAAACGGCAATCACGATAACGCTTACGATGATGAGTTTGGCTCTTGCGCCGACTGGTAACCGCGACCTTGCAGCCGCAACCATGGCAATACCAGGCACGATTAGCCCGCTCTCTTTGCTCAGCAGGGCCATGGCGGAGGTCACGACGACCAATACCAGGCTTATCTTTGGAGTGTCACCCCTTTCGCTCGGAAGAATATGCCTTAACAAAACAAGCAGGCTGATAGCAACGAACAGCGTAGCACGGTCAGCCACCCAGGTGGCTGGCGATAAAGTATAGATGGAGCACAGTGCCAGACTGGTTAACAGCAATGCTAATAAACGATCAGGCTGCGCCCGCTGGATCAGGCCGTGGAGTAACCAAATGACCACGACGTGCATCCCCAGGTTAATCACCTGGTTGGGAAATGCAACTACCCCTACGAGGCGATACACTGTCCATAATAAGATGGATGGTAAAGGGCGGAACAGGTTGTTTTGCAAGCCCCAGTCTGCGCGCAGGAAATCCAGTGGATTATGTGTTCGCGCAACAGCAGACAGCAGCACCAGATCGTCGCCATTCGCAGGCACAAACCAAAGTGCCGTACCGAAGATGCACAGGCAAAGCAGCAGCAGGAAGCAGAATGTTATTACATCATGCTTATGCACGTACAGCCGCTGCTGTATATACCCCACAAAGCCACCTGTGAAGCAGTGGAAAAAGCCAGAACGAAGTCTCGGGTCAGCGATGCTTGACTTGTGGTATGAAGAAATGTCTGGTCAAGGTTGGCGCAGTTGGCGGCGCATAAAGTCCCGCGCGATACATGCCGTGTCGAAAAGCCGGCCATGGACGCTTGCCGGTAGCACTGCCATTCACCTCCCAAATGTACACGGCTCCCTTACCCCCACTATTGCTACTATTCGCGCCCCCCACAATGATCTCCAGTTTGCCATCATTATCTACGTCATCGACAAGCGGCGAGCTTGAGAGCGTGTTGGCGGTCTGCAGGGTTGGATCATTGCTACTGGCGCCGTTCGCCTCAACCGTCGAAATTCCCCACGACCACCGATTGAGTATCAAAATCTCCAACGCGCCGTCGCCATCATAGTCCGCCACAACGGGTGCATAAGGTAAACCGTTGGGTGAGGTAGGCCAAGGGTTGTTGTTCGCTGGGCTCATTGGAAAACCAGCAACGCTATTTCCATTACTGTACCACGCATAAAGCAGTGTGCAGGGAGGATTCGGGTATGGATCCCCTTCTGCGCCACAGCCAATGATCACTTCCGGTTTGCCATCGCCGGTTAAGTCTGCCAGCGCAGGTGAGGCTGGCATATTCCCCATGGTCGTTTTGGGCCAACCAGGCAATGCAGTGCCATTCCCTCTGAATGCGTACACTTTGTAACCAGTTGCCCCATTATTAATACCGGTGCCTGTTCCAACAACAATTTCCAATCGTCCATCTCCATCAATATCGCCCAATGCGGGAGAAGATTGCACCTTTTGACTGACGGCAACCGGCCAGCCGGGCACATTAGTACTGTCGCCGTTCAGCGCCCAAATGGTCGCCTTGCTGTAATCCGGGGCTGTTCCTTCACCTCCCCAGGGCGGGCTGTCGGTTCCAACCACAACTTCTGGTAACCCGTCGTTATCGATATCCCCCAAGGCCGGAGAAGACCAGCCGCCATTCAGGAGTCGATCACCATTGTTGCGATAGATTGGCCAGCCAGCAACGGGCTGCCCATTAAAGCGCCAGGCGTGGATGCGACGGTCAAAACCTTCGACCACGATCTCCAACTTTCCATCACCATCCAGATCACCGAGCGCAGGTGTCGACCAAATGCCATCCCAGCAACCATCTGGGCTACCTGCCCCATCGCCACTACCAACCTGATCGATCTTGGGCTGGGGCCAGCCAGGAACGAGTGAAAACGTCCAGGCTGGGGAAGCAAACTGATACCGATAGACCAACACACCGCCATTACGATGGTTAACAAGGTCTCCACCGGTGGAGACCACGATCTCAAGCTTGCCATCGCCATCAAGGTCACCCACTGCCGGGGCAGAGCGTATGTCATTTAAGGAAGTGACACAGGGGGCACCGCTGGGAGCACCAGCCGCGTTCATATCACTGGCAGTCTGGCGAGACCACACAACATTCCATGTCCCATTGTTATGAGCGATGACGTACAACATGCCATCACTGCCACCGATAACGATCTCCTTATCACCATCACCATCAAAGTCTGCAGCCGCGGGGGAAGACTGCTGTATAGCCTGACCATTCAGCGTGACTACCGGTGGCGTTGGCGCCGCTGGAGAGAACGCAAAAGCAGATGTAGTGAGTTGAAACAAAAGGAGCGACAGGAAACCAAGAAAGAGATTTCTTATTAAGTGCTTCACCTTGCGCGGTAACTCCTCGGATCGGGAATAGACGAGCTACAGGCAGAAGATTGCCTGAACGCCTATGACCATGTAGTACTCGTCAGCGGTGTGTCATACCGCCAACCATTATGAAGTTTACGCTAGAAGTATAACCCAAAGTCAGACAGTGCTCGTCACGGGTTGATTTGAATAAACCACATCGTGCATTTGCCGCAAGAAGCGTATATAACCCTGTTCAATCGTAGCCCAGTTGTAACGCTGCCTGACATAGGCCTGTCCTTGTTTTCCGAGCACGGCACGAAGATCGCTTCGGGCACGCAACAGTGTCAGCGTCTCGACGAACTCTTCTTCACTTTCATAGTACAGCCCACCGTTGCCTCGCTGGCAATGCCCTTTTAGAACAGCAGATTTGCCATTCACCAGTGTAGGGATACCCATTCCCCAGGCCTCAAGCGTAACCAACGAAAGACTCTCAAAATAGGAAGGCAAAACCAATACTTGTGCCTGCTTTAACCAGGCAAAGCGTTCGTCCTGCATGTAGCCTAATGCGACAACGTCTGGGTGCTGGGGAATCGCCATGGCTTTTGCGCCGATGAGCACAAGTTTAACCGGGTCAGCGGTGACTTCTTTGTATTTCAGGAAGTACTGGAACAGTTCGTCACATTTCTTCCCCTCATCCACCCGTCCCAAGTAGAGGATGTAATCCTTAAATGGAATTGATGTGGACGGGACAGTGGGGATGTCAATGCCTACACCCAGTACAACCCCTGGAATGTACTCATTCTTGAAGCAACGACGCACGAGTTCAGCCTCTTCCTCCGAATTGAAGATAAAACCGCGCGGCAAATTGAAGATCGTGCGAAAAATATCGAAATACAGCCAGGTTTCATCGTGTGCTGTAGGAAAAAGGATGCTCTTGTGAGGGACTAATTGCAGACCCGTGAAAGTCGTTGCGTAAAGATAGGAAAAGAAGATGAACAGGTCATAGTCAGCTTCATGGTCGCGGATGTACTGGGTGAGTGTAGGGGCATTGGGACCTTGCAACAACATCCACTGCGTCTCATCGTAAATGGTGCGCGCGTTGTAGACAATCTGGGCACTGAAGCGGCCAAACTCGGCCACGTCTCTTGTGGATGCAACCGGAAACCGCCTCACCATCACGCCATTTAGCATCTGCGGACCTGGCGCGTAATGGTTCTCCCAGGTTGTTAGATCCACCGCACAGGTAGTGAGTATCTCTACCTTTGTGTGTCCAGCCAATCGCTCTGCGATCTGGCGGGCCTCTAATTCCGCACCGCCGTTCACCTCAAGTCCGTAACGTATGACAACGATTGCGATTCTCATTGTGATTATGTGGAGAGGTCTTGCAGACTCTTCTCAATGCCAAACTATCTCACTCAACTTCTCGCTATCGTCTGCTCAAGCGCCTCTAGACGCTGGCGCAGATCCTGTACCTCTTGCTCCAATTCGGTGACGCGATCCTCAGGCTCAGACACCTTTTCAACAATGAACGACACGACATTGACCATTGAACGGTTAAAAATCACCTGCTTTGCCGCGAGCATATTCAGGTAGTAGATCACCAGGTTGTGCAACTCGTAGCGCAGCCGGCCCAGCAGTCGATCCACGATCGAATGGTTCCGCTTAACAATGGAAAGAGACACACGAATCGCGTCAGCACTGTTGCGCGCCTGGTATAAATCGCTGTAGGGAGCGTATCCAATTTGCTTGGATTGTGCAAGCGTATTAGGCATGGTCTCTGAACGGGATTCGACGGTTGGCTGTTGTGGCTGGCGATTTCGTATCTGTTCCCGTATTTGAGCCATAATGTCTTCGACGCTCAGATCGGTACTCTCTGTGTCAACATCATGAACGTCCATATTTCTCCTGGGGTTGCGGTTTCACTATCCTTTCGTTTCCAGTGTAATCACATGATTTACGGCACCAGCCCAGACCCTCACGCAGGGTAAGCAGCGACATCTATATGGTCGGATCCGGAGTTATTGAAATATTCAACAACTTTACCTAAATCTCTCCCACAGTTGATAGTGTCCCCATTGGAACCCAGCACGGAAATGGAATAGCCACTGTCAACCAACAGTAATTGAAGGTACGTTTCTGCTGTGACTTGTGACAGTGCTTGAAGGAAAGGGGGAGAAAACTCGGAAAAAATGATGGGCCGAAATCGCTTTAGAAGGTCATGTGCGCCTTTCAACACCATGTATTCAGCGCCTTCGACGTCGATCTTCAAGACATCCAACCGATCCAGATGCTGCAGGATGCCATCCAGGCTGACCGAATAGACCAAAGTCGTAGACAGCACTGAATTGAGAGAGTTCTCTATTTCTGAAATAACGCCGTTGCTGGCCATGTTGTCATAAGCGATTAGCCCTTGTCGATCAGCAACAGCGAAAGGGTAAATCTCGATATTATCAAACCCATTCGCCCGTGCACTTAGGTAGAGCAGCTTGACATTGTATTGGAAGGGTTCAAAAGCGATAACCTTTCCCCCTTTACCGACCAGTCTAGAAGCCAACATCGTAAAGTATCCAATGTTCGCTCCGACATCAACAAAGCACATGCCAGATGCAGTAGCCTTTGTGATCGCCGCTGTGACATTAGGCTCATATGTCTTCGTCTCGTAAATGTGCCTTCCCACCACCGTATCAGCAGGTGAGACGAATATTTTGTGAGTACCTAAATCAACGAGCACATGATCGGCATCGGACAAGGTATTCAGTTTGCGGTTCTTGAATTCACGACAAGACAAGTAAGAGGCAACGGTATTTGCCAAGTCACGGCCAGCCAGGGCCTTGTGGCCATTCCATTCAACGAAACTGGGGTTTCTGCCCAAGAGAAGACGGAAGCAATAGTAAATATCGTCTTCAGAGCTTTTAGGGTCGTATTCGATCTCCCAAGGAGACCGTAATAGCTTCGGAGTAGGTTCCACACAGCTCCTAGAAGCTGGCTTTGGCTCAATAGCACGTAACTTCCTAAAAAGAGGTAATCGCATGGCTATAGTCCTTGACAGGCCTTTGAGTAAAGAGGGAAGCTTGTCTAATTCGAACACTTTCAGTGTCGTTTTAGTGCTAGCCTGGTGCTAGCGCAGATACGAGAGTGCAATTTTTTCAGGGCTGTGCTCATCACGTAACTGCGCTGTAGCTCCAACCAGACGCTGGTACTCCTCAGGTTTCTGAATATCAAGCATGGCCTGCCGCAATTGTGGCAATGTCTCTACCACCATGGCTGCACGGCGATATTCTGCAAACCCAGGTAGATCGGAAAGAATGCACGGTTTGCCCGCACCCATCGCCTGGCTCACCACAGCACTCTGGAAGATATCAAGATAGTAGAGCACCGCTACATCTGCGGCGACCATATAAGGCTCTACATTGTAATCCTGAATGATGCGCACCTGAGCTTGCTTGCCATTTTGCGCCACGCACGCCTCGATCTCCTCAAGATATCCAGGATCATAAGGTGAGGTTGTCCCAACCACCCATAACTCAGCCCCTTCAGGCAATTGGCGAATCACATCCGTAATGCGTTTCCGCCTGAAGAGAAATCCAAGCACGATAAACGCAAAGCAATTCAGCGGCAATCCCAGTTTACGGCGCATTGCATTCCTGTCACTTAGTATTGGCTTCACCGCTAATGGTGTGTAGCGCACCTTGCTCTGGTTCGCCGTAATTAACACCACATTCTCCATCAAGCGGGGAGAGTGAACGATGATGCGATTTGAGAGGGTGCCGAGAAGATGCAAATAAATGCGCAACGTGGCATAGCGGTATGCCACATCGGCCATCCCGCGCAGAAGCCAGAATGGTGCTCTCCAACTTCTGCGCCACGCTGGTTCATTAAACCGCCAAAGGGCCTGATGATATTCCGGGAACTTGGAGATCTCCAATTCATGAAGAGAGAGATATACCTGCTTCCGGCGCATGCGCAAGGCTGCCATGGCGCGCACCAATGGTTGCAGCTTGAAGATGCCTGGCTCATATTCAAAGATCACTAATTGATCATCATCAGCCACTTGAGATATTTTGGCACGCAAATCAGCCGCGTTTTGGCGCTCGACCCCGATGTAACGGACACGATGCCCCAGAGACTCAAAACCGGCCTGCATGATTTGCGCGCATTCATAAATGCCACAGTTGCCAGAGCTGCTTGATAACACGATATTCACAAGGATCCTCTTCCACTGGCAAGCACTTGTTCAAGGTAACTGCGAAGTAGAACCCTTACGTGCTCGGCCTCAAACACCTTTACTCGCTCTTTCTGCTGGCTGACAATACGATCTCTTAGTGGGATATCATCGATGAGCAAGCCTATAAGTTCAGCAATTGCAGCGAAATCCTTGCGGAGAATCAGCAGACCGCAGTCGCCCATCGTCTCAGGCACTGCGGCCGCCTTGTAGGCAATAGCCGGCACCCCGTAATACATGCTTTCAACCAGCGGCACACAGAATCCCTCGTGTTCGCTCATGCACAAGAACACACTGGCACTCTTATAATAAGCCGCCAGTTCAGCCTGGCTGATGTGCCCTGCAAAGATGACATCGCTCAAACCCAGCGTGCTGATAAGGGCATTTAAGTATGCCCTGTAAGGCTGCATTCCCGCATCCGACCCAACGAGACATAGTCGTGCATCAGGCTTTATACAGCGCTTTAAGTAAAAAAATGCAAGAATTACGTCTTGCCAGCACTTATTTGGGACACAACGTCCAACAAAAAGCACGTTAGGGTTGCCGTCATTAAGCCTTTTGAGTGTGGCTAAATCAGGGTGAACATCGTAGCGTTGCCGATCAAAGATAATCGGCAGCACCTTGACATCATGCCAGCCACGGGCCTCTAAGTCAAGTCCATTGAACGCCGAATCACTCCATGCATATGGAGCTAGTTGCCGCAACTGCAAAAGCTGGTCTAGACCACGTTGAGTTTCAAGAAAGTAAGCCCCGTTCACCCCGGCAAAGTAATATGGAGGGGTTATATTATGATAAACGACCACCTTACGATCAGGAATGGTGCGCAACCACTCCCACACCGTATCCGGATAACCAATCGAGTAGTGCAACAACAACACATTCTCAGATGAAGCGTATGGGGCATACTCTCTGAATAAACGAACCGGGGCTTTGTAGGCGTCGTCCGGAAATACGCTGAAAATCTCGCTCTTATAGCCATCCTGTAGGAGCAAACTTCGAATAGAGGCGATCTGCTCGCCGATTGCGTCGCCGTTATGAACCGCAGGATGGAATTGATTGATCATCACAAAGATTATTCACCACAAAGATCATTCGCTTTTCGTCTGAGATTGCGCTTTCAATGAGATAAGCTCTCGCTGTAAGCGCTGATTCTCTTGCATTAATTGAATAATCACCTCACGAAACTGCCGATTCAGGCGTGACTGCTTTCGGAGTGCAGGATCAAGATATCGTTTGATTTCAAGGTTGATCACCCGCCGCACGATACTATTCAGTGGTCCCAAAATCGGAATGCGCCAATCGATGACATAGTTGTACGGGTAAATGTCGCCATCCTCGGGCAGGCTGGGGGTTAGTATCATCTCAGCAGCCGCACGCCCAATGTGCTGCTCCCAAAGTGATTGTGACACCGACTCCGCGTCAAACTCGCGACATTCTTTATGGTGAGTTGCGATATGCTCCTCAACCTGACGCGCAATCGCATTTGCATCGATTCCATCGTCTCGAATTTCCAGCCAATCGTTAGATGTCACTTCTCTTGCTCCCGTGACTTTTCTGTTTGAATACGGTCAAGCTGGACACGCAGAGCATTCACCTGCTGTTGTAACAGTGCCTGTTGCTCCACAAGCTTTGCGACGACACTATCCATGTCCCATACATAGGAGAGCCCATAATGCGTGTCTTTAGTTTGCTTAACGATACGGGCTATCTGCTCCATGAGTCCGTTATGATCCGCATCGACAGCCAGTAGCGTTTCGACTGCCGCGGCATTATAGAGGCTCTGTTGGTTGATCAGTGGGCGCACATACCACTGAGTTGATACTGAGTTCCAAGCGCGCCGTACTGCAGCAATCATAGGGCCAACCAAGGGCACATCTGATTTAAATGGGTGTTCATGTAGTCGGGAGATGGCCTGCAAACGCCCGAGTAATGCTTCCACTTTACGTGATTTTGGCGATGAAGCTACATCCTGACCCGGCGCAGACAGAATATCGGTCTCCTGCAATGTGGGCGGCATCGGTGTAATAAGCTCAGCATCTCCCCACCCCTCAGGGGCGGGCGTTATAGTTACCTCAGTGCTATGCTGACGCCGGACAGCAATCTGTCGCAACATATCCAACGCCAGGCACAATTGTGCACGTTCGCGTGGGTGCCTCACATGACTACATAGCGCACGAGCCTCTACCAAGGCACGATGGTCGGCACGAGTCTCAGCAAAGTCAACATTTTCCAATCGGGTACGTTCCGCGGGCACAAACTGCTGCAGTATCCAATCCACTGGATAGTGCTTGATCAAGAATGACAATCGAGCCCGACAATGCAAGTAATGCCCGAGTAAAGGATTAGCACGTGTGCTCGATGATTCATCATGTAGAAGCACTGACTTGGGCTCATAACGGACGGCAAGACCGGCAGCTCGGGCGCGCCAGCACATGTCCACGTCCTCGTAAAACGCCGGACAGAATTGCTCATCCCATACACCGATTCGCTCCAGCACGTCACGACGCATCGCCAACGCCGCACCGGTCACGTACTCGACCTCAGACGGCGTATCGTATTGACCTTGGTCAAGCTCACCGGCACCAATGTGCCGGCCTAATAACAATGGCATTTCCAGGTAGCCGCCGCAGTGCAATAGGGTTGTGCCTGCGAAATCAAGAATCTTGCAGCCTACAACACCTACGCGGCTATCCTGCGAAGTATTTACCAGGGTAGCGAGCCATTCAGGCTGAACAATGGTATCCTGGTTGAGGAATACCAGCACATCCCCGCTTGCTGCCCGGATCCCAACGTTATTCCCCGCTGAGTAGCCCAGGTTGCTTTCGTTACGAATGAGTTTGACCTTTGGAAACCGCTCGGATACTAAATCCGCAGAACCATCGGTGGACCCATTATCAACAACGATCACCTCAAAACTGGCGAACTCCTGGCGAAGCACTGCTTCCAGGCAATCTTGCAAATAACGCCGCCCATTCCATGCCAGGATAACGATTGATGCCTTGATATCATTCATCAAGCGCCCACCTTCCTTCGAAGTTGTTGTATGTTGCGCATGAAACGGATGAACCGTCCGCGTTCGTATCCATCCACGCGTGTTTGGAGTTGTTGAATCTGTTGCTGCAGTTGTTCGCGTTCGTGGGTCAATTGATCGACCTGAGTCATTAATCCCAGTTCGGATCGTGGTTGCAAGGCGACCGTATCCGCCATATGATCGGCAGCCTTGTGAGGTGCGCGGCAGAACTCGACCAGTGGTCGAGTTACACGCTCCCAGGCCAGATCTGCACGGGCAAGCTCAAATTGTGCACGCCAGGTCTCTCGTGGTTGGTCCAACAAAGCGATTATTGATGCAGCAACTGCATCGGCATCACCACAGTCGACCACAAGGCCCAAATCGTAGCGCTCAACTAATTCACTCGTCACATCGCCCCGGCTCACAATCATTGGCAAATCACCACCGATGTAATCCAGAACACGGCTGCGGAAGGCCAATTGTGTCTCAAGCGAGTTAAAGTGGAGCGAAACACCGATATCAGCTTCTCGCAAGTAGTTGGGCCAATCCTGATAAGCAACCCAGTCTCCAAAAAGGACTGTGGTATCCATCAAACCCAGTTGTTGTGCCATCTCGATGGCACGCTGACGCATTTGCATCTCTGGGACGCCAGAATTCGGATGCCGAGTACCCGGAAATACGAGTTTAACATCGCTACGTTGCTGAACAACCTTTTGGAATGCGCTCAACAGAGTAAGCGGATCAAGCCATTCCCATATGCCACCACCCCACAGTACCACCTTATCATTGGTATGAATGTTCGGCAAAACGCCTTTCATAACCTGTTTGCTGTGCGCCGGAGCAGCATTGCAGCCATAAGGGACAACGTCAACCAGGTTGCGCAAGGTGGGATCAGCGCGATACGTGAACGTATTCAGACGTCCATGTGATGCCAGCATTCCCAGCCACCAGTACCGTTGTCTCTCACTGGCACACACAAAAAAGTCGCCGCGCAAGCACTCCAGCTTCAACTGTTCAATAAAATTCTGCTGTAGTGCGATCTGCTCAGACGTTGACTTGTCCACTACTAAAGCGACCGTTTCCACCGGATAGGGATCGTACCCATCGATCACAATAGGACAATCGAGTTGGCACAACTGTGGGAAACGCCGCAGTGTATCGCCGCACGGCACCAGAATGTCCGCCGTCTCAGCCGTGTGCCAGATCGTTGCGAAATCGTCCAGGCGATAAGGTTGTAAAGCGAATACGCTGCTTTGCAGCCGGCTTTGCTCGGGAACAGCTAATGTCACAGCGCAAAAAGGCGCCAATGCGCATGCCAGTTGCCAATAACGTATACCCGGACCGGCCATACGCGTGTCGACGACATCATGGCTGATGATGAAGACATGGGGCAGCCTGTCACGCTCCAGCTCTGCCAATTCATCGCCAGTCATCGCGCAATTCTCGTTGACTGCTGGGGCAACTCTGAAGAAGTGGATGTCATATCAGTGCTCTCCGAATGCCCCCATGTACCCTCCAATGCAAACAGTCCATAACGTTCCTGGGTACCACCCGGCACTACCGTAAAGTGTGTACAGTGGTGCCAATAGTCATACTGATGAGTGTCATTCCAGTCATAGATGGCTGTCGAGATGAGGTAATCCCCTGGCAGGAAGGGCAACCGATCAAGATGATAGTCGACATATCCTTTACCTTCGATAAATGGGATATGGTGATTGGCAAAAGAATTGTTCGGCCCGGCCAGATCCGTACCCGATCCAGCATGAGAGAACGACAGCCCAAAAAGTGGCGTCTCAATATGTTGATCAGCCTGGTAATGTAGCCGCACCATCAGTGGCTCGTTTGTAAGAAAGACGCGGCGTGGGCGCATTTCTTCACCGAAAAATTCAACATCGGTAATGTGAGCTTCGCCGCTGCCCAGTCGATTCTCGGCCCAGGCTTCCACCCTTTCATGCGTGGTGCTTTCTTCCAGCACGTGTTTATAGTAACCATCGGTCACGCGATGTGCCACATCATCCATCTCCACGATGCCATGATCGAGCCAGATGGCGCGAGAACACAGTCGCCACACTGCGTCCAAGTCGTGTGACACAAATAGAATCGTGACTCCCTTGCGACGAAGCTTCAGCATGCGCTCGTTGCACTTCTGCTGAAAGCTCTGATCGCCGACCGAAAGCACCTCATCGACCAGCAAAATGTCAGGGTCCAGATGCACGGATACCGAAAACCCTAATCGCGCATACATGCCGCTGGAGTAATTCTTGACCGGCACGTCGATAAAGTCCTGCAGTTCCGCAAACTCGATGATGGAATCGGCCTTGTACTCGATCTCTTTTCGCGAGAGTCCCATGACCGTGCCGTTCAAAAAGATGTTATCGCGGCCACTCAGTTCCGGGTGAAATCCAGCTCCGAGCTCCAACAGGGCCGTTACACGTCCGTTCACGGAAACAGTACCCGCCGTAGGCGATATGATCCGGGTAATCAACTTCAGGGAAGTACTTTTACCAGAGCCATTCGAACCGATGAGCCCGACCGTTTCCCCTCGTTCCACGTTGAAGCTCACGTCTTTGAGCGCCCAAAATTCCTGAGCCCGTTTTATTTTCCGACGCCGGACGAAAGAGATAAACAGCTCCTGGAATGCGCGCGGTTTATCGCGATCCAGGCGGAAGAACTTTGAAACGTGCGAAAATTGAATTGCAGTAGTCATCGATTACGACTTTTGGTTTGCCACAGTCCTATGACGGCAAAACTTAATGTTGTAAGGTCTTGGTAACATACGCCGCCAATGCTTCATGCCAATCACGCATACAGTCAATACCCAGATTCTGCAGCGCCTGGTTCTTCAAGACAGAATACGCCGGCCGCCGTGCCGGCAACCCCAAATCCTCGCTCGTCACCGGCGTCACCTCGGGCGCCAACCCTGCCAACCGGAAGATCTCGCAGGTAAATTCATACCATGTGCATGCACCGTCGCTGGTGGCATGATAGGTCCCATATTGGCGCGTTTCGATCAGCCGCGCGATCTGCGCCGCCAAATCCTCTGTGAAGGTCGGCGTGCAAACCTGGTCGTTGACGACACGAATGGGCTTGCCCTCGCGAGCCAGGCGCAGCATGGTGTTGACGAAGTTACCGCCCTTGCCCATGGCGCCAGCTACACCATACAATCCACACGGCCGGATGATGTAGTGTTTGTGCCAGGCCGAGCGGATAAGCAACTCGCCCGCCAACTTGGTCGCCCCATAGGCGCTGATCGGATTAGGTAAGTCCGTCTCAACGTAAGGCTCACGCCTGGCGCCGTCGAAGACGTAATCTGTGCTGATGTACATCAATGCCACATCCGCCTCACGGCAGACGAGCGCCATCTGTTGCGCCGCCAGCGCGTTCACCTGCAATGCGATCGACGCATCGCGCTCTATATCATCTACGCGGTGAAAAGCAGCCGTGTTAATGATAACGTCGGGCCTGTATTGAGTCACGGCGGCGCGCACGTCGTCTCTGTTAGAAATATCCAAATCGATCACGGGAGACAACTCACCCGCTGGTGTGCCCGGCTGAATAGCGGCAATGACGTTGTGTCGCTTAAGCACTGTCCACAAATCCGACCCCAATTGTCCATTCGCGCCAACCAAAAGAATGTTCATGCAGTTCCTTAGATCCTTAACCAGCGTCCAAGTACAGCCGTCAGTTTCAGCCACCAGCGTTCACGCCGGCTCCCGGCAGGGAAAAGCTGCTGGCGAATCTGGCCGGCGCGCACGACAAATCGCCAGCCTGGGCTGGACAATACTTCATTGAGAGTCACCGTCAATTGTGAGCGTGCTTCCCGCTCTGCCTGCAATGCCAGGCAGCATTGAATCGCATCAGGTGTCAAGCCAACACCCTCCTGCAAAGCAGCGTTCTGGGCCTGGAGTTGGGCAATTACCTGCTCATGCTCGCCGAGCTGTGTGCGTGTCTCCTGGGCAAAACTGCGTACAGCAGCGCACTCTTTGTTCAACGACCACAAGCGCCGTTCATAGGCTTCTACGGCCCGGTATGCAGGACCCATCGCACGGCGGAAACGCATCGCCCATGCTGTGACGAACGTTGCGTCGAAATCGATGTCACGAAAAAACCCCTGCCTGGCAAACAAGCCCGCCCAGTACTCTGGCGGACGCACGTTGATGTGTGTTGCTTCGCGGTAATCGTCTGGTGTAGAGCTAAACAAAATATCATCGCTGGCCCGGCAGAAGTTCCGCACCACTTGTTCGCATTCCAGCGGCGTCAGATGCTCCAGCACCTCGATACACACGATCAGGTCATAGGCACGGGGAAAAGGATCGAGCACTGAGGCCACCCAGCAGAAAGGCTTGATATCCGGCCGGACCTCCTGGATGGCAAATGCCGAAACATCCACGCCATAAGCTTCGATCCCACGGTCGCGCAATGTCTCGACCAGAAACCCCTTTGCACAGCCAGCATCTAAAACAGAGGCCGGCCCAATATCCTGTTTAATGCGATCAGCGATATTGCCAAAAAAACGGAGCCATGCCTCGGTTCGCGTATAAGGCATGCCACAGCAATGCTGGTAGTAATACTGATCATAGGAAGATGATGCGGCCGAGTCAGTCGAGGGATTCACGATCAGATGCTCCGTTATCTGGATTCGTTCGTGTGCATATTGCTTATATCTTCGTATAATTTTAACAACAAATGATCCCTCGCTTCAGGTATGTTATGTGGCTCTTGCTGGCGCTTTCGGCATGCGCGGGCGAACCCGAGTCTATTATCCTCGAAACGCCAATCGCCTCGGCAACCGCACACATACAAGCGCCCGTTACCACGCCCGTCATCACGCCCGTCACCACGACGACGCCCACGAGAACAGCCACTGCCAGGATCAACATCAACACCGCCGACGAAACGACGCTAGCACAACTGCCGCGCATCGGCCCGACCCTTGCGCGCCGCATCATCACATACCGCCAGCAGCATGGCCTGTTTCAGTCGACTGGCGATATCAAGAACGTCCCCGGCATTGGCAACGCGACGTTTGAGGCCATCAAGGATCTCATCGTGGTGGAGTAGCTGCCGACACCGAACGGTCAATGCATGAGGTATCATCAACTCCCAAATGGCAAACAAGATCCCTGTGGCTGTTCTCGGTGCGACTGGAGCCGTTGGGCAGCGCTTCATCCAACTCCTGCAGAATCATCCGGTCTTCGAGATCACCGCATTGACAGCCTCGGATCGCAGTGAGGGCAAACGCTACGTCGACGCGGTGCATTGGGTCATTGAGGGCGACGTGCCCGCCTCTGTGCGTGACATGGTGCTGCTGCCCACCCAGGCCAGCATCACCGGCACACGCGCAGACGTGACGCTTGCGTTCAGCGCGTTGCCGAATGACGTCGCCCAGAGCGCCGAGCCGGCGTTTGCCCAGGCCGGCGTGCTGGTCTTCTCCAACGCCTCGTTCTACCGCATGGCGAAGGATGTGCCGCTGGTCATCCCAGAGGTGAATTCGACTCATTTACAGTTGATACGGCAGCAGCGGCATATGCGCGGCTGGTGTGGCGGGATCATTTGCAATACCAACTGCACGGTGAGCGGACCAGCAATGTCACTACGCCCGCTGTACGACCAGTTTGGCATCAAGCGTGTATTCGCCGTCTCCATGCAAGCCCAAAGTGGCGCGGGATATCCTGGTGTATCATCGCTCGACATCACCGATAACGTGTTGCCGTTCATCAAGGGCGAAGAGGATAAGATGGAGGCAGAGGCGCGCAAGTTGCTCGGCGTGTTGCACGAGGACAGCATCACAGATGCACCCATCGCCCTGAGCGCGCACTGTAACCGCGTGGCGGTGATCGATGGCCACATCGTGACGATGTCGGTCGAACTGGCATCGCCGGCAAAGCCGGAGGATGTGGTGCGCGTATTCAGCGATTACCGTTGCCCGGAGGTGGGCGATCTACCGATGGCGCCCGAGCAACCCATTGTGGTGCGTTGCGAAGCGGACCGTCCACAGCCGCGCCGCGACCGCATGACAGGCAAAGGCATGAGCACGGTCGTCGGGCGGGTGCGCGCGGAGCCGCTGTTCGGAGATTGCGGGGTGAAATTCATTACACTGGCGCACAACACCATCCGCGGTGCCGCCGGCGGCAGTATTCTCAATGCAGAAGTGGTATGGAAATGGGGGTTGATATGAAAAATATAACTGTGATCGGCGTCGGCTATGTGGGACTGGTAACGGGCACCTGTTTTGCCGACATGGGCAACCGGGTCGTATGCCTGGATGTCAATGACGAGCGCATCGCCAATCTGCAGCAAGGGGTCATGCCGATTTACGAGCCCGGGCTGGAAGAGATGGTGCGCCGCAACGTGAGCGCGGGGCGATTGTCGTTCACCACCTCATACCAGGACGCACTCAACGACCCCGACGCACCAGCGGAATTGGTGTTCATTGCCGTGGGCACACCGGAGGGAGTCGACGGCGAAGCCGATCTGCGCTACGTGCGCTCGGCATCCGAGTCCATCGCCGAAGTGGCAGACCATCCCACCATCATCGTCAACAAGAGCACGGTGCCAGTCGGCACCGGCGACTGGGTCTCCGACATCGTCGTCCACAAGCAAGCGACCACGGTACCGTTCAGCGTGGTGAGCAACCCCGAATTCCTGCGCGAAGGCTCAGCCATCAGCGACTTCCTCAACCCAGATCGGGTTGTGCTGGGATCGCTCGACCGCAGCGCCGCGGAGTGCGTGGCGCAATTGTATTTCCCGCTGCGCGCACCGATCATGCTTACCGACCTGCGCACGGCCGAGATGATCAAATATGCCAGCAACGCCTTCCTGGCCACCAAGATCTCGTTCATCAACGAGATCGCCAATATCTGTGAGGCGCTGGGCGCCGACGTGAAGGAAGTGGCCATTGGCATGGGCTATGACAAGCGCATCGGGCGCGCCTTCCTGGACGCAGGACTCGGATACGGGGGGAGTTGTTTTCCAAAAGACGTCAGCGCGCTTGCGCACATGGCCAACGTACAGGGCAAACACCCCCAAATGTTGCAGGCGGTGATGCAAATCAACGCCGACCAACGCCGCAACGTCGTCACCAAGGTGCGCGACCTGACCAACGGGTTGGAGAACAAGTCCATCGGCATCCTGGGGCTGGCGTTCAAGCCGAACACGGATGACATACGCGAGTCTCCGGGTGTCGACCTGGTGCGCATGTTCCAGCAGGAAGGCGCGCTGGTCAAGGTGTATGATCCCGTGGCCATGCAGAATGCGGCGCGCGTGCTCAAGGACGTGCATTTATGCGAGGGTCCGTACGAACTGGCCGAGGGCTGTGACGCCATCGTTCTCACCACCGAGTGGAACGAATTCAAGAACCTCGATCTGCTCCGTGTCAGGCGCACCATGCGGCTGCCTATCTTCATCGACGGGCGCAACCTGTATGATCCCAACGCCATGTATGAGATGGGCTTCATCTATCGCGGGTTGGGACGCGGTTACGGTTTGCCACCCCTGAATGGACATAGCGCCAAAACAGACGGCACCGGCAACAGCGCCAAGCAGAAGAACCACCCGACGCCAGGAACCAATGACGGCAAATAGAAGGTTATAAAACATGCCAAAAACGCCAGCCCAGCGGCCGGCTCCGCTCAAATCCAAACAAACCAAACAAACGACTGGTCATCCGAAATCAAAAATTCAGAGACCGCGGGTGCTGGCCCGCCATGACAACATCACCAAGGCGGTGCTGCCGAATGGCATGACGCTGATGCTGAAGGAGATGCACGCCGTGCCCGTGACCTCCTTCTGGGTATGGTACTGCGTTGGATCACGCAACGAGCACCTGGGCATCACCGGCATTTCGCACTGGGTCGAGCATATGCTGTTCAAGGGCACACCCTCGTACAGTGAGAGCGAACTCGATCGCCTGGTCAGCCGCGCAGGCGGTGTGCGCAACGGCATGACCTGGATGGATTGGACCACCTACTATGAGACCATGCCATCTGACAAGATCGACCTGGCGCTACGCATCGAGGCCGACCGCATGGTCAACTCGCTGATCGACCCCACAGAGGTACATAGCGAACGCACCGTCATCATCAACGAGCGACAGGGGTCCGAGAACAACCCGGTTTTCCGCCTGGTGGAAGAGGTGCAAGCGGCGGCGTTCAAAGTGCATCCCTACGGCCACGAAGTGATCGGCCATATGAGCGACCTCGCCACCATGACGCGCGAGGATTTGTATACCCACTACCGCAGGTACTATGCGCCAAACAACGCCATCGCATCAATCGCGGGTGATTTCGATACCTCCGAGATGCTGGCCAAACTCAGCAAGGTTTTCGGCAAGCTCAAGCCGGCGTCTGCCATCCCCACTGTTTCGGCGCAAGAGCCACTTCAGTGCGGCGAACGGCGTGTCACAGTAAAGGGCGAAGGCAGCACCGATTATTTGCTGATGGCGTTTCATGCGCCACCCACCATACGACGCGACCCCGCAAACGGCAATGGGCGCCTTCGGGCCATGGCGCAACCGCACGAAGATTTCTTCCCACTCGTTGCATTGGACTCGGTGCTCAGCGGGGCGAGTGGACTCTCTTTCCTGGGCGGCGGCACCAGCAACCGCAGCAGCCGCCTGAGCAAAGCGCTGGTGGACACAGGGCTGGCCGCCGACATCAGCGCCGGCGTCACACCGACGATGGATCCTTACCTGTATTCGTTTTTTGCCACCGTTCAGCCCGGCCAGGACATTCACAATGTGGAACAAACACTGTGGGCAGAGTTGGAGCGGGTGAAGAACGAGTCCGTCACCCAGACGGAATTGGACAAGGCCATCAAACAAACCAAAGCCCAGTTTGCATTCGGGAGTGAGAGCGTGACCAGCCAGGCGCTCTGGATGGGCTTCTGTGAAGTGTTTGCCGATTATTCGTGGTTCGCGAATTACCTGGCCAACCTATGCGCCGTCACTGTCGACGACGTGAAGCAGGTGGCAGAGAAATACCTTACCCACGACAACGTCACCATCGGGCACTACCGGGCGCAAGGTAGCTAAGCCGAATTGAACAAAGTCATGCCAGAGACCAAGACACAGACCAGCAAACGTCAGACGTCAAATGCTGCTCGACGCCTGCCGTCAAATCGCAAATCCAAAATCCAAAATCCAAAATTGTCACTGCCTTGTTCGTCCAACATCGCGCAGTTCGAGTTGGATAACGGCATCCGCATGCTGGCGTACGAAAACTTCGCCAGCCCTGCCGTCGTTGTCAGCGGCTACCTGGTTGCCGGCGCACGCGACGAAACGCCAGCCCAGGCCGGGCTGGCCGGCTTTACCGCCGATTGCCTCATGCGCGGTACACGGCGTTTCAGCTACGAGCAGATTTTCGAGCAGACCGAATCCATCGGCGCCAACCTGGATGTGTCGGCGGGCATGCACAGCACCGGCTTTTACATCAAGAGCTTGGTGGAGGATTTGCCCACCATGCTCGACATGCTGAGCGACGTCATCCGCTACCCCACTTTTCCGCCCGAAGAGGTGGAAAAGGAGCGCGGCGAATGGCTCACCAGTCTTGAGGAACGCGCCAACAGCACCCGCGCCATGACCGCCCTGGCATTCAGCGAGCTGTGCTACCCGGATAATCATCCGTACCACTATTCGGCTGACGGTTATCCAAACACGGCCCGCGCCATCACACGCGATGACGTGGTGAATTTTCATCACATTCACTACGCTCCGGCTGGGATGGTGATGTCGGTGGTTGGCGCGATCAGCGCACATGAGGCCGGCGAACGTGTTCAGGCGGCCTTCGGCGATTGGCAGGCCACCCGCCCCCAGCGGAGCGAGATGGCGCCCGTATCCAATATCTCGGAGCGATCACACAAACACGTGAGTATGCCTGGCAAAAGCCAGACCAACCTGATGTGGGGTCATCCGGGCCCGGCGCGCACCGACCCCGATTGGATGGATTGCGCACTCATGAACAGCATCCTCGGTCAGTTCGGCATGTATGGGCGCCTGGGCGAGAGCGTGCGCAAAGAAGAGGGTTTAGTCTATTACATCGGCAGCCGTTTCGACGGCGGACCCGGACCTGGAGCATGGTACGTCTATGCTGGGACGAATCCCGACACCGTCGACCGTGTGGTGGATATCTCGATCGCCGAGGTGCGCCGCATACAGAACAAAAAAGTAAGCGCCGCTGAGCTTGACGATAACAAGTCGTATTTCACCGGGGTGATGCCGCCAGGG
>JAMDDR010000556.1:1805-9096 GCA_023488685.1 Chloroflexota bacterium | reverse complement strand
CTCAATATAAGTCTCGGGGCGTCGTTGTGAGACATCGACCCAACGATGTGGGGTAATGTTGTCAGCACCTCTTGACAATTCTGCTGCTTCCCGATTGGCGCCCGATTATCAGTGCTTTGAGAGATCTCATTGCGCAGATACGTTAGCACCTCAGACCGGGCATACGCTATCTCAGCCTTCGATATAGATCGTGCGGTGTCTCACTGTGCTGCGAAAGGCGCTAGGCGGCTCGTGGATTGCTGGACAGCGACGTGCGTTTCAACGATGTCGCACGCGGAAAAACCTTCGGATGTGAACGCGAGCGATTGACACCGGGACGAACACACCCGAAGGGTTTGCCCCGGCACGCTACTACGCGCCGCCGCTGAGACTGCTGGTGGACAATGGCAGGTACGTGCGACGCATGCGTTGCTGACCGGCAGCCCGGCTATCGACACCGGCGACAACAGCGTCTGCCCGGCGACCGATGCACGTGGGGTCGCACGCAATGATGGCCAGTGCGACATCGGCGCGTATGAGGCGAGTTCGCAAGGCGCCGCTCATCTGCAACCGCTCGTGCGCCGCAACGGCGGGTACTGGCTGGGTCTGAGCCTGCGTCCATCCCACCAGAAATGCAAGGCAGTGGCTTAGTAACACAGTCTCAGGCCAAGAAGCTGAAGGAGCTTGACTCCAGCTTTGAGAACATGGGTTCGGAAGAAGAACTTTTTGGAGATCAACAGGGCTGGGTCATCACTTTTGACAACGCATACTGGGACACGTTCACATTTAAGAGCAAACACAGACCCGATCCTGGTCAACTCGATCGGCTGATTGCTCGTGCTTACCATGGAGAGCAGATCACCTTTCCTGTTGAAATCGAACCTGGTTAATGGCAGAGCTCGTTGACGCTTCGTTGGCATGGTCTCCGATGGCTCCAAGCTGGCATTCGCGCGAAGCGAGAAAGCACGGACTACAGGCCGATTTCAAATCGGGTGATGACATTTTGATGCAAAACTTTGAGCAAGCCTTGCGCCAGTATGGAGAGGGGTTAACAAACGGCAAAGAGACTTGCTGGGAGGACGAGCCTTCAGGCGGATTGCAGCACCCTCCTAGACCTGAGTGGACTGGGGACCGTCCACGACCGCGGTGTCGCCAAGAAGACGCCCCCGGGACGGTGGGTGGGAGCATGGTGGAGGGCGACAGAGGGAGCTTATCGGACGAGTCGAACGACTGAGCACTTCGCACTCAGCACCCGGAACTGCGAGCCGCCAGTTGTCAGTTGTCAGTTGTCAAAACCCCCTGACATCTGTGCCCAATTCCCTCTGTGTCTGAGCACTGTGCACTCAGTACTCAGCACTCGGTACTCGGCACTGTGCACTGGGCACTCAGCACTCGGTACTCGGAACTCCCATTCGCCACAAACCATCCCCAAAAACAACCTGCCCAGCTTATAATCTACTCAGCCATGAACTGGGGACGCGCGCTATTTCGGATTTTTCTGTGTGTAGTGGCAACGGCTGTCACTACGCTGACCGATCCATCCGCGTACGCGGCGCGCCCCCTGCCCCACCAACTCAAGCCGTATGGCCCGCGCGCCCCGCTGCGCAAACCGAACCGGGTGGAAAATGCGCGCGTGGTCTTGAACGGCCTTCCCGACGATATCATCCCGCAAAACAGCAACACGTGGCAGTGCCCGTGTGACTCGGACGGCTGCTGGCCGGGTTGTTTCACCGTTGCCTCGGCCACCATCCTCAAATATTGGGCCCAGCAGGGCTTCCCCAATCTGTGGGACGGCGACGAGAACGGCACGCTCGTGCACCTGCGCGAGCTGTTCCCCAACCTGTTGTGTTACGGCAACGGCGACGACAACGGCAAGCCCGGCGACAGCGGCTACGATGCCTTCGACGTCGCCAGCGGGCTGAATCAGTTCATCACCGAGAAAGGCTACGTCTTCAACCTCACCCCCATCCCCGAGCCCAGTTTTGACCAGATCGTGACCGAGATCGACGCCGGGCGGCCGATCATCGGCGCGTTCGGCGAATCGCCCTGGGGAAGCCATGCCGGCACCATCATCGGCTACGACACGACCGGCGGGCGCAAGATCATGGTGGTGCGTCCCAACCTGTGGCAGAAGCTGGATACCGACCTCGAATGGGGCGCCGGCTACCAGGGGTTCGGCATCGTGACCATCGCTCCCGGCGACGAACAGGCCAATCAACCCGTGGCGCCGCAGGTGACGTTTGAAGTGTTGGTGAACGACAAGGACACCGGCTTTGCCGCGCAGGGCAACTGGGCGGAATCGCTCGGCCTGGGCTACGGCGGCGAGGCACGTTCGGTGAGGAGCACCGACCCATCCAACCTCGGCCCGACCGACGACACCGGGTGGGCGCGCTGGAACCCTCAACTGCCCTTCGACGGCATGTGGGAGGTCATGGCCTGGATGCCCCTGGCCGACGTGGACGACGCCGTGTCGCACGTGGCCACGTACCGCGTCACGCACGCCGAAGGCATGAGCCTGGCGCGGCGCTCCCAGCACGATGCCGTGCAAGGCTGGATGTCGCTGGGCGCCTTCCCATTCGTCAAGGGCGACAAGGGCAACGTTTACCTGGGCAACCTGACCGGCGACAACCCGCCGCGCCAGGTGTGGGCCGACGCGGTCAGATTCGTCTGGCGCGCGCCGCTCATCGTGCGCCAGGAGGGAGACGACGACACGTTGTACCTGGTCGCCAATGGCAAACGCGCCCGCATCCCCGACTCGGACACGTTCGACGCGTTGCGCCTGAGCAAGAGCAACATCCGCAAGCTGTCGACCATGACCATGGACCAGTACCCACCCGGCGAGGCCCTGCCGAGCATCTACGGCGGTTGGATCGGCCAATACTTCAACAACACGGTCCTGGCGCAGCCCGCCTCGGTCGTGCGCGCCGATCCCAGCGTGAACTTCCATTGGAACGGCGCGGCGCCGGCGGCGAATATGAGCGCGCTCGGCTTCTCGGCGCGCTGGTCGCGCATCATGGCGCTGTCGGAAGGGGATTATCCGTTCAACGTCGAGGCGGTGGGCGGCGTGCGCCTGTGGATCGACGGGCGGCTGGAGATCAACGCGTGGGATTCGCCCAACATTTACCTGCAGCACCAGCGCGAGATCTCCGTGACCAGCGGCCTGCACCGTGTGGAGATCGAATATGCCAACCGGGAAGGATACGCTCGCATCACGCTGGGCAACCTGCCACCCAACGTGCCCATTGTCGTAAACGCAGGCGCGGCGGCGGACAAGCCGGTGGCACAGTGGACCAGCGCCCCAACGATGACGGTCAACTGGCTGGACGGCGGTGACGCCGACAGCGCCGGCAAGCCGCGCAAGTTCTACGTATCCGTCTGGCGTGAAGGCGACCTGTGGAACGCAAGCAGCGAATGGATCACGCCCACCGAGTGGACCATCCCGCTGGCCGACGACGGCCATTACTACTGGCGCGTCAGCGCCAGCGACGGCACCGCCGTCAGCGGGTGGAGCCAGGTACAAGAAATCTGGGTGGATAGAACACCCCCCTGGGCACAGATGGAATTGGCCGAAACGCAAGACAGCACGTCGCAGTTCGTGGTGCCCGTGCCACCATTGGAGGAAGAGGCAGCGGCGCCGGAGACACAGACGACGGAAACGCCGGCGACCGAAACACCAGCGGCACAGACACCAGCGACGCAGACGCCAGAATCATCCATCGGCGTGCCGGCCGACGCGCCGGCCGGCACCTCTGCCACCGCCACCGTCGACGAAGCAACAGGCGCGCCGGCGTTGCCGGTGATCGACCCCGCTACCGGCACGATCATCACACAGGCGACGATGTTAGCCCCTGGCGAGTCCGCGAGCACATCCGATGAGATCGCGGCCACACCGGCGCAACCTGTGCCGCTCCCGCAGTTCGGCATACGGCTGACCTGGTATGCGACGGATACGTTGAGTGGTCCGGATAGTTTCGACCTTCAAGCGCGCGAGCTCATCCACGCGTCCACCATTTACACGCCGGCCGTCGAGATGCGCGAGGTCACCAGGATCAGCTATGAACTGGTCATCTCGGGTGCGCAACAGATCACAAATGCGCTGGTGCTGACCGAACTCGTGCCCTACACGACCGTCGTGCCGTTGCGCATCTTCACGCCCCTGACCAACAGTGAATGGATCACCTTCGTCACCGGGGTCGCCAATACCACAACGGTATTCCTGGGCAACCCAGGCAGCACGTACGAATTTCGCGTGCGTGGCAGGGACAAACTGGGCAACTGGCAACAGTGGTACGAGGGCTACTCGGTCCAGGCACAAGTCAATAGCGACGCCCGGCTGCTGCACGTTTACGTCCCAGCCCTGCTGCGCTAGCAGCCGTGGCCCCACGGCGCTCAACCCTTCCAGCCGAACCCTTGCGAAGGTTGCACGCTTAAGGGTTGGGCCGGGTTAGGCTGGCGAAACATTTCCGCTACTGGCTCGTAATAACCAGTAGGAAGATCAAGCAGGAGTATGAAACAATGGAAGATCAAGACAAGAACAATGTGCCAGTGGATCCCAATGCACCAACACCGGCAACCGGATCAGAGTCGAGTGTGACGCCGAGTGTGACGCCGAATGCAACGCCAGAGCCCCAGCCGGCCGAATCGTCCAGCCCCATCGGCATCTACCCGGCGCCCGTGGCCCCACCGCCGCCGACGCCCAACTACGCCGCCACGGCGACGATGACCACCGAGACGAACGCGTGGGCGATTGTCAGCCTGGTATCCAGCATCCTGTCGTGGGTCGGTCTGTTTGGGTTGGGCGGCATCGTGGGCGTGGTCGCCGGCGTCATCGCGCGCAACCAGATCCGCGAGAGTGGCGGCCGGCAGGGTGGCGATGGGCTGGCCGTGGCCGGCATCGTCCTGGGCGGCGTGAACATCGTGCTGGCGTGTATCGGTCTGCTGTGCTTCTTGGCGCTGTTCGCCGGGATGTTCACCATCCCCGTTCTTCGGAAACTACCGCTAACGCTGGCGCAACGGGGAATCCTTGCGAAGGGTCACAATACCCTTCGCAAGGGACCTGCTACTTTTCCACAAATACGGGCAGGTGGCCCAGCGCGATGACACTGCTCCACTTGGCCCGGTCGCCCTCGGTGAAGATGGCCGTCTCGGCCACCACCTCCGCACCGGCCTTCTGCATGATCAGCCGCATGCCCTGCAAGGTGCTGCCCGTGCTGATCACGTCATCCAGCAAAACCACGTGCTTGCCCCTGAGCGCGGTACGGTCCTTCTCGTCCAGGTAAAGCGTCTGCGGCTTGTTCGTGGTGATCGACAGCGTCTCCGCGGAGAGTGCGTCACCCATATACGGTTTGTAGGACTTGCGCAGGACCACGTACGGCAGGCCGGTCTCGACCGACAGCGCATAGGCCAGGGGGATACTCTTGGCTTCCGCGGTCACCAGGAAGTCTGCCTCTTTGGGCAATTGCCGCGCCAGCGCCTTAGCGGCGGCCTGCGTCAGTTCCGTGTCGCCCAGGATGTTGAGCACGGCGATGCGCACGCCTGGGGCGACCTCCATCAATCTCAGTTCCCGACGTACACCGGCGATGTCAACGGAGTAAGTATTGTCAGCCATCGTAATCAGAAGACAGGAGTCAGGAGTCAGAATCCAGAAGACAGAATCCAGAAGACAGAATCCAGGAGTCAGAATCCAGAATCAAGTAGTCAGCATCCAGAAGCAAAGCGAAAATCGAGAACGCAAACTTCTGACTTCTGACTCCTGTCTTCTGACTCCTGTCTCCTAATCACTAGAACAGCGAAATCTCGCCGTTGCGAATCTTGGTGCGAACATTGGCGATATCGACCAGGTGTTCGTCGATCACCGCGCTGACCGCCTTCTGAGTCTCGGCGGATAACACACCCGACTTGGTGCGGATCAGCGCGTTGCACACCAGCGGCTGGTCGATGGGGTGGCCGATCTGCGACAGAATCTGCATGGTCACTTCCTTGACCTCGGGCACGCGCGCGCAGATGTCGCGGCTGGTGTCGAGCGCAAGCGCGTTATAGACCTTGCCGACATGGCTGATCGGGTTCTTGCCGCACGGCGCCTCCAGCGAGGCCGAGCGCATCGGCGTGATGAGACCGCTGGCGCGGTTGCCGCGGCCCACCTCGCCATCGTCACCCATCTCGGCCGAGGTGCCCGTCACGGTGATGTAGTAGTCGCCGCGCTTGGCCCGGTCCGCCGTATTGACCATCACCCGCACCTTGCGCGTGGGCGTGAACTGCTCGGCGAAGACCTGGATCGCCTCCTGAGCCGCCTGTTTCACCTCTTCGTACTCGTCCACGTCGTTGATGCGGGCGTCGATGAACGGCATGGCGACCGTGAGCATGATGTTGTTGTCGACACGGCAGCCCATCACCTTCACATCCTCGCCGGCGGGGAACTCGTCGCGGAGCTTCTGGTTGATGTAGTTGCACGTCTCGTAGACCGCCGCCTCCAGACCGCTGCGCGGCCAGTGGCTCACGCCGAAGGACGTGTCATTGGCGGTGACCTGGTCGACCACGCTGATCAACTCCGAAGAACCGCGCCCGGCATAGCAGTCGATGACCATATGCTTGTCGGGATCGAGATACTTCATGGTCTTGCGCACGTAGGCCTTGGCTGCCTGGATGGCGATCTGATCCATGGGCACCTTGGTGCCGTTATAAGCAGGAGTACCTCGACCGGCGATCTGAATGCGAATGGGCTTGATCATCTCGCCCCCACCGAAACGCGGCGCCGACTCGCCGGCGACCAGTTGCACCTTGTCGAAGTTGTGGTGCAGCGGCCCGCCCAGGTTAGTGGTGCACCAGTCCATGTAGGCCTGCGAGATGGACTCGGCAATGCCGTCACACAGACTGTCGGGGTGCCCGACACCCTTGCGCTCCACGATCTCCACGTGCTGATCTTCGATGTAGCGGTCAGTGGCTTCGCTCACCACGATGTTCCGTTGTGTCATGTGTCTTTCTACTCCTGTCATCTGGAATTAGCTAGGGTGGCCTGGCGCACCAAGCGCACAGCCGCCCCGGTCTACCTGAAACAAAAAAACGCGCCTCTTATGATATCAAGAGGCGCGCTACAAGCTTGCTAGACCAGCGCATTTGCGTTTTAGTACGCAATCGCATCGCCAGCCACATACTAGCGATCCTCTTATCTTCCAGAAAGTTTTCTGACGGACTTGGCACCGATCAAAATGTCGTAAGCGGGCGGGCGAATGGCGGGAGCAGATTCATCCGTCGTCATTCGTCAGCCATCATCCGGCATCTAGAGAGTTGCCGCAGCTTCGCAGGGCCGTTCCCA
>JAMDDR010000556.1:0-1795 GCA_023488685.1 Chloroflexota bacterium | reverse complement strand
CTCCGCTGCTCTGGATAAGAGCCGCTCTGAAACAGAGCGGAATCACTATATCACGTGTGTGCACACATGTCAAAGCATTTGGTAAAATCGCCTGGATGTCACAACTCCACGTGTCTACACATCCACTGGTGCAGCATAAATTGGCACTGTTGCGTAGCCAGAAAACCGAACCCAAGAAATTCCGCGAAGTGGTGCGCGAGTTGGCAATACTGATGGTGGCAGATGCCACCGCTGACCTCCCCACTGTTGAAATCCAGGTGACCACGCCCATGGGCGTGGCACATTGCCGCAAATTGCGCGATAACCTGGGGCTCATCCCCATCCTGCGCGCGGGGCTGGGTATGGTCGACGGCGCGCTCGAAATGCTGCCGTATGCCGAAGTATGGCACATCGGCGTGTACCGCGACGAGCACACGTTGCGCCCGGTCGAGTACTACAACAAGTTGCCCGTCAATCCAACCGTGCAGGTCTGCCTGGTGCTGGACCCGATGCTCGCCACCGGCGGCAGCGCCTGCGCCACCGTCAGCATCTTGAAGCGCTGGGGCGCTCAGCAGATCAAGTTCGTCGGGTTGATCGGTGCGCCGGAAGGGGTGAAACGCCTGCAGACCGAACATCCCGACGTGCCCGTTTACCTGGCAGCATTGGACGAACGCTTGAACGAGATTGGTTATATCGTGCCCGGCCTCGGCGACGCCGGCGACCGGCAGTTTGGCACAGCCTGAGCCGATTTTCGATTGGGGATTTTGGATTTGGGATTCGCACCGCGCGATCCCAGTTCGAAATTCAACATCGAAAATCTAAAATCTAAATTCCAAAATCGAACGAAATGGTTGAAATAATCGAACGCATTCTCGAAACTGTGAGCCACGGGCCTTTTCCGTTTATGGCCTATGCGCTCGTGTGGTTCATCATCTTTGCCGAGAGCGGCCTGTTCTTCGGCTTCTTCCTGCCCGGCGACAGCCTGCTCGTGACGGTTGGCGCCATCGCCGCACTCCCCACCAGCCCGTTCAATATCTGGCTGCTCCTGCTCCTGCTGTTCCTGGCGGCAGTGCTGGGCGATAACGTCGGCTATTGGTTTGGCAGAAAGACTGGGCCGCGTATCTTCAGCCGCCCGGAGTCGCGCTTCTTCAAGCCCAAGTATCTGTTACAGGCGAAGAACTTCTACGATAAGCATGGCGGCAAGACGGTCGTCCTGGCGCGCTTCATGCCGTTCGTGCGCACGTTTGCCCCAATCGTGGCCGGCGCCGTGGACATGCCTTATCAGCGCTTCTTCTTCTTTAACTTGATCGGTGGTTTCCTATGGACCTGGGGCGTTACGTTGATCGGGTATCTCTTCGTGGATAAGGTCCCTGGCCTGAAGGAGAATCTTGAGTGGTTTCTCGTCGCCATCATTATTCTGTCCGTCGCGCCGGTCGGCATTCACCAGCTTCTCGAACATCGCCGGGAGAAGCGGCAGGCGGCCATGGGCACAGCCACAAACGAGGAAGCCATCACCACCGGCAAGTGATGGAGGCAGTATGAAAACAGTAACGATTTCTACGCGATCCAAAGCGATCGCTGCGCTCTTAAAGCGGGCAACACGCGAAAACCTGATCCTGAGAACACCTGACGGTCGTGAATTTATCCTGGCAGAACTGGATGACTTCAACCGTGAGATCGAATTAACGCGCCAAAGTAAAGAGTTGATGCAGCTACTGGAGCAGCGGGCAAAACAGCCCGGCGCGGTTTCGCTTGACCAGGTGAAATCGGAGTTAGGATTGAGTTGAGTTGAGTTTGTTGACGTCGGAGGAGCACG
>JAMDDR010000430.1 GCA_023488685.1 Chloroflexota bacterium | reverse complement strand
CACGGCACATCGATAGCCTGCTGGAAGCAGGCTTGTCGTATCAGCCTGCGAACTCGCTCGCAGGCATGTCAGCCCGAACCGACGTTCAACGGCAAGCCAGTTGTCAGGTTGTCAGTTGTCAAAACCCCTGACATCTGTTGGTGTTGCCAATCCCCTCGCGCCTGAGCACTGAGCACTTCGCACTTCTCACTCGGTACTCGGAACTTCGTGCCGGCGGTTGTCAGTACGCCCTGACAACCGCCGGCACCCGCCGGGTATGTCATCCCAATCTAACGTTACATAAGGCGGATACGGCGATTCCGGCAATGCTGCGTTCATCGCTATTTCACTTCAAACGTAATCCCACTTTCATAGCGTTCATCCAACGACAGGAGCGGTTGCTGGGTAAAGGCATCGTACACCACCACGGTGCCTCGCAACGAGCCGTTGTAGTCTCCCAATGCGATCGGATGCCGGTCGCTAACACGCGAACCGCGAATCCACTTGAGCGTAGGCAGCGCGCCCAGCGCAGGCACGCCGTCGTGTGCCGCGTAGAAGTCATCGCCATTCACACGCGCCGACACGACGTAATCTGTAGTGATCGGACGCGCTGATAGCCATTGCAGACTAACTTTCAGTTGGCTGCCTTCGCGCTGAGTGTCAGAGCCAACCAGCACCATCTCGTTGGCAAATGGCACATAGCGCTCACCCTCAGTAAAGTCAGGCAGCGTGAAATCCGGCTGACCATGCGCACCCCTCCCGAGCTGCAACCCGCGCATAAGCGGCACGTCGAAGACGACACTCACATATTGTGGTTGGCTCATATCCGTGGCAGCAGCGATCTGCTGCGTCGCTCCCAGCACATTCCCTTCACGATCGAACAAGTTGACGGTCGAACTGAGCGTACCCAACTGCCAGTGCGTCAGCACGCGCAGTTGCCCCCCCACACCGGTGTCATAGTCCACACCGACGAGGTCAGGATCAGACGGGTCATTGAACGCTGACGGACTGATTGGGTGTTGCGTGATCGGTTGCTGACAGGTTGGCGCAATGATTACTGGCGAGGCCGTTACGAAGTCGGACTTGGAACGCTCTTGTAGCGCGACAAAGCCAGCGGACTCCTGCCGATACGCACCCACCAGGATCTGATATTCGCCGGGAGTGAGGTCGAGCGGGATGCCCAATCTGACTCGTTGCGACCGCACTTCATCTGCTTGCATGGCAGGATCGAGCCGTATGTCGGCATTGCCAGCCAGCTTGCCGTTGGCGCGCATGATGCGGACAGTCAATGCTTCGTTTTCCATGATCACCCCTACGGCACGCCAGGTGACGACGATGTCAAGCATTTGACCGACTCCAACCTTATCCATCGCAGCCTTGAGCGGAAATACTTCAATGCGACTGTCGAACAACAGATTCCCTGCTGCAGATCCATGTTGCGTGAGCGTTTGCGTGAGTGTAGACGTAAACACCTCCCACGCAGGCAGGCCGTTCTGCGGCACAACATACAGACCCCGCCCGGCAAACGGCACGGCATAGAGGCTGGTCACGTAAGTCGTCCCTGTTTGCGCGGATTCAACGGCACTCTCGGCAAAAGTGTCCGCGTACGGTTGCGCGCCGCGCGGGTATACGTACTCGACATGCACGTCGCGCCGCAATCCCTCAACATCCTGTAGCGCCCACATCGGCGTAGCCTGGTGCCATTGTGAGAGCACCGTGCTATCCAGCGCCGCATGAACCAGCACACCTTCAGCCAACGCGCGCGTACTGCGGTCCTGGGCCAACAAGGTGAAGCTGGGCAGACGCTCAAGACCATCACGCAATAGCAGCACGCCCGCGACGGCCACGATGGCGATACTCAATCCCCTGGGCGCCGCACGGGTCATCCATTGTGTTTTACCTACTGGGTGGGCAGAGAAATATCGCCATAGGATCATGGCGATCTCTTGGATGAGCACTGCTCCCCCGGCACCCAGGATCACGCACAGGATGATCCACGCCGGCATGGCATATTCCACAGTCTGTGGCGCGCGATAAGTGATGGTGATGAACAGATGCAATCCAAATGCCAGCAACAGGGTAATGCCAGTAGCGCGGCGCTTCCACAACAGCGCAAGCAGTGCGACGAGCATGCACACCAGGATGGCTGGGCTGAACTCAAACGCAAACAGCGTCGGCAGCACCGCCAGGCGGTCAAACAGGTATTCGGGTGTAGCAAATGCCAGCATGTCGCCGGCAAATCCACGCGCAAAAATGTGGGACAGCAACCCATCCAGGCTGATGAGGTTGCCGGGCGCAAACCGTGCCCCCGCCGCATCCCGCAGTGGCAGATACAGCCATACGAGTTGGGTCACCACGAATAGCAGTGCCGCAACGCCGAATACCTGCCAGCCGGCGTGCCGCCGCAACAGCAGAAGAACGACACAAGCGCCCAGCACAGCACCCACGAAGATGAGTGAAACGTGGTGCCCGATCCCCAATCCAAACGCCAGGCTGAATAAATACAAGGAGACCAGAAACGGGGAACGAAACATCCGATCCTGCCGATCAACCGCCGTCCTCTGCCCTTCGTTCAAGAGGCGCGCCAACGCCCACAACATCGCAGCCGCGAAAAACGCCGTCAGGCTGCGAATATTGGTCGTCGTCGCCTGTGCCCAGAACGTCGTGCTCGTACCCAATGCCCCCGCCGCCAGCAGCCCAAGGAGCAAGGGAGCAGGGGAGAGGGGGTGAGGGGGTGAGGGAGAGATAAGCGCTGCTTCACCCACGCTCCTCCTCTCCTCTGCTCCCCCTCTCCCCTGCTCCCCCTCTCCCCTGCTCAACTGCTGCACCGCCAGGCTAACCAGCACCAGGGCGGCAGCAGAAGCGATGACCGACAGGAACGACACGCGCGCGAAGGGTGAACCGATGGGAACCCGCGCAAATAGCCACCCCAGCATGGTGAACAGCGGATAGCCCGGCGGGTGTGGAATACCTAACGTGATCGCCGCAACCTGGAATTCCCCGCTATCTGCGGGCTGAACGTCGGAGTTCAACGTAAACGTATACAGGCACACAAACCCAAGAAACAAGGTTGTCTGTATGACAAAGTTAACGAAGCGGTTGCGCGGCATGATAGGAACTAGCCCTTCGCGAGCACGCCCCCTGCAAAGAATTCCCAGGCAAATTGCACGCCCAACACAACCACACCGACATTTACGATTGCTTCAACAAGGATGGGCCTAAGTCCAAAGATAGGCACGCTCACAAAGGATAGCAACACAAGAAGGCAAAACAGGGCCAGCAATGCCACCTCTACAAGCCGTTGGGCGCCCGTCAGCATGCCTGATCGCAACGCGGCAACCGTAGCGATGAGACCAAGCCCTCCACCGAGCAATGAGCCAAACCGCCAGATGGCCGTTTCTTCCGTCAATAAAAACGTCTCCATAACACCTCCCCTTCAATCGGCTAACCAGGTTGAATACAACGGCTAACTCACAACGCGTTTAAAGACAGCCAGCGTTTCCAACGCCGTGCGCTGCCAGGAAAACTGCGCCGCGCGCAGGATGGCGCGTTGGCTGAGCTTGTCATGCAATTCGTCTTCGGTGCAGATGGCGATCACGGCGCCGGCCATCCGGCGCGCATCCAGCGGCGCCACCAGCATACCGGCGTTGCCAACCACTTCAGGCATGCTCGACGCATCACTGCCCACCACTGGCGTGCCGCAGGCCATCGCCTCCAGGGCAGGCAGACCAAAGCCCTCGTATAGTGACGTAAAGACGAAACAGCGTGCGCCGGCATACAATGCCGGCTTGTCCTCCTCTGCCACCCGACCGATAAAGCGCACCTCTTCCTCATCCAGGTCAAGTTCTTTGGCCATCTGTCCGAGTGTCGTCTTGCGCCCATCGCTGGCATATGCAGGTGTGCCTGGCTCGCCAGTAACGACCAGTGGGAACTCCTGGCCAATAGTGTCCCCGCACCACACGTAGATCTGCAGCAACGTCTCGATATTCTTGCGTGAGTCGAAGCTGCCCAGGTAGAACGCATATGATGCGGGCAATTGGTAGCGCTCGCGTACGCGGTCCAGTTCATCGTCCGGCACGAACGGCGTGAAACGTATATCGGCTGCCAGCGGCACCGCGGTGACACGCCCTGCTTCCACCGCCAGGTGTTTGAGAATATCGCGTTTGCTAAACTCAGAGTCTGTCAGAATGTGGATGGCATTGGTGCTGGCAGCGCGTACCAGTGCGGTGTATAGGCGTTGCGGCGGTCCGCCCCGGTAAGCCGGCAACGCCAACGGAATGACGTCGTGAATGGTGACGACTGTTGGAATAGCGCACTGCAACGGGGGCGCCCAGTACGGAACAAAAGCCAGATCAGCCTTCATACGCTGTGCTGCACGTGGGAACTCAACTTGCTCGAACCAGACTTTGGCCCAGTCACCCCGCGAACGCGGCACGACGGGCTCGATATTCACCGCCGGTGCAATCTCGCGCAGTGCATCCAACAGGTTGCGCACGTATTGGCCACTGCCGGTGGTGGGCTGATCGTAGAACCAGGCATTCAGTGCGATTCGCATTGTTGATACAATCCTACCCGCAAGATCCGTCGTTATTGATCGACATAGAATGTTGAGGTTTGATTATGCCTGATTCCACTGAAGCCCGCTGCAAGACCATCGGCCTGCTCATCCGCCGTGCTCGTGAGACGACCGGTCACACCCGCAAAGACTGCGCTGCGTTCGTCGGGATTTCCTCGACACTCATGTCCAGGTACGAAGAAGGCTTACGAGAACCATCGCTGGTCGAACTGGAGGCACTTGCCCATTACCTGCGTGTCCCAGTAGAGGCATTGGTGGACGAGGCAACGTCTGCGCAGATGGTGACGCCCCGCATGGATTTCGACATGAGCGAAGTCATGGCATTGCGCACGCATATCATCGGCACGCGTCTGAAGCAGGCACGACTAAAGACGAACCAGTCCCTTAAGCAGCTTGCAGAGGCGGTTGGCATGTCCCCTTCTCGGCTGAACGCATACGAACTGGGCAAACGTCCTGTTCCCATCACCGAATTGCAGCGGCTGATCGCTTGCCTCGACCTCTCCCTGGACGCGTTACTGGATCTGGGCATTGGCCCGCTCGGCGAGGCACAACTGAGACACAAGCAGCAGGCTTACGTTGACGGCCTGCCCGACGACGTGCGTGCCTTTGTCACCGACCCGTGCGCGTTGCCATTTCTACGCCTGGCCATCCATCTGCACAAGCTGCCCGGTGAGGAATTGCGTAACGCCGGTCGTGCCCTGCTCGAACTGAGTGAGACGACTCAAGAGGAAGACACCCGTTCGTAATCAGACCGCAACAAACCATAGATGAGACGATCCCAGCGGCGTCCAGCGCAGTAGATCGCCTCACGCTCGCGACCCTCCTGCACGAAGCCGCACTTGGATAACACGTGTTGTGCAGCCGTGTTATATTCGGCAGACAGACCAGGGCTGAGCGATTCGGTGGGAACGGGCTGGGCAGGTTCGAACTGTTGCCACAGGATGCGGCAGTGTTCGCGCTCCAACGTGCGCAATACGATTCTTTGTCCGCGTAGTTCAATCATGACGCTGTATTTGCAAAGAAAGAGAGCAAAGCCTCGTTATCCATCTCATGCCGCTTGCCCACTGTGACCAGCAGTTCAAGTGCATCTTCTGCGCCGAATGCCTTATAGATGGCGCGCAATTCGTGCACGGATGGTTCAACCGTGTGGTTGTATGACGCCGAGTAGTTGTCATCGCCGGGTGTGTCGAGTTCGCCGTAGTGCAGCACGAGAGGCCGTGGCGCATTCAAACCCGCGATATCCGAGCGATCCATCCACTGCAACACACCGGGAATACAGTGTGCGGGGGCGTTATAGCAGCGTGAGAAGATCACCGAGAACGAGCCGAGTGTCCCACTGGCAAAGATGCGATCGACCCGTCCGCTGAACACCGGATAAGTCAGCGCCAGATCGCCGCCGTAGGAGATCCCTGCAACGTGTAGATGCTGGATGGCGAACATCTGTGCCAACCACTCCTCCCATCGCAGCAAGTCAGCCACGGTATCGCCGATCAGGGTGTGTCCATGCTGGAAGCCATCGGTGACCAGCGAGTAGGCCATGGCCCCACCCCAGTTCCAATAATCCAGGCGCTGACCGGCTGCACCCACAGCCACATCTTTCAGAGCGCCGAACCCGCGCAGCTCAGGGCACAACACCAGGTAGCCTGCCCTGGCCAGCGCCAGCGCAAATTGGTGATGGTAATCCTCACCCAAACCGATGCACGGCTCAGCCTCGCCATGACCGTGAATGGCCATCACCGCCGTGTGCGGTGCACAATTCTCTCGCGGCACCAACAAGTAGGCGGGCACATCCAACTGATCGCTCACGTGCATGACCATGGCTTTGACGGCGATCCCTTCCCCGATCAGCACTTGTCGCAACTCGCGCACCGCACAAGTCTGTTGCGCTTGTACGTTTAGCAACGCTGCCAGCTTCTGCTTGCACTGCTGTCGCCAGCCGGCAGGATCATGCGCATGGCGCGCAAAGCTCAGCCGGCGTTCGCCTGGCAGATGCGAGAATGCCAGGGTTAACTCCGCCGGCTGGATGGCAAAGTCAGGGGGAAATTCTGCAGACGCCGCGTTAGCCATGTCGTGCATTCAGCACAGATGCTATGCCAGCTTCACCAGGTCGATATCGTGATCGGCAAAATAGGAGCGCCAGGGGCCGCAACCGCGTATGAATGGCTGCATCAGTGCGCGTTCGGCCTGCACGGTATGCATGAGATCGTGACCGGCCCATTCGTGCAGCAACTGCTCCAGCGTGACCAGGCCCAATTCACTATGTCTGGCCTGGCGTGGCAGGTCGTCCGGCATCACGCGCCCCAATACGGCGAGACTCTCACCGCGCAGGCGCGCAAACTCGTCGGCAAGACCGACAGGTTGCTGCTCGCCTGGCTTGGAACCTTGTTTCTCCGGGTCAAACGCCGGGAAGTCCAGCCCGCCGAGCAAGGCACGTATACGCGTTGGGAACACCCAACGTTCGGTGTCAACCAGGTGCTGCAGGCACTCAGCCGCGGACCACTCCCCCGGTGCAGGCGCCAGCGTGAGTAGCTCAGAAGTCACGGACGATACCAGGCTCGACCAGCGCGCAGGCGTGGTCTCCAGGACCGTACGGGCATGCACCAGAACATCATTCATCGGATATCACCTCCTACCGAGACGGATATGGCGACGACTCCATCCACTCTGCCAGCAAGCACATGATGAATATATCGCTCCGGGTCAGACGCCTGCCTGACGCCAACGATCAGGGCATCACCCAAAGATGTGCCGTACTGGAAATGTGAGTCCAGCAATGGCATGTGCCGTGAGGACGTCTTCGTACTCGACAAGCGTCAAGTTCAAGTAACGATTATTGCGCGGCGACGTGTACTGCTCCACCGTCTGGCGGCTGACATCCACCAACCAAGCTTCGGGGATATTCGCTCCAGCATAACGCGTCAATTTCTCGTCGCGGTCGTACTCAATCGATGTGTCTGCGACTTCCACAACCAGCAGCACGTCAGCGGCCGCCGGATGTTCACTTGCGTAGAAATCTGCCCGTGGCCGCAATACAGCGATATCTGGTTGCGGCTCGGTATAGTCATCCAATTGGATCGGGTCTTGCACACTAATGATCGCTTCCTCAGCGAGTTGGCGGCTGAGGAGCGCGTTGAGTCGTTTCACAACAGCGGCATGGAGTGGGCCAATAGGAGTCATGATGCGTATCTCGCCAGCAATGAGTTCGACACGATCGTCTTCAGACAGAATGCCTGTCTCACGCATCCGAGTGTAGTCAGTAACGGTGAACAATCTTAGTGCGGCTTGTACGGCCATAGTCGTATTTCCATCCACTGGCTATTTGCTGCTACCCGCTACTTCAGTATATAGTACGTGCCTTTCTTCTCGCCAATTCGCATCAACACACCCTTCTCCACCATGTCCACCAGGTCGGTGCGCAGCGTTTCGGCAGTCACATCGGGACAGAGCGCCTGGTAATCGCGATTGGTGATTCGCCCGTGATCACGAATGTACTGCAACGCGCGCGCCTGTCGCTCGTTCACGGTCAACCCCTCGGGCGTGGTCAATGGTGTCGTGATGGAGAAATGGCCGCGCCGTTCGCGGTGGTTCGACAGCACGACGGTGAAATTGTGCGCTGGCGCATTGAACTTGGGCGGGGGGTGGCCGTAGGCAGTCATATCTTCGATCATGCGATCGATCCCTAAACCCAGTTCCTCGATGTAGCCCCACTGAAAAAGGCCCTGTACGATGCGCGGGTTGCGCGAGAAGTGCTCCTCGATGATATTGTCCAGTGTGATATAGCCCGCCAGCCCACCCGGCGAGATGATCTCCATGCGATCCGAAAATTTACGGATTTCAATACGCCGGCCGCGCAGCCGGTAGTCACGGTGGCATACGGCATTGACCAGCGACTCGCGCACAGCGAACTCGGGATACTCCAGAACGTCCTGTCGCTCCAGCCCCGTAACCACGGCCCCGACGCGCATCTCTTCCAGCACCACCTGCCACGAACGCTCGATAATGCGAGCAAGCGGCCCGTTGATTTCCTCGCGCCGCCCGTAGCCAAATGCGCCACCGTCAGCCCGTGGCTCCACGCCAGGGAACTTCACAAACACCACGCCACTCTGTGGCATAAACGCCTGGGGGTTCTTGCCGAACAGCAGGATCCCGGCCACCGTCGGCTGGCCGCGGTGGTCCAGCGCACCCACATCACGCAACAACTGCTGCTTATCGCCGAGCACCTTGCGCCGGGTGCGGTCCTCACGCTTGGCGATGTACTCATCGATCATGGCCGGGTCGAAGTCATCGAAGGACGCGCCGGCCACCAACTCCGCCTCAAAATCACCGGTGGCCTTGCTGGTAGCCAGGTTGCGGATCTGATCCCCTGTCAGCGGGCGATTTTCGCCGGCGACCCGTACGAGTACGCGCCCGTCTTCGAGCGAGTGCAAATCCTGGCTTCGTGGCACACGGATCACCAGCGCTGGCCCGCCACCGCTGCTATCAGCCGGTTCAAGTGAGGCATGCACAGGTGGCTTGCACAGGCGTGCCGCCTCCCGCAAAGCACTCTCGATATCCTCGGGCGTTGCGCGCATCAACTCTTTGCCGCGCGTGTCATAGCCCAGCACGATCATACCGCCATCGCTATTCGCGAACGCCACCAACGTCTCAGCAATACGCTGCGAGTCAAGATCCGGCAAGAGGGCCAGCAACTGTGAATTGGTACGTGAAGTGACCATTAAGACCTTGTTTTTCCAGGTTGTATTCCTGGGAGTATCCGTTTCTTGAACGATGCCAAGCTACAGGGCTACGCGGGAACCTTGACCCCTTCCTGTTGCGTCACATCCGCCAAACGTGCCACACTCGCTACAGCGTCACCCTCACGCAAGTTGATCAACCTCGACCCGCGGGTGGCGCGTCCGCTCTGCGGGATGTCGCTCACTTTTTGCCGTAGTGCCACACCATTTGCGCTGATGATCGTGATCTGATCGTTCGGCTGAACGACGCGCGCTGCAATGAGCAGACCCGTAACGTCCAGCGTGCCGCCCATCGTGCGCACACCGCCGCCGCCACGTCCTTTAGCCGGGTATTCGTCCAGGGTTGTACATTTGCCGTATCCCCGTTCGGTGACGGTCAGCAGGTGTCCACCCGGCTCCACCACCTCCATGCCGGCGATGTAATCGCCGTCACGCTTGAGCTTCATGGCGCGCACGCCTGAAGCAGTGCGCCCCATACGCCGGACCAACGTCTCTTCGAACCGCAAAGCCTGCCCTTGTGCAGTGACCAGGATGAGTTCGCCGTTGCCCGGCGTCAAGCGTACGTAGCTAAGCTGATCATCGCCACTCAAATTCATGCAGATCAAACCACTGTTGCGGATGCTGGCAAACTGGCTCAGCGTCACCCGTTTGATGCGACCCTTCAGCGTGCACATGGCAACACAAGGCGAGGCGTGGAGATTGGAGGCCGGGGATTGGAGATCATGCATCTCTGCCTCGGCGATGTCGGCAGTGCTCTCCTCTGCTTCCATCTCGATATCCTCGTCCGTGTGGTCCGGATCCACGTCCTCCATGCTTATCTCGTCAGCACCGTTTGCAGACACTGCCAGTGACATCATTTCCTTCGAGATGGGCAGCGCGGCAGTGATGCGTTCTCCATCACCGACGGAAATGAGATTGCCGATGTACGTGCCTTTGCCCGCGCGGTCTCCCTCCGGGATCTGATACGCCTTGAGCGCATATACCTTCCCGCGATTGCTAAAGAAGAGGATGGTGTCATGCGAACGGGCGGAGAACAGGAAGATGACCTCATCCTCTCCGCTGGTTTGCATACCGCTCACACCACGCCCACCGCGTGACTGGGCGCGATAGGCATCGCTCGGGGTTTGCTTGATGTAACCGCGTTGTGTCAGCGAGATCAGCACACTTTTATCAGCGATCAGTTCTTCCTCGTCGAAGCTCTCACGCCCATCCAGGACGATCTGGGTGCGTCGCTCGTCGCCATATTTCTGAGCCAGCCTGAGCATGTCGTCTTTCACCAGGCCCAGTATTTTGATCGGGCTAGCCAGCAAGTCCTCAAGATAAGCAATGGTCTTCAAGCAATCCTGGTACTCATCCTCGATCCTTTGTCGTTCCAAAGCCGCCAGGCGGCGCAATTGCATATCCAGGATGGCCTGGGCCTGCAAATCACTGAGCTTCAAGCGCGTCATCAATTGCGTCTTGGCGGCATCGGCGTTCTCCGACTCGCGAATGGTACGGATCACCTCGTCGAGAAAATCGAGCGCGATACGCAAGCCTTCCAGGATGTGTGCGCGCACCCTGGTCTTGGCAAGGTCGAACGCCGTACGACGGCGAATGATTTCGCGCCGGTGTTCGATGAAGATGGTCAGGGCGCGTTTCAGGCCCAACAATCTCGGCTGGCCTTCGACCAACGCCAGGATCTGCACGCCAAATGTGCTTTGCAGGGCTGTGAACTTATACAGCCGGTTGAGCACGCGGTTGGGTTGTGCGCCACGCCGCAGTTCGATGACGATGCGCATGCCGCGCCGGTCACTTTCGTCGCGCAAATCGGTAATTTCTTCAATACGGCCATCCCGTGCCAGGTCGGCGATGCGCTCGACCAGCATCGCCTTGTTCACCTGGTAGGGCAATTCGGTGATCACAATCTGGTTGCGCCCACCGCGCATTTCCTCGATGCCAGCCACGCCGCGCACGACCAAACGCCCGCGCCCGGTGGCATAAGACTGCTGGATGCCTTCGCGACCGATGATCATCCCACCCGTCGGGAAGTCCGGGCCGAGCACGAGCTTCATCAACTCGTCGACCGTCACATCCTCGACCGTCTGCCAGTGGTCAATCAGATACGCGACGGCGCTGCACAATTCAGCCAAGTTGTGGGGCGGAATGTTCGTCGCCATACCGACGGCGATGCCTGTCGTGCCGTTAAGCAGCAGATTCGGCAACCCGGCGGGTAACACGGTCGGCTCCTGCAACGTGCCGTCAAAATTATCGACCCAGTCAACCGTATCCTTATCCAGGTCCGCCAGCATTTCCTCGGCCACAGCCGACAGCCGCGCTTCGGTATAGCGCATGGCTGCAGGCGGATCGCCGTCCACACTGCCGAAATTGCCCTGACCAGACACCAGCAGGTAGCGCGTGGAGAAATCCTGTGCCATGCGCGCCATGGCTTCGTACACGGCGACGTCGCCGTGCGGATGATACTTGCCCAACACATCACCGACGATGCGCGCCGATTTTCGAAAAGGGGTGTTCGCACGCGCACCCGTATCCTCCATGACGTAGAGGATGCGGCGCTGCACTGGCTTCAGGCCATCACGCGCGTCAGGCAACGCGCGCGCGACGATCACGCTCATGGCGTAATCGAGATACGCGCCACGCATCTGCTGGTCGATATCAGCATCCCGAATACGGCCGAATGGCGATGATGTTGTCGCGGTCTCCTGCACCGGCTCTGCTACACCGTCTCCGCCAATATCGTTTGGGGTGGAGGCAAACTCATGCGCCCCATCCGGCACAGTCCCATTAGGATTCTCACTCACGTAAGGGTTACTCCGTCCGTCGTGTTCCGACTTGCGTCTGCGCTGGGTTTCAAATGACGTTGACCCACACCGCGCAAACGAACCTTAAATTCCAGAGGAAATGATCCATTTGAATTATACGCCGGACGCGGACTATTTAACGTTCGGGCGTGGCTTCTCCCACGGAGACATGTGGCAGAAAACAGCTTGTTTTCCAGGTGATTTCGTACAGGGTCACGGTGACGCCGCGCAGTTCCCGGCGCTCAACTTGCTGCATGTTCTCGTCATACCAGGCTCGCACCAAATCGCGCTCATCCCACATGCTTGCCTCAACCTCGACCAACCAGATGCGCTGCTGGCGAAACATCATTGGCAGCAACTGCGAATTGACGTCATCGGTTGTTGCGCCATGGTTTGTATAAGGTGCGTCAACGATGCGTTCGCGCAGCCCCTGCAAGGTGCGCAATCCGTCATCGGGACGTGGCTCCGGGTCCACCGGCAACGCGGGGGCATACATTGGCAGGTAGTACTCAAATCCGTACCGCGTGTAGGGAATCTGAAACATGAACAGGTCATCCGGTTGCATGTGAGCCGCGACATACCGCGCCGCGCCACTCACGTCGGGCCGGATGGGATAGAGCATTTGCGCCGCCGTTCCCCACAAGCTGACCATGCTCACGAGTACGAAGAGCACGCGCGCGAAGGCGCTCACGTGTGTGAGCAACCACGCCAGGCCCGCACCCATCAGGATATATAAAGCGGGTGCGGACCACAGCACATAGCGCGGCTCGAACACAGGTGCGCGGGTGGAGATGACGAACACCAGGCACATCGGCAGCATGAGCCACATGAACACCCCCACAGCAGATGAGAACGCATGCATGGGAGCAATATGTTCCTTCGTCACAACAGCATTCTGCCTGGAGTGTGGCGTGCTGTTGGCTGGGGCACCAAGGGTCACCGCACTGCCGGCCAGACCGATCACAGCAATACCCGCAAACGCCAGTATGGCCAACCAGGTATATCCTGCTGGGGCGCCGGGCGGGAGTTGCTCACTCAACCCCAGCGACCAGTTATACAGCAATGAAAACAGGGTGACACTCAATGGATAAAACGTGTGTCCTGTATTTGTGCCGGCCAGGAAAGTCGGCAACTGCCACACCGCCATCGGAACATATGGCAATGTGCACAACACCACAGCCAGGAGCGCGCCTTTGATGTGGTACCTCGACTGCAGCCACCACAATAAAAAAAAGGCGGCCGCAACGGCCAGGAAGAGCGGTGTGAGCAGGTGCACGTAATATCCCAGTGAAACCGCGACGATGAAGACCGCCCACCAGGGATTCAGAGATTGGAGATTAGAGATTGGAGCGCTAAATCTCCAATATCGCCCAGTGCGCAAGGCCGCAATCTTTAATCTCCATGGCCTGGACTCCACCGCCCTGCGCAACGCATACAATGCCAACACGATCAGCGCGGGTTGTAGCGTATACATCTTCCCCTCGCCGCTGTACCAGATCAACACTGGGGCAATGGCTGCGAACCATGTCGCCAGCAGCGCCGTACGCCGGCCGAATAATCGCCGCGCCAGTGCAAATACGAGTACGATTTCCGCGACGCCACACAGCAGCGAGAAGTAGCGCAACGCGAAGTCATTCACACCAGCCAGCGATAGCCAGGCGCGCATCAACAGGTGATAGAGCGGGCCATTGAAACCGTTGCGCGCCAGATTGCCCAGCATCTCGCTCAAGGCAGTAAACGAAAAACGAACGGTGTCGATTTCGTCACGCCAGAGGCTTTCACCAGTGATGTTCAACGCGCGCAGAAGAAATGCCAATAGCGCCAACGTGTGAGGTATGTACTGTGAGAGGTGAGACGTCAGACGAGGAATACGCTCATCCGGCTGCCAGGCATTGGCGTGCCGTTCATCCTGTATCGTGTTCCTGGCCTGTCTGCCATGCCGCTTCTGTGTCTTCATTGCAGGTCGCTCTTTGTTCACCATGGATCTCGCCATCATCATTCACTGCTTTACTCACGCAACACCTCTGGATTGTATAATCCTCAGACAAGTCCCTATCTTTTCTTTGAATCGTCAAGCGTATATTGCCAGATGGCGGATGTTCTCCCACCCCATAGCGTAGAAGCAGAGGAAGCCGTTTTAGGTTCGCTGCTGATCGACCCGGCGGCTGCGCCGCGTGTCGCCGTGTTCCTGAACGCCGAAGATTTCTACATTGTCAAGAACGGCTGGATCTACCAGGCGATCATGGCGATAGGCGAGAAGGCCGATCTCCTAACCGTCTCCGCAGAACTCGCACGCCAGAACCTGTTCGAAGAAGTCGGCGGCGACAGCTATCTTGCGCAGTTAACGACCAGCGTGCCCACGGCACTTAACATCGAAGCCTATGCGCACTTGGTGGAGAACTACGCATTGCGCCGGCGCATGATTAACGCAGCCAGCGATGTCGCCAAACTGGCCTATGACGAAATCCTGCCGATAGATCAAGTCATTGAGAAGAGCGAAGCCGCCATCTTTGGTGTTTCTGACAAGCGTTCCAGTGGCCAGATGGCGCCGATCCGCAAGGTGGTCGATGAGTTCTTCGAACGAATTGAATATCTGCATGAGCACAAAGACGAGCCCCTGGGCATCCCCACCGGCTACCCAGACCTGGACAAATTGACCGGCGGCCTGCAAAAAGGCGACTTGATCATCATTGCGGCCCGGCCGGGTGTGGGGAAAACCTCCCTTATGAACTGCATCGGTTATCACGCCGCGTTCCGCCACCGCCAGCGCGTGGCGATCTTCACGCTGGAAATGAGCAACGAACAACTCGTGCAGCGTTTCGCGGCCTCCGAAACCGGCATCGACTCGCAGCGACTGCGTATCGGGGATCTACGCGACGAGGAGTGGGGCTCGCTCACCAAGGTGTGCATGCAGATGGCGGACCTGTACATTTTCCTGGACGATGCGCCGTCGCTCACGCCGCTGGATCTGCGGGTGAAATCTCGCCGCATCTACCAGGAATATGGTCTCGACCTTATCATCGTGGACTACCTGCAATTGATGCAGGGTGAGAGCGGCGGGCGTTCGGACAACCGTGTGCAGGAGATCTCCTACATCTCGCGGGCGCTCAAAGGCATCGCGCGCGAATTGAAGGTGCCCTTGATCGCCGGCAGCCAGTTGTCACGTTTAGTCGAACAGCGCAGCGACAAGCGCCCGATGCTCAGCGACTTGCGCGAATCCGGTTGTCTAGCCGGGGATACTCTGGTGACATTGGCGGATACCGGGCAACGAGTGCCCATCCGCAATCTGGCTGGAAAAGCCCATTTTGACATCTGGGCATTGAGCGAATCAACCCTGAAGATCGAACGGGCTCAAGTGAGTCGCGTTTTTTCAACGGGTGTAAAGCCAGTGTACCGCTTGACCACCCGACTCGGTCGATCCATCGAGGCAACCGGCAACCACAAGTTTCTGACATTTGATGGCTGGAAACGGCTGGACGAGTTGATGCCGGGCGAACGCATCGCGCTACCGCGTGCCCTTGGCTGTTCATCCACACAAACGATGAGTGATTCTGAGCTTGCCTTGCTCGGGCACCTGATTGGCGACGGTTGCACGCTCCCTACTCATGCGATCCAGTACACAACGAAGGATCGAGACATAGCTGATATTGTTGCCGGGCTAGCACGTGATCTATTTGGTGATGAGATCAGCCCGCGCATTCAAAATGAGCATCAGTGGTACCAGGTTTATCTTTCCTCCAATCGGTTGCACACACACAATGTGCATAGCGCTGTCACCGACTGGCTTCAAGGGATGGGCATTTGGGGTAAGCGATCATATGAAAAATTTGTTCCAGAGAAGGTTTTCCAGCAGCCACGAGAAGCCATCGCACTGTTCCTGCGCCACCTATGGGCAACAGATGGTTGTATCCATTTAACCAAAGCAGGCACGCGATACTACCCAACCCTCTATTACGCCTCAAGCAGTGAACGACTTGCACAAGACGTTCTGACCCTACTCCTTAGAATAGGAATTAATGCCCGGTTGAGCAAGATACTACAAACAGGCAAAGGAAGAGATCAGTACCATGTTACAGTCAGTGGGAAACCAGATATAGATCGATTCATCCACACTGTTGGGGCTGTGGGAAGTCAGAAATTGTTGCAATTGTCTAGCATCACCCATCACATTGCCGATATGCCTGCAAACACCAATCGAGACATCATCCCTAGCGCCGTTTGGCGCCGCTATGCAGTGCCCGCTATGCAAACTCATGAAATCCCCGGTAGAGTGATGCAGGCAAACCTGGGCAATGCCTACTGCGGCACTGGACTTTACAGACAGAATCTCAGTCGTGAGCGTGCCTCAAGGCTTGCTCAAGCAGTTAGGTCCGCAGAAATCGCCCGACTCGCGGAGAGTGATATTTACTGGGATGAAATTGCACTCATCATCGAGAAAGGGCCTACCGAAGTTTACGATATGACGGTGCCCGGACCGCACAACTTTGTTGCGAATGACATCGTCGTCCACAATTCCATCGAACAAGACTCAGACATCGTCATGTTCATCTATCGTGACGAGGTCTACAATCCAGACACCGAGTTCAAGAACATCGCCGAGATCACCGTTGCCAAAAACCGTAACGGCCCCACCGGCAAGGCGAACCTTTTCTTTGACAAACACCTGACCTCGTTCAAGAATCTGGCGAAAGAGAAGATACAGTTGTAGTTCTCATGCTCGATGACTTCATCCAACACGCCCTGGCACAGATAGACGACCTGGCCGAACTCAAAGTCAGCCTGGTAGCCTTGCGCCTCTTGGAACTCAAAGAATCCGACACGGCGTCGGTGACCGCTCGTGAATTGGCAACACACCCGGCGTTGCGCGATGGGCTAGGCTTTGCGCCACAGATTACCCTCGATTCGGCCTTGCAGCGCGCCACGGCACGCGGCACGCTGCTGCGTACCAACGCCGAATCGTTGGGGGAGCCACGCTACTTCCTCAACAACGAAGCCAGCCGCCGCACGATCGAAGCCGTCGAGTTGGCCGAGGCCAGGCGTGTCGCGGCGAAATCCACCACCACACACCTCGCCACGCGCGAGACGCTGGCGGCAGCCATGCGCGAAATTGAGTGGCTGGAAGCAATCGATGCATACCCGGCTAGCCCCGCCGACGAACAACTGGTCGAGGAATGGTTGGCACAGGGCTACACAAACGACGAGATTATGCGTGCCGTGCGCGCAGCGCTCAGCGCACCGCGCCCCAAGGGGACGCCGGTGCGCACGCTGGAGAGTTGTGTTACCCTGCTCACCGCCAACTCGCCCGCGAACCCATCGGCCTATTACCGCATCGTTGTCAATCGCACCGATGCGCGTACCGAACCGGCGCCCGACGAGATCATCGCATTCCGCGAACTGGCCGGGCGGTGGCCCAACGGCCACGAATTCAACCTGGTGCAGGCAGCCGCTGGCATCTTCGGTGCGCGGCCGGCGATTGAAGCAATGAAACGACTCATCGTACAACAGCATGCAGACGTGGACGCACTCATCCCCCTCCTGTCTGAACAGGAGGAAGCAGAGCTTGCGCTGGTCCGTTCGCGCATCATCCCCGATCTCATGCTGCGGGAATTGATCCAGCTCTATGAGCTGACCTTCGGATTGCCGCCGACGTCGCGCATCGCCCAGGACATTGGCACCCTGGCAAGCGAGATCAACGATCTGGGGGTTTGGCGCGCTGCATTCCAATATGCCATGTCACAAAACAAACGTGACTGGGCGTACGTGCGCAGGCTGCTGCTCAATCCATCTCCCGCACTGTTCGAACCCCAGCCTGTCAACGAGACGGCGCACTTCGCGTTCAATGAATACAAGCGGCGCGTCAGCCGTGTGCTGGATCCGAGTGTGGCGCGCGAGATCAACGACGTCGCGCAACACGTCACCGACCAGTCACGCTGGACATACGCTTTTGACAGGGCCGCCAGCGCAAATGCGTTAAACTGGAACTACATCAAGAAAGTGCTCACGGCGCCGCCAGACGAAAAGGCCAGTGAGGTGAAGGATGCAAGACGAAAGCATGTCCCAGGAACACGACAACGCGGAGTCACCCGCAGACCGCAGGTCGAAGAATCGACCGAGGCGGAGCGCGAGGCCGCTCGAGAACGTGCTCGCCAGCGTATCGCGGAACGCGCCAAGCGCCGCGCAACGCTCAACGGGGACGATGCCAACAGAGAGTAAGTCACTCAGCAGTCCTGACGCGCACATTCAACCGGCCGATGGCGGACCGGATTGCAATTATTGCGGCAATCGTCGTTACGTGCTGGACGCGCAAGGCAATCTGAAGGCATGTCCGGTATGTGGTGTAGCGCAAGCGTGGAAAGTGCGCGCTGTGGACGCTTACTCATCCCGCACCGGGGCTGCGCTTAAGCAGACTTTTTTCAACTTCAAGACCCGCTTCGCCGGCGAAGAGGACGCACTGCTTCGCGATTGCCTGGAAGCGGCTGAGGAGTTCGCCGAGGAGCCGGATAGTCGCTGGCTGGTGCTGTGGGGCGAGCGGGGCAACGGAAAATCACATTTATGCGCAGCAGTGGCCAATCATCTGATTGCATCCGGCCGCGCTGCTCTGTTCATCACCATGCCCGATCTACTGGCTTCATTACGACACACCATGGAGCTACAGGCCAACACAGAGCAGGAAAGTTATAGCGGGCATATGAATGCCTTCAAGAATGCGCCGGTGCTGATCCTGGATGACCTGGGTGCGGAAGGCAAGTCCGACTGGTCGGATAGCGTGTTGTTCGAAATTCTGGACTACCGGTATCGCAATCGGCTGCCGACCATGATCGTCACCAACTGTGCGCTGGATGCGTTCGATCCCCGCATCGCGTCGCGCATGCAGGACACGCTACTATCGACGGTGATCGAAAACCGCGCACCGGATTTTCGCCAGCGGTCAGTTGACGAACGCCTGGGGTAATCACCTGGCAACCAGAAGCAACCAGAAACATATATTTAACATACAAGGAACGATCTTTCACGATGACAAAACTATGGGGCGGCCGTTTCAGTGGCACAACCGACGCGCTGATGGCCGAGTTTCAGGACTCAATGTCGTTTGACGTGCGCCTGTGGGACGCCGACATCCGTGGAAGTATGGCCTACGCCGTTGCACTGGCACAGGCCGGGATCATTACTGACGACGAAGCGACCCAACTGGTGACGGGCCTGCAGCAGGTCCATGCCGAATTCGCCGACGGCCACTTTGAGATCAAACCGGACGATGAGGATATCCATACCGCCGTCGAGCGGCGGCTGAAGGAGGTTGCCGGCAATGTTGCGGGTAAACTACACACGGGCCGTAGCCGCAACGACCAGATTGCGACCGATCTGCGCCTGTTTGCGCAATCGGAAATCCAGAATCTACAATCAAAAATAGGCCTCCTACAGGCCGCGTTGCTGGCACAGGCACAAACGCACGTCGAGACCCTGATGCCCGGCTATACCCACCTGCAACGCGCCCAGCCAATCACCTTTGCACAGTGGTGCTTGTCCTACTTCTGGGCCTTCACCCGCGACGTGGAACGGTTGGATGACTGCGCCCGCCGCACAGCCGTATTGCCGCTGGGCTCGGGGGCGCTGGCCGGCAACCCCTTTGCCATCGACCGCGCCGCATTGGCGCAAACACTCGGCTTCGAGCGCGTCAGCATGAATAGCCTGGATGGGGTCAGCGACCGCGACTTTGTCGCCGAACTCCTGTTCTGCTGCACACTCATAGGGACGCACCTGAGCCGCATGGCCGAGGACCTCGTCATCTATTCCTCGGCCGAATTTGGATTCGTCACCTTCGACGACGCTTACTCCACCGGCTCCAGCCTGATGCCGCAAAAAAAGAATCCCGATGCAATAGAACTGGCTCGTGGTAAAAGCGGGCGTCTCACCGGCAACCTGGTGGCGCTTCTCACCACATTAAAGGGCTTGCCGATGACCTACGACAAAGACCTACAGGAGGATAAGCCACCGTTGTTTGACTCGGTCGACACGCTCAACATTACCCTGCCTGTGACCGCGGGCGCAGTCCGCACGCTGCGTGTGAACGTGGCCCGCATGGCTGGCGCGCTTGACCCGTCCATGCTTGCCACGGACGTGGCCGAGTACCTGGTGCGCAAAGGTGTGCCGTTTCGCGAGGCCCACCATCTCAGCGGCCAGGCGATTGCGTTATCGGAACAACGCAGCATAGCGATGAGCGACTTGAGCGATGACGACTGGCGCAATCTCTCCACTCATTTCGGGCCAGACGTGCGTAGCGTATTCAACTTCGCGCAATCCGTCGCCTCGCGTGATGTCACCGGCGGCACCTCGCCACGGGCCATCCGCGAGCAGATCGATCAAGCATCGCTCTGGCTTAGCAAACACGAATTGTTGCGTTCATAAATATGCAGGGTCGCAGCCCGTGCTTCAGACAATTCCGCATCTTCAGCCGTCACAGAACGGATGGCCTCCAGCATGCCTTGATCGGTATATACAATCCGTTGCATTCGCCTTAAAGCGCGCAAGCGGTGTTCACGATCCCGTTGTTGCAACTCCTCTCTAAAATCATCACGGAAGACGATCCTCACGTCGACGTCACTGCCTCCAACCGCGCTGCCGTCGGCATAACTGCCCACAAGGTAATAGGCACGCACGCGCTGAGGAAAGGCTAACTCGCATAAACCGATCAACCCTCGCAGGAGGTTATCAACCTGCGATTGTCCGGTTGTATTGTGGAGGATGGAAGAAACCGCTATGATGTTACTCATCACAATAAAGCATCTGATCGAAATGGAAGAAAGACTCAACCTGTTGTGTTACCACCTATCTTCGCATATCCAATCGTTGACCATCCGAGTTGACTGGCGCACCGTAAGCGCCGCCGCGGTCACCATCGTGCTGTGGGCATCCGCTTTTGCCGGGATACGAGCCGGCCTGCGCTCCTATTCACCCCAGAGTGTCGCACTCTTGCGTTACCTGACAGCGTCGGCCATTTTGGCCGTTTATGCGATTGCGACGAAGATGCCCCTACCTCGCCTGCGGGACTGGCCCGCCATCGCCCTCTCGGGTTTCATCGGTTTTACCCTCTACAACATCACCTTGAACGCGGGCGAACAGAATATCGCCGCCGGAACAGCCAGCCTCATCATCGCCTCTGCACCGATCTACGTGGCATTGCTCGCCGTGGTATTCCTGCACGAGCGGCTGAGATTACTGGCATGGTTGGGAGTATTTCTGAGTTTCATTGGGGTTGCGGTGGTCACCCTCGACCCCGACACGGGTCTCCAACTCTCCTCCAGCGCCATCATCGTCCTCGCCGCAGCCGTCGCACAGGCGATCTATATTGTCGGTCAGAAGCCTTTGCTGAGGCGCTACAGCCCGCTACAGTACACAGCTTGCGCGATCTGGGCCGGTACCTTCTTCCTACTCGTCTTCTCCCCGGGGTTGGTCCAGCAGATGAGCACGGCATCCGTAGGCGCCACACTCGCGGTGATTTACATGGGCGTGTTCCCCGCCGCGATTGGTTACGTGAGTTGGTCGTATGTGCTCTCTCGCACGCCAGCATCCAAGGCGGGGAGTTTTCTCTTCCTGATCCCCATGGTCGCGATCATCATCGCCTGGTTATGGCTCGGGGAGACGCCAACGATTTGGGCTCTTCTGGGTGGGGTGTTCATCCTCGTTGGGATTGTGCTGGTCAACACCAGCGGTATGATCTCACGAAGAGGTTAACCTCAACCCGTCCTGTGCGCGTTGCAAGGCGGTCACTGGCTCATAGGTATTGATTTGCAGATCAACGCATCACTGGTATACAGGCGCAAACGTTATGCAAGCAGGGTTGTTACCAGTGTTTCCCACTCATCCTCAAGTGAAACGGACGCAACCGGCTTTCCAGCACGACGATACCAATACGCCGCGTTGGACAGATCACCTTCTTTGCGGTGCAGGTAAGCATGCACCCACGCACCGTTAGAATCTGCTTGTGCCTGTGCGCGCGTATGCGCCGTCTGCCAGTCACCTTTTGCATCGTACCAGAGTGCCTGGAGAGCGTTGCTGAATGACGCAGATGGCACTGCAGTAGCAAGAGAATCTTTAAACTGTCTGATATCCATACCCCTACCCCCAAGCTTTCCGGGCGCTCCAATCACGCCCGTTCAACGAAGGGAGTATAGCAGTGGTAGCCGGCCTGATAATAGGGCAATGAGTATTACTGTGTTGCGCGAACACCTGGTCAACGGTGGGCATATAGAACGCGCTGGCAACCGTTATCGTCTCATCATTCCCCCCACCAGCGCAGACACCTACACCGATGCCCAATTGGACGACTACGAGCATACCCTGCCACGTCGCTTCGCCAACCATCCCCCCCAACGCCTGTGCCTGCGCGCGCGCTGCTCACATCAGGCCCTGAAAGGAACGGCCGGCTTCGGGTTCTGGAATCATCCTTTTTCTCGTGATGGCAGCCTGCTGGAATCACCGAGCAACGTATGGTTCTTCTATAGCTCGCCCGAATCAGACTTGCAGGTGGCGCGCGGCATGCCCGGCCACGGTTTTAAAGCGGCCATGCTCAACGGCGGTCAATGGCCCAAGGGGTTCGTGGCCGTCGCCGGACGTGCATTCAACCTGGTGTTGAAAATCCCATTCATCTCCGCGTTAGCCATGACCACGGCGCGCGCTGCCGTCAACGCGCGCGAGGCGATGCTGGATGTCGATATGACGGCGTGGCACGAATACGAAGTCGAATGGTTGCCAGAGACGGTTATCTTTCGCCTGGATGGGCGCGAGCTATTGCGCGCACCCGGACCGCCGCGTGGTTCCCTGGGCTTCGTGGCATGGGTGGACAACTACCGCGCGACGGCCAGCTCCGGCGAGTATCAGTTCGCTTACGTGCGCACCACCGAAACGCAGTGGATGGAGTTGGAGATACTTGCGATAATGGATGGCAATGGCTGAAAGTGAAAGGCGAATCGTCGCTCTCGTTGAGGATCTTTTCTTCCAAGAGCCTATCAGCTCAGCGGGACACACCCTGGGCTATGAGGTGGAGTTCGTCAACAACGCGCCCGTGGTTGCTGAATATGTCATCCCCTATCTCGTGGCACAGCAACCGGCGTTGATCATTGTCGATCTCAATATCAAAGCCGTGGATTGGCGCCAATGGGTTGTTACCGCCAAAACTAATCCGGCTACACGACGCATCCCCGTGCTCGCATTCGGATCACACACACATACAGACACTTTAGAGCAAGCCCGCAAAGCCGGCTGTGACGCCGTCATCAGCAACGGCGCATTTAAGTCCAACGTTGCCGGCATGATTCGCACCTACGCTCGCGGCGGTGTAGACGAGCGTGATGAACTATTGCGGCAGTCCGCACAAGCGCCGGCCGAGTTGCTGCTCAAAGGCATCCACGAGTTCAATGCCGGTGCATATTTCGAGCAACACGAGACCCTTGAACAGGCATGGCGCGAAGAGCCAGGACCGATCCGCCAGCTTTACCAGGGCATTTTGCAGATCGGTGTGGCCTATTACCAGATCCAGCGACACAATTACACGGGCGCCATCAAAATGTTCCAACGTGCCTGGCAATACCTGAACCCATTGCCTGAGGTTTGCCAAGGCGTCGATGTCGCACAACTGCGCCACGATGCGCGAGCCGCCCAGGCCGAACTCGAACGCCTTGGCCCTCAGCGTATCGCGGAGTTCAACCCGGTGTTGTTAAAACCTGTACAAATGGAGATTAGAGATTAGAGATTGGAGATATGCAATCTCTAATCTCCATTCCCAAATTTCTCATTCCGAAACAAAAAGCTGGCGAAGAACCTATGTCTTTCGACTTCTCAAACAAAATCGCACTGATTACCGGCAGCGGGCGCGGGATCGGCAAGGTTACAGCGCTGCATCTGGCAAAGCTCGGTGCAGATATCGTCGTCAATTACCTGCGTAAGCGCAGCGCAGCCGAAGAAACAGCACGCGAGATAGAAGCGCTGGGGCGTCAGGCTTTGATTGTAAAGGCGGATATCAGCGAACCAGAGGAAATTGACAGGCTCTTTGATGAAATCGACCAGCAGTTCCATGGGCTGGATATCCTGGTCAATAATGCCGCTTCCGGTTATGCCCGGCCGGTCATGGAGCAAAAGGTCAAGGGCTGGGACTGGACGATGAACGTCAACGCGCGTGCGGCGCTGTTCACATCTCAAAGGGCCGTGCCATTGATGCAGAAGCGTGGCAGCGGTGCCATTGTCAACGTGAGTAGCATTGGCAGTGCGCGCACCCTACCCGACTACGTGGTCATCGGCGCGTCCAAGAGTGCGCTTGAAGCGGTCACGCGCTACTGTGCCGTCGAGTTTTCCAGGTACAACATCGTCGTCAACGCTGTATCGCCCGGCATCATCAACACCGACGCCTTGAATTACTTCAGCTTGGGCCGCGACGTAATGGTACAAGGCGCCGTCAACCGTACGCCGGCCGGCCGGATCGTAGAGCCACAGGATGTCGCTAACTGCATCGCGTTCCTATGCAGTCCAGACGCGTGCATGATCCGCGGTCAAGTAATCGTGATCGACGGCGGCTACATGATCGCAGTCACCTGATTTTCGATTTTCGATTTGGGATTTTCGATTTGGGATTGCCGGCCAGGCAGATCACTTGTCCACGAACTCAATGCGAAAATCGGAAATCTAAAATCTAAAATCCAAAATGGATGTGGTTGTTGCCGTCCTCTTCCTGCTGCTCGCGCTCGGAACCTTGGTGCTGTCACGTTGGGTGCGCCAAAGGACGGGCCTGCCACGCGGGCGCGTTATTTATGCCGACACGAGCGCATGGCAGCGCAACGAGCAGGCGCTATTTTCAGCCAGCCACAATATCACCGGCAAGCCCGATTACCTGGTGCACGAAAACAACAGCATCGTCCCGGTAGAGGTGAAATCAAGCCTTGCCCCCGCAGCACCGCGTGAGGGCCACATCCTACAGTTGGCGGCCTACTGTCTATTGGTCGAAGAGAACTGGGCGATCCGGCCCGTGTACGGCATTATCAAATACAGTGATCGGCAGTTTGCCATCGATTACACGGACGATTTAAAGGCAGAGCTGCTACGCGTCGTGGCCGAGATGCGCGCAGGCGCACGTGAACCAGCAGGACCACACCGCAGCCACAGCGATGCGCGCAGATGCACCACCTGCGGCGTGCGTGCTGCCTGTGATGAGCGGCTAGTTACCGGCCACCAGTTCACCGCCGTCGACAACGATGTTTGATCCACTGATCCATTCAATGTCCGGATCAGATAGGACACGAATCGTCTTGGCAACATCGGCGGTAGTGGTGAGCCGGCCACCAGGATTGCGCCGCAACGCCCCTTCGATCAACTTCTCGTTGCCAGGGATCTTGCGCAACGCCGGCGTGTCGGTCACACCTGCCATGATGCAGTTCACCAGTACCCCATACTGACCCATTTCGAGCGCCAGTTGGCGTGTGTGCGACTCCAGCGCGGCTTTTGCCGCCGACACAGCGCCGTACGTCGCGAACACCTGCACGCTGCCGGCACTCGTCATGCTAAAGACACGAGAACCACGACCGAGCAACCCATTGCGCCACAAATCTTGCACCCAATACACCAGGCTATTCGCCATGACGTCGAGCGTCATCTCCACTTGTGCCTGCGTCAATGTCTTCGATATCTCATCACCAATGAACGGCAACAGCGAACCGAACGCCACCGAGTGCATGACGACGTGCAGGATTTTCGGACCTTGCAACGCAGCCGCCAGAATTTCCTTGATCCTGGCGATGGCCTCGGTGCGCTTCTCGGCGTTGGCAATATTCATGTTCGTGAAATGTGCCAGCACACCACAGCTCTCGATTTCGGCGACTAATTTCTTCACACTTTCCAGCGCTGCGCCACGGTCGAGATGCAACCCGATGATGTTAACGCCGTTGCGAGCCAGTTCGAGCGCCGTAGCCGCCCCAAAACCGCTCGACGCGCCCAGGATCAACGCCCACCTACCTTTCAAATCCATCTGTGACATCGTTTATACCTCTCGTTTGTGTTGTGCTTTGCGCGATTGGGAACCGGTCGATCGCCTCTGCCGCCCGACGACATCCGATATGGATGAATGGTCACGAGGGCCTTACCTCTTCAAACCCACTCAACACACCGGCGACATTCAGCCCGAGTTGTTCAATCGCGTAACCGCCCTCCATGATAAACACCGTCGGCAAACCGAGTTGCGCGATGAGTGCGCCGATGCGCGGGTAGATCGCGCTGGTGAGCGCAAAATCGCCCAACGGGTCGAACTGATAAGTATCCACGCCCAGGGAGATGACCAAATAGGATGGCGCATACCGTGCAACCCGTTCGCACGCCTGTGCGAGCACATCCAGGTAGCGCTCATCGCCAACACCTTGTTCAAGTGGGAAATTGACTGTGTATCCGTAGCCTGGGCCTTCGCCACACTCATCGGCGGCACCTATGAAATAGGGGTACTGGCGCGACGGATCGCCGTGCAATGAGACGAACAACACATCATCACGCGAGTAGAAAATGTCTTGTGAGCCGTTGCCATGATGGAAATCGATATCGAGCAGTGCAACCCTCGTCTGCCCTTCTTTGGCCGTGCTCGTGGAGGATGCCAGCCAATGAGAAGCAATGGACGCGTTGTTCAGAAAACAATAACCACCGCACAGATCAGCGTGCGCGTGGTGTCCTGGCGGCCGGCACAACGCGAACGCCGCTGGCGCACCCGCGTGCACGATCCGAGCCGCCGTCAGCGCACATTGCGCCGAGTGATACACCGCTTCCCAGGTCCCTTCCACGATGATAGCGGTGAGATCAAAACTGTAATAACCTGCCAGGGCGGATGGCTTTGTTGGCCGCAGGATTCGGCCACCATGACGCATGGCCGATCGCATAGGAAACACGTCAGGAAATACCCCCGCCGGGATGCCACCGTCGCCGACCCAATCAGCATAAGCACGCTGCAGATAGGTCACGTAATCGGCCCGGTGAACCGCCAGGATGGGATCCAGCCCAAAATCCTGGGGCGCACTAGGCGCCGCACAACCGGCACTCCGCAACGCATCCAGGACGATTTGCGCGCGATTCGGTGTGTCGTGGTAGTGTTTCAGCTCACCCTCGTAGAACTCCAACCCTGGATGATGCCTGGCATGAAGATCGGAGAAGATCGTTTGCATCTGTCGCCTTAGGTGCCTCGCCCGAAGACACACCCGGTGCCATTGGCAGCAGGCCGGTCATTTGAAAATCTGCGCGCCGGGGCGATGCAAGTGACACTCGCCGCACCCGACGGCAGGGTTCTCTACCTCAGTCATCTTATGCGTACAAACGGCATATACATTGACTTGCTCGCGCAAGCCTAAGAGCGACTTATGAACTTTTCCTTCGAGCACGATGTTAGGACAGGCGTTTTGGCGCAGAATATCAGGAACGGGGCAACTGGAACATAGACTAGGCTTCCATTTTCCCCCATCTGGATTGAGTTCCAGCAAGCGACACTCTTGTTTCTCACGCCCCCGAAAGTAGTCTGCGTAATAATAGCGGCACTCTTTGCCGGCCGGCGTTCTCATGATCTCATTGTACGTGATTCAACCCGATGTAGACTAGACTCCCGGAGTCTCGGAGACTCCGGGAGTCTGCATTCCTGTTACTTTTTCTTGGGCAATAACCTTAATAATCCATAAGCGATGGGCGCCGTGCTCCAACCCGTATAGGCTGAGTACATACCACCCTCGTCCAATTCGTTGTTTTGGTTCGCGCGCCCGTGCCAGCGCTGCAAACTGAGGCTGTAACTTCCGCGCCAACTCCCATCCCATTGGTCCGATTCGCCCTGGCATTGCACGCGTGCCAGGAATTGGGCCAACCGCTCTGCAGCAACGCGGTAAACCGCGTTGCCATTGGCACGGAATGCATCCTGCAGCGCCAACAAAGCATAACCATTGGTATAAACCATGTCCGTCAGATCGGGGTCGTTCTGCAGCGAGGCATCGCGTGATGCCTCATCACCATTGCGGATTGCGCCGCTCTCATCCTGCCAGGCGATGAGCGCCTTCCCAAGCTTTGTCATCCCATCCCAGGCCGCCGGATCCCTGGTGAAGCGCGCAACAGTCGCAAAGGCTTTGAGTGCCACTGCCGTTTCTGACGAGGGAGGCCGCCATGCTTCGGTTTGTGCGGTTTCGAAGCTGGTACGCATGCGCCCTGACGGCGTGATCTGCTCATACAACCAACTGATGCCCCGTACGGCTGCCATGCGATACTCCTCCTCATGGAAGAGCATGGCTCCCTGCATGAGGGCGATCACAGGCCAGGCCACAAAATCTGCACCCTTTAATGCCGCTTCATCGCCTTCGTCCGTCCGTGAAAAAGAACCATCCTCTGCTTGTATCTGTGTCAGATAGGCAAGTGATCGCCGCACGGCTGAGCGGAATAATTCATCATTCGTTTGCCTGTAGAACCAGACGAGGCGCTCGGGGATTTTGCCATTGTCATTCGGGAAAGTCACTTCGCGCGCTTCCAAACTGCCGATATCGACCTCTTCAGCATGGCGCGGACAAAAGCGGTAAAACGGAAATGACCCATCCAGCCACCCTACCTCTCCCTTGCGCTGTAACGAAACAACATAAGTGGCCAAACGCCTACCAATAGCCATGTTGGTGGCATCTCCCACGTACTGGCCATATGCCATGAAGAGCCGTGCCACTTCCATAGTGCAATCCGGACGTACCCACGGATTGATCTGTCCGGCGTCGATTCGATAACGCTCATATACACCCTGGGACCCGTCGGGGTTTACTAACATGCCGCGTAGCCATGCCAGGCTGCGCTCGATGACGGTGAGATATTCAGGTGAAGTCGGCATTATGAAGCCTCACAAAAAGTAAGCTGATATGAGAAACCGCGCCAGACTGCCACAAACCGTTACTCGGTTCGCTGTTGCGCGGTTTCACAAGTCCATATTATGGAGCAGGATTCATCAGAACCATGTCGTCCGTGTGGATGAGCATCGAGGCGTACTCAAATCCCAAAACACCCTCAATCTCCACAGATTTGCGTCCAGCGATGCGGCGCGCTTCTGCCGCACTGTAGCGCGAGATACCATGGGCAATGTCGCGGCCGCTGCTATCTCTCACCGCGATCACTTCGCCCCGGTCGAACTCGGCAATCACTTCGCGCACGCCTACCGGCAATAAACTCTTGCCATCGCACACTGCATGCGCAGCGCCCTCGTCAACGATCACGGCTCCCGTCGTGCGTTCGGACAGAATCCAGCGTTTTCGACTCTCGATATGGTTCACCACCGGCAGGAAACATGTGCCTACTGATTCGCCACACACAGCATCCATAATGGCGTTTTGTCTGCCGCCATTTGCGATCACAACCGTCACACCGGAACGGGTCGCCAGATCCGCTGCTTGCAGCTTGGTTGTCATGCCACCGACGCCCAGCCCGCTCCTCGACGCACCCGCCAGTGTCCAGATGGATTCGTCCAGTTGTGCCACCTCGCGGATCAAAGTGGCCGTCGCATCTTTACGCGGGTCAGCCGTGAACAGACCATCCTGGTCGGTTAATATAAGCAAGAGATCTGCCTGCACGACGTTGGCGACAAGCGCCGACAGATTATCGTTATCACCAACGCGGATTTCTTCGGTCGCAATAGCATCATTCTCATTGATGACGGGCAAAGTCTGATGCGCCAGCATCGCGTTAAGCGCGTCACGCGCGTTCAAATAATGCCGGCGGTCGCTTAAATCGGCCCTCGTCAAGAGTACCTGGCCGATCTGTACGTCGAACATATCAAAGATCTGCTCCCAGGCCAGCATAAGATGCGATTGGCCAACCGCAGCCAGCATCTGCTTTACTGGTACAGATTTCGTTAGTGGGCGATGACTGTTGCGGAAGCGCTCGCGACCAGCCGCGATGGCACCGGACGTGACCAGCAGGACTTCAACATGCTTTTCGCGCACCTGCACAATCTGCTGTGCCAGTTCGAGCATACGCCGGCGATTCAACCGTGCCGTGCCAGCAGTGAGTGTGCTCGAACCAACTTTAATCACCACTCTATGAGCCACTACTTTGGAGGTCTTCATATTGTTACGTCATTAAGCAAAGTGTAAGACTTTTTAATTCTATATATAATCTGTCCTGAAATGGAACGCACGAACAATTCTCTTGACGACCAGGCGCGTACTGTCGAAGCCTTATTCGACAGCTTGGTCATGCAAGGTAATAAGAGCTTATCTGAAAAGCTCATGCAGTATGATTTAACGGTGGCACAGTACTTGTCCATGGATGCACTTCATCATAAAGGCGACGAATGCAGCATGAGCGAGTTAGCCGACCGTATCCATCAGTCCTCTGCAACGATGACGGGAATCGTCGACCGCCTGGTGGAAAAAGGTTGGGTCACTCGCCGCCGCAGCGAAGAAGATCGACGCGCTGTATTCGTAGCCCTGACACCCGACGGACAGAACATCCTAAACCGTGTCACATCCGAACGGCACGAATTCGTTCGCAATACGATTAGCAAGATCCCGGCTACAGACGTGGAGACCTTCATCAACTTAATGAAACGTTATATGCAAGCTGCCGGCTATTTAGAACCACCGTCATCCGAATCGACCTGACGCAATCTACGTAGAAATACGTAGTCAGTTCGGGACCAGGGTTGAACTGGTTGTTACCCAGCTCAACCCTGTTTCGTGCCCGGTATTAATCAATACGGGACAAGAAGCCCTCGCAGAGCATGACAAACTGCCGTCAACGAGACAGATTAAGCTCACCCAAGACCTCGCGCACCGCCTGCTCCTGCTGTCTGCGTTCCACACCAGTGCTGAAGTAAACGGCCTCGGGATGGTGGACGATCACCGCGCCGGTGCTCTGTTCAGGAATGAGTTGAAAGCCGGCTGACAGGCTCACCCCAATCCGCTCGGCACCCAGCAGGCGCAACACATTAACTTGCTGGCTCAGATCAGGACAGGCCGGGTAACCCCACGAGTAGCGTAAGCCCTGGTTGATGGGCAGTTGCAACTCACGCCGAATACGCCGGTGCGTCCATTCCGCCAGCCCCTCGGCGAGCTGATCCGCGAAGCCATTTAGATAGTACGCTTCGGTATAGTTCCCGTCCGCCTGTAACTGCTCAATTTTGCGAGTTGCTTCAGGCCCTGCGGTAACCACCTGGAGAGCGGCCAGATCACGCCCCTGGCTTACCGGGCAGAAATAGTCACTCAGGCAGCGATGTTGCCGGTCCGGTTGGCGTGGGAACGTCCAGCTTGCTACCAGCCGCTCCTGTTCCTGTGGATCGAACACCAGCAGGGTATCCCCTTCAGAGGCCACCGGGAAATACCCATACACCGATCCGTACGACAGCCAATGAGTTGCGGCCAGCTCCTCCTCAAAACGGCGCAGGGTCGGCCTGTACAGTGTTTCGACCAGTTCTTCCCATACCGCCCCCTGGCGGCTACGCCCGCCCCAGTGCAGCCGGAAGAGCGTATTGGTATCGAACAACCTGACCACTTGGTGGATGTCGATTGACTCACGCTCTATCACACGCGAGCCCCAGAAGGGAGCTGAGGGAGCCGGGGAGAGAGGGAGCGGGGGAGCGGAGGAGCGGGAGTGAGAGGGAGATTGCTCCTGCTCTCGTGCTTGATCCTTGAGCAGCGCCTGCCGGGCTTGTTCTTTATGCTCTGCCACAAACGTGCCACTCTCGTCGCTGATGAGTTTGTCCATCACCGCCAGTCCTTCGAACGCGTCTTTACAGTAGAACACGCCAGGCGCATAGGGCTGGCCATCCTCCATATACAAAATGCGATGCCCGAAACGGCGGTTGATGGCGGCGCCACCGATGAGCACGGGGAATTGCAGGCCACGCTGGTACAGCTCCTGTACACAGATCGGCATCTGCTTGCTGGTGCTGACGAGCAACGCACTGAGCCCAATCGCGACGGCTTGATGGCGCTCGGCGGCATCGATGATGGTGTTCACCGGCACCTGCTTCCCCAGATCGACCACGTTGTAACCGTTGTTACTCAGGATCGTGCCAACCAGGTTCTTGCCGATATCGTGCACATCCCCAAAGACCGTCGCCAGGATGACCGTGCCTTTACTGGTGCCTTCCTTGCGCTCAAGATAGGTTTCCAGGCGCGCCACCGCTTTCTTCATGACTTCTGCGCTCTGCAACACAAACGGCAGGATCAACTCACCTGCGCCGAACTTGTCGCCCACCTCTTTCATGGCCGGCAGCAATACGTTGTTGAGCACCCACACCGGGTCGTGCATGGAAACCGCCGCGTCGATCAATGCCTCGACACCATCCTTCTTGCGATGCAGGATGTGCCAATGCAGCTTCTCCTCAACCGACATGCCTTCTGTCGCATCTGCTCTTGCCCCAGACCGCTCACCCATGGCGGCAGTGGAGCCAGAGGTCTCAAAATGTGCAATCACCCTCGGCAGCGCATCCTCATCCCGGTCAAAAATCAGGTCGTCGATCAACTGGCGTTGCTCAACCGGGATTTCGGCATAGGGCGTAATGTGGCTTGGATTGACGATAGCCATGTCCAACCCTGCCTGCACGGCATGATGCAGAAAGACGCTGTTGATCGCCGCACGAGCAGTGGGTTTCAAGCCAAACGAAACATTACTGACGCCCAGCAACGTGTAAACGCCAGGCAGATCCTGCTTCACCCGGCGGATGCCTTCGAGTGTTTCCACGGCCGAGCGCCGCAGTTCAGGCTGGCCTGTGGTTACCGGGAACGTCAGCACATCGAAGATGAGCGCGTCTGGCGCCAGGTTGTATTCTTGTGTGGCAATATCATAAATACGTTGGGCAATGGCAAACTTGCGTTCCGCCGTGTGCGCCATGCCTTCCTCATCAATCGTTAATGCCACGACGGCTGCGCCATGTTGTCTGGCCAGGGGCAGCACGTCGTCCACGCGTTTGCGCCCGTTTTCAAGATTGATCGAGTTGATGATGGCGCGGCCCGGACACGTCTCCAGCGCTGTCTTGATGACCCCAGCGTCCGTCGAGTCAATCACCAGTGGAGACTCGACGCTCATGCTGAGCAGCTTCACCAGCTTCCGCATCTGGTCGGCTTCATCCGGGCGTTCCGTCAGTGCCACCTGCACGTCAAGCACATGCGCCCCACCGTCCACTTGCTCACGAGCCACGTCGAGAATCGCGTCGTAATTGTCCTCAAGCAGCAGTTGCTTCACCTTGCGGCTGCCCTGGCTGTTGACCCGCTCGCCCACCAGTAATGGCTTTGGCTCCTGGTCCATCGTCACAGCACGCATGGCACTGGCTGCGCGCGGCCGCAGGTCAAGCTCAGCCGGCCGGTGCTGCCATGGGTTGCTGCCTTCAACACGGTCATATATTTGACGGATGTGCTCGGCATTGGTGCCGCAGCAGCCACCCACAATGTTGCACCCAAACTCACGCACGAACTGGCCCAGCATCTCGGCCATGGGTTCCGGGAGCATCGGATACACCGCCTGCCCGTCGACGTTCAGCGGCAACCCCGCGTTCGGAATTGCCGACACGGGCAATCGCGTATGACCCGTCAGATAACGGATTGGCTCGCGCATGTAGTCCGGACCGGTGGAGCAGTTCAGGCCGACCACATCCACCCCGAGCGCTTCGATGATGGCCAGCGCCGCGCCAATATCGGTTCCCAGCAGCATCTTGCCATTCGTGTCGAGTGTCACCTGCGCCTGGATGGCGGCCCGGATGCCCGTTTCCAGCATGGCGCGCTTCGCCCCCTCTATCACCGCCTTCACCTCAAGAATGTCCTGGCTGGTCTCAATCACCAGAATATCGGCACCGCCGCGCAACAGACCGCTGGCCTGTTCTCGGAACACATCCATCAACTCGGTGTAGCTGATATTGCCGAGAAGCGGGTCACTTGACGAAGGCAACTTTCCACTTGGGCCGATGGAGCCGGCGACAAAACGCGGCCGATCCGGGGTGCTGTATTCATCCGCAAGCCGGCGCGCCAGCCCGGCCGCCGTCGTGTTCACAGCGTCGACGCGATCTGACAAGCCATACTCACCCAGTGTGATCCGGTTGGAACGGAAGGTGTCTGTCTCGATGACGTCGGCGCCCGCCTCCAGGTATGACCGGTGAATTTCCTCGATCACGTCCGGGCGGGTGATCGCCAGGTAATCGTTACAGCCGAAGTATTGTGCGCCGCCGAAGTCCGCCGGCTGCAAGTTATATTGTTGAATGCGCGTCCCCATGGCGCCGTCATAGACAATGACTCGCTTAGACACAGCATCAAGGAAACGCCTGGCTCGATCCTCTTGTACATCCATCACTGATTCTTCCATCCCTCAGTCTGACCCTCAGTCTGACCCTCAATCTGAATCCCCAACTCGCATCGGCGTTATTCTAACAGCCACTCCATATTTCTCCCTTGCCATTCCCCTATTTTCGACTACCATCCATGACCAATCCAAAATCGGCAATCTAAAATCCAAAATCGTATGAGTTCCTCCGACTTCTACCGCAACACCCGCGCCTACGACGTCGCCTTCGGCAACCGTAACTTCATTGCCGAGTGTGACTTCCTGGAATGGTGCCTCCGTGAGCATGGCGGATTAGAGATTAGAGATTGGGGATTGCGCCCCAGAGTACTGGGGGAGATTGGAGATTCGAGATTTGCGGCAAATCTCGAATCTCCAATCTCTCATCCCCAAGCACCAACTAAACACGACCTTTCCTTTTTAGAGGTAGCTTGCGGCCCGGCCCGCCATACGCGCGAGTTTGCGCGCAGAGGGTGGTGCGCGACCGGGCTGGATCTATCCGAAGATATGCTGCGCTACGCGGCGGACCGCGCCACGTATGAGGGTGTCGCCATCGAGTCAATCTGTGCGGATATGTGCAATTTCATCCTGGAACAGCCGGTGATGCTCGCCGCCAACCTGATGGAGAGCCTGACCCACCTGCTCACGAACGAACAGGTCGTGGCCCACTTGCGCGCCGTCGCCCGCAACCTGCTGCCAGGGGGCATTTTTGTGATCGAGATGGCTCACCCAGCCTGCAGCGGGAAAATCGACGTGCCCAACACCTGGACAGAGCGCGAGGACGACATGATGGTCGACATCCTCTTCGGCCTGCCGGATGACCCGTATGACCCAATCACCCAACAGTGGACGATTACCAGCCAGTTGACAATCCGAGAGAACGGCCAACCCACGCGTGTCGTCGAGAGCCACAACAATCACCGCTGGTACAGCGCGCAGGAGCTGGCAGCACTGATCGAGCTATCCGGCGCATACCAACAGGTGTGGTGGTACGGCAATCTCACCCTTCCGCCCCAGCCGTTCGACAACAGCGATGAGGCGGAGCGGATGGTAGTGGTGTTGAAAAAGTAGAGATTGGAGATTGGAGATTCGAGGTTAGCCGGAAATCTCGAATCTCCAATCTCTAATCCCCAATCATCAATCACCAATCACCAATTACAATCTCACCCATGGCACTAAACACACTTCACGGGTTGTTCTTTGAGGACTTCATCATTGGCGACAAGGCCACCTCGACGACGCGCACCATCACCGAGAGCGACATAGTGATGTTTGCCGGCCTATCCGGCGATTACAACGAACTGCACACCAGTGAAGCTTACGCCGCCAAAACCATGTTCGGAAAACGCATCGCACACGGCATGCTGGGCCTGAGCATCGCCAGCGGCCTGGCCTTTCAGATGGGCTTCCTGGTCGGCACGGTCGACGCGTTCCGTAGCGTGGAGTGGGAGTTCTCCGCACCCATTTTCATCGGCGACACGATCCGCCTGGAAGCAGAAGTCGCAGAGATAAAGGCATTCCCCCGCCTGGGTAATGGGCGCGTGGTCTTCAAAGTCGCGGTGAAGAACCAGAGCGACCAGGTCGTGCAGCGCGGCACGTGGTCACTGCTGGTGAGGAATAAACCCAAGAGCGCGTAGCAGCCAGTCATCGCATGGGATGAGTCAACCGTGAGCCGCATCAACACACAGCAATGGTCGGGTGGCTGGAACAAAGCGGAAATCGCTCTGGGGCTTGTCACGTTATTAGTGGGAATCGCCGTTGGGATGCTCCCGCTCAATCAGCTCGGTCTGTTTGTCGCCATTGCGCTCACCCTGGTCGTCGTCGCCATCACTTTCGCCGAGCCGGCGCTAGGCCTGGCGTTCACCCTCTTCGCCGCCCCCTTCGGTCCGCTCGAAAACATCATGCTCCACCTGCCGATCGAGAGCGGACAACTATTACTGATCTTGACGCTGGCGGCGTGGCTGGCGCGCATGCTGTACCGGCGTGAACTGCGTCTGAGCACTGGCTTGCTCGTATGGCCGCTCTTGACCTTCATCGGCGTTGCCGTTCTATCGTTCTTCGCGGCGCAATCGTTCGAGCTATGGGCTAAGGAGTGCCTTAAATGGATTGAGGTGCTGGCGGCGTATGTCCTGGTCGTCAGCGAGATCAAAGCCCGCCCGCATACATTGCGCATTTTTGTCGCTGCAATTCTGATCTCGACCCTGTTCGAAGCAGCGTTAGGTATCTTCCAATTCGGTCTGCGTGGCGAAGGGCCGGATGAATTTGCGATCCTGGGGGGCCGCTTCTTTCGCTCCTATGGCACCTTCGAGCAGCCCAACCCATTTGGCGGCTATATGGGGTTAACATGGCCGCTCATGGCAGGCATTGCGCTCTATTACGTGGGCAGAACCATCGCCATGTTGAAGGAACAC
>JAMDDR010000565.1 GCA_023488685.1 Chloroflexota bacterium | reverse complement strand
TAGGAGGACAAGGTGACGAAGGTGCGCGAGCTGGCCGAACGATACGGGCACGTGGTCATGGTGGGCGACGGCGTGAACGATGCGCCCGCGCTCGCGGAGGCGACGGTAGGGGTGGCGATGGGTGTAGCCTTCGGCTGCCTCACTGATCGAGTAAAGGAATACCAGCATGGCGCCCTCGGCGGCCTCGCCCATCGCTGTGGCCGTCACCGCCGCGACCGACATCAACAACTCAATCCCGATCTTGCGCTCGAAGAGCAGTTCCTCGATAGCCTCACGCCCGAAGAAGTAGCCGCCGATGAGGATGCCAGCGATGTAGATGACGGTCGAGACGATCTGTGGCGCGCCGGCCAGCCCGATGAGCCAGCCCAGCAGTAGCAGCCCCCCCGCCGCGACTGAGGTCAGCACCTTCGGGTTGCGCCAGGGTTTAGGCTGTGGGGCCATTTCCATACCCTGCTGTGGCGGGAAACCGAGCGCTTCCAGCTTTTCTTTCAATCCTTCCGGCTTGGCTAATGCCGGATCATAGGTGAGGGCGACTTTGGCCGCCTTCGGATACACTCTCAAATCAATCAGGCCGGGAAAGCCAGTCAGCCCGCGTTCAATCGCGGCGGCATCGTGCTCGCAATCCAGGTTAGCAACACGAATCTCTAATTGTTTGTTGTTCATTCATTCTCCTTTGCTACAAACGCAATCGATGGGTGCAAAGAACACGTTCGCTGACTCGACGCCGAGTGTTGGACGACGGCGTGCTGAACATGTTGGTGCATTCCGCGCAGTCCACGCTCAATGTGCCGAGCTTGCGTTCATCATGAGTTCCGTCGAAAAAAGTTTGGGATCACCCCGCCTACGCGGCGCATGTAAGCGCGATATGCATCGCCAAATTGGCCGAGCATCATGGTTTCCTCTTTGCCGATCCGCGCGTATATCCAGCCGATTGCCAGTAGATACGGGCCGGCAATCAGCGCATTGGCCGACACGAGCGACAGGGCGATTAAAGCCGCGAACAGCGCCGTGTACATGGGATGCCGCACCCACTGATATGGCCCGGTGGTCACCAATTGATGCTGTGGCTGTATTTGCAAACTGGTAGACCATTGCCGGCCGAGCGCGCGCGATGCACCCAGATCATAAGGGGCAGACTCAGAATGCCCAGCCCTGCCCCGAACCAGTGTAGCCAGTCTGGGAAAGGCAATCGAAGCCGCGCTATCCGATCTGGCACGAACGCATATAGGGCGATAGTGCCTACGATGAGGATCGTCACACTCAATCGCAGCCCCATACCCATTCGCCCTTCGTGTTTCACCGCCTCTCGGTCCACAGTCATACGTCCACCTTGTAGGCGTACGCGGCGAGCGTAATAGCCGCGGATGACCCCAATCACGATCCATAGGGCAAAGAAGATGAAACGGAAAATTTGTTCAGAATTCATATCTCAGCCTCTTATCTGCAGTTGGCATCGTCCAAAACCCCACACATCATCGTATTAGCATATGATGATATAATATCACCGATTTGCATCTGCACTGGAACACTGATTTCTATAAAACGAGGGGCAGACTTGGAGCTCAAACTGCCAATTGTGGGATTAGCTAAGTCGATATCGCATCACCATGTAATGATACAATAATACCTGAGGTATGCAATGTTACTAACCATAGATCAGTCAAGTTTGGCCGTTAAGGCAAGACTGTTTAGAGGGCTTGGCGATCCCTCCCGTTTAAGCATTCTCGAGGCATTGCGCAGCGGTCCACGGACGGTAGGGGAAATCGTGAAGGAAACCAGCCTCTCGCAGCCCAACGTTTCCAACCATCTGAGCTGCCTGCGAGATTGCGGGCTTGTGACAGCGGAGCAGAAGGGGCGCTATGTGCAATACCAGTTGAGCGATGATCGCGTTGGCGAACTGCTCAAGTTGGCGGAGTCGCTGCTGGCCGATGTTGCCCGCGGCGTGTATGAATGCACGCGCTATGCATTGCCGACTCATCCATCGAAAGAGAGTGTCGCAAATGTCGCGATTGAGATCCGACCCAACCCAGGAGGTCGGAATGAAACAAACTGAGACGCTGGAGTTGCCGGTGGCAGGCATGGACTGCACAGAGTGCACCATGCACGTCAAACAGGCCATCGCAGCGCTGCCCGGTGTAAAGTCGGTTGACGTTTTCCTCGCCAGTGAGAAGGCGGTGGTCCAGCTTGATTCAACGGTCGTTGGCCTGCCCCAGATTCGCGAGGCGGTGGCGGGCGCCGGGTATTCGGTACCGCTGGTGGACATTGCAGAGATGCAGCCCTCAGCCAATGCGCAGAGGCCAATCTCATCTACTCCCTTGGCTGACTTTTCACGCCCGATCCTCACCATCTTTGGGGTCGTGTTCGGGGTGGTGCTCTTCGTCGTGGTGGTGGGTGAATGGTTGGGGCTGTCTGAAACTTTGACCAGCCAGGTGCCCTGGCCGCTCGGCCTGGCCATCGTGCTCGTGGGCGGATACCCGATCTTCCGCAACGTCATCCGCGCCACGCTCAGGCGGCAAATCACCTCCCACACGCTGATGACGATCGGCGTTATTGCAGCCTTGGTCGTGGGTCAGTGGGCAACGGCCGCCGTGGTGGTGTTCTTCATGCGCGTCGGCGATTACGCGGAGAAATTCACCACCGAACGCGCCCGCCGCGCGGTGAAGGATTTGGCCGCCATGGCCCCGCAGACCGCCCGCGTCGAGCGCGACGGTCAGGAAGTCGAGTTGCCCGTGGCGCAAGTTCGTCCGGGCGAGGTGGTGGTGGTGCGGCCCGGCGAGAAGATCCCCGTGGATGGCGAAGTCCTGGACGGCCAGGCAACGGTTGACCAGGCCGCGATCACCGGCGAATCCATGCCTGTCGAAACCGGACCCGGCGCGAAGGTCTATGCTGCAACCCTCGCCCGACTCGGACACCTGCGCGTGCGCACGACCCATGCCGGCGCGGATACGACCTTTGGGCGTGTGATCAGAATGGTGGAGGAGGCGGAAGCGCACCGGGCCGACGTCCAGCGCATGGCGGATCGGTTCTCAGGCTACTACCTGCCAGTGGTGCTCGGCATCGCGTTGCTCACCTTCGTCATCCGCGGCGATCCCCTGGCGACCGCCGCCGTGCTCGTGGTGGCCTGCTCCTGCTCCATCGCACTGGCCACGCCGATTGCCATGCTGGCTTCGATTGGCGCGGGCGCCAGGCGCGGGTTGCTCATCAAGGGTGGCAAATACCTGGAGACACTTGCGCGTGCCGACGTGCTGCTCATCGACAAGACGGGGACACTCACCCTCGGGAAGCCACAGGTAACAGATGTGGTGACGTTGAACGGTATGGGGGATAGCGACCTGCTCGCCCTGGCAGCCTCCGCAGAACGATATTCCGAGCACCCGCTGGCCGAAGCCGTCCGTGCGGCTGCGCTTGAGCGGCGCCTCCCCTTGCAGGAGCCACAGCAGTTCGAAGCTTTGCCCGGTCTGGGGGTGCGCGCCAACGTGAATGGCGCCGCCGTGTCAGTCGGGAACCGGCGCATGATCGATACAGCCAGAGCCGCATCTGACCTGGAGGCACAAGGCAAAACGCTGCTATTTGTCGCGCGCAACGGTGAGTTGGCCGGCGTGCTGGCGGCCGCCGATACGCTCAGGCCTGAAGTCCCTGAGGCGTTGGACGCGGTGCGCCAACTGGGGGTTCATCACATCGAGTTGCTCACCGGCGATAACGAGCAAACCGCCGCGGCACTGGCACAGCAGATCGGCCTGGGCTACCGCGCCAACCTGCTGCCGGAGGACAAAATCCGCATCGTGAAGGAGTACCAATCCAGGGGCCATGTCGTGGTGATGGTGGGCGACGGTGTCAACGACGCGCCCGCGCTGGCGCAGGCCGACGTCGGCATCGCCATGGGCGCGGCCGGAACCGACGTGGCGATCGAAGCGGCGCACGTGGCGCTGATGCGCGAAGATTGGCACCTTGTGCCGGAGGTGTTCCAGATCGCGCGCCGGACCATGCGGGTGGTGAAGACGAACCTGGGGTTCACCGGAGTCTACAACGTGGTGGGGCTGTCGCTGGCGGCACTGGGTATATTGCCCCCCATCCTGGCCGCGGCGGCGCAGTCACTCCCCGACCTGGGTATCCTGGGCAACTCGGCCCGGCTGCTGCGCCAGAAAGACGGCCACTGATCATACAAGCCGCTACCGCAAGGTGTATGCTCACTCACTCAGAATCTGCTTGATGTCCAAGACAATCGTCTCGGCTGGCGTTTGGGACGTATAGATGAACCGCCAGCGGCTTTGCCGGTCAAGCAGATAGAGATACCCTGTGTGGCCGACTATGACAGAGTCGCCGTGCGTGTCCTGCGATTCCTGCCGGCTGAACTCAGCGTAGTAATTCTTCGCAATCTGTTGTACGCTCGCCTCGTTGCCAGTCAGTCCGATGAAACCAGGATCGAATGACTTCACAAAATGCTTCATTACCTCGGGCGTGTCGCGTGTTCCGTCCACGCTGATCATGACGAAAGCAACCTGGCTGGCATCGCTCCCCAGCGCATTCTTGACGGCCTTCATCTGAGCCATCGTCAGGGGGCAAACATCCGGGCAGTGGGTATAGCCGAAGAACAGCAGAACGGCCCGGCCGCGAAAGTCGCTCAGCCTCGCCAGCTTGCCATCCTGGTCGGTCAGCGTGAACTCAGGCATCGTCCGCGGCGGGTCAATCTTGCCATGTGGGGTGGCTGCCGTAGGTTGGGAGAGAGATAGGCTTTGCAGTGGCGTGCAGGCCGGCAGCCCAATGCTCAAAACAACTAACAAAAAACCAAGCACAAGTCTTCTCATTACCGAAATTCCTCTCACCTCACCCGGCAGGTCAGCATCTTGCCGCTCAGCGCGCTACGGGATTGCCGACCCCACCGGTACAGGATGCGCCCGGCTCGGGGGCCTGTGACCCGTTGGCATATCTGTTAACGAATTGAGCCAACCGCGGATCGCTAGCGCTATCCACCTGAAGCTGCACGCTCCAGGCAGAGGCGACGACGGACGAAGGTAAACCCTTGTAGGGCGACAGTAATGTGTAGCTTCGCCCGCCCACCAGATTGCGCAACTGTGCAACGGCGTCAGACGGCAGGTCCGGCCGGTACGTAATCCAGACCGCGCCGTGTTCGAGCGAGTGCATGGCTGTCTCCTTCTGAATTGGCTGGTCGTAGACCCCACAGTTTTGCCAGTTGGGGCTGTGCGCGCCACCGGCAGGCGGGTTCTGTGCATAGGTTACCACTTGCTGTGTATGGTTGCGCGCCAGCCCGCCAAATGTCTTGACCCCTTCAATGTTGCTGGCCGTACCACCACGTGACAGCAGCAGAATGACCCCACCTACTGCCACCAACACAATGGCGACCGCAACCCAAAGCCCGCTCCGCTTATTGCGCGCCTGGACACGCCTTCCTTTTTGACCACCGTCGACAGATGGCTGGGGTGGTGGCGATGGCTTAGACCGGCGGCGTTGTGATGAACGACTCATATTGTTAACTCCTGAACTGGCCTCATTCCGCCAGCAAGGTTTCAATCATGCTCGCCAGATGCGCCTCGGTTGTTCGTTGAGGAATGACCTCTCGCACGGTGCCGTTCTTGTCGATGATGAACGTCTCCGGCACGCCAGTGATGTGATATGCCCGCGCGATGCGCTGTTGCATGTCAACACCGTTGGGATAGGTGGTGTCGAACTCGCGCAGGTATTGGAGCGCGGCAGCTTCGGTGTCCAGGTAATCGACACCCAAGAGGACCACGTCGCGCTCCTTGAAGCGGCGGTAGGTCGCTTCGAGATCAGGCGCCTCCTTCTTGCATTCCACACACCACGACGCCCAAAAGTTGAGGATCACGACCTTGCCGCGCAAGTCAGACAGGCGTATCTTTTCTGGCAGGCCGGCGCGGTAATCCGGGTAGAGGGCCATCTCAAAGTCTGGCGCAGGCGATCCCACCACAGGGCGGCGGCCGACCTGAGATGCCAGCACCAACCCGGCGATGAACACACCGGCAAGTATCAGGATACCGCTGCCGGTAACCAGGAGGATGAACTTATGGCGCTTCATACCCCCCTCATCCGAGCTCGCCCGCCAAGGTAACTTACATACGCTGGAACCAGAGGCAGCACACATGGCGAAACAAATGAGATCAAGCCGCCAACAATGGCAATCAGGTAATTGGGCGTCGCAGTCCCACCCCACTGAAGATCGAGATACAGCCCATTGCGCTGTGCCCAAATCGAGAGGTAGAACAGTTGGTTGGTCAGCAGCAACACGCCCATGACGATGAGCAACAAGCCGCTGACGATCTGAATGTGGGGCGTATAACGCCGCACTCGCCGGAGTAGGGCGAATGCCCGGTCCATGAGCAGACTGATGGCAATGAAAGGCAAGCCTAAACCGAGCGCATAACCGCTGGCGAGCAGCATGGCCTGCCCGGAATTCTGCTGGCTCATGCCCAGCGTGAGAATGGCCCCCAGCGTGGTGCCAATGCACGGCGTCCAGCCAGCAGCGAAGACAATACCCATCAGCACAGAGGCCAGGTATCCGCCGCCGTGTGCGCCCTGCCAGTCTGGACGGGTATCCATACTCAACCAGCGGAGTTTAAGGACGCCCAGTGTGTGCAAACCGAAAACGATCACGATCACGCCGCCAACCTGACCCAGCAGGGCCTTATTGTCGACGAACAGCTGCCCCATGAGGGTGGCTGCGCCGCCCCAGCCGACGACGAACACGACCGAAAAACCGAGCATGAACAGGATCGCGTGCGCGAGGATCGTAAACCGCTTCGGCGGACCAACTGCGACAACCGACTCACTCATCACATGCCGCTCCGGTTATACGCCTTGTGATGATTTCCATTTCTCATTCCTCCCAGGCAGGCATACCTCATGCGAGGATCGAAGTCCAACCGTTGTCATGGCACCGGGGTCGGCGTGGGCCGGAAGTCCTTCAGTGTCTGATCGAACTGATATTGCCGGTGTTCGTCCGACCAAAAACTCTTGAGATATTCAATGGCGACGCGAATCTCCGCATCTGAAAGCTTGTCTGCAAAAGCGGGCATGCGGAGCGGGGAGTTGGGACGCAACGGGTCGCCCATGCCATCGCGGACGGTTTCGTACAACACGCGATCCGAGTGATGCCAGGTGTGGCCGCTGTCGTCGTGCGCTGGGGGCAGGTAAAGGCCATCCGGCCCGGGTGTCGCCCAACCCGGCGCACCTTGCGCGTTCACGCCATGACAGCTTGAGCAGTACTGGGTGTAGACCTGTTGCCCGCGTGCAACTTGCGCAGGGTCAAGCGTCGAATAAGGCGTGACTGGCGCGGATACCATCGGCGATCCCGACGCCTGGCCAGTACACGCTGTCAACCCTAGCGTAAGGACTGGAATCCATATCCAGCGTGCCCAGTTCATTGCCCCTTTTCCAGCGCTTGCCAACTCGTCGCTCGGTCATGCGATTGCCAGACCGAGTCGTCGATCAGAACGGCAAACACCGTTTGCGGCGCGGCCGGGTCGAGTGCCACGGCCAGCGGCTCACCCGCCAGCCCCTTGCTCGCGGCGGCCCATGCCAGGCCGCCATCATCGGATCGGAACAGCCCGGCCGGCCCGGCGGCATACACGCGCTGCGGCGTCTTGGGGTCAACCGCAATCGAGCGAATCAATGAATTCATGGACAACCTGCCCATCGCGCGCCAGCCTCAGAAGCAGTCCATGCTCAGGTAGGCACCGGTCGGTGTCGCGGCGTACAGCCAGCCCGTGTTCATACTGCCAGGTAGGGTCGAGTGGGTGAGGCTCGCCACATCCTTGTCGGGTGGCCCCTGATCCGGCACGCGCTTCCAGCTTGCACCGCCGTCCTCGGTTTGGAAGATCCCCTCACCGCGCAGCCAGGTGTACAGCGTCTCCCGCCTGAAGGAGTGTATCGCGAGGGCCGTCGCGTTGAGGTTCGGTAAGCCGGAGTTGACGGCGCGCCAGCTCGCGCCGCCGTCGTCTGAGCGCACCACCCCCACGCCGGGGCCGGCGGCATAGATCGTGGCCGGTGCTTCAGGGTTAAGGGTCACGGCCGACAAGCCAGAAGCCCCCGGCGCGGTCAGCCGCTCCCATACGCCGGCGCGCCAGCGTAACAAGCCGCGTTGATCTGCCAGCAACAGGCTCTGGTCCGCCGGGTTGTACACCAGCGAGACTGGCGCATTGCTGGACGTGTCAGTGATCTCCGCAGTACGGGTGGTGGGTAATGTGCTCCCGCCGCCGCACGCACTCAGAAGCAACACGCTCACCAGTGTGCAGGCTGTAAACACAATCCGGGGTCTTGCCATGGTCCTCATCCTCCGCACCCCCATCGTCTTACCATTCCACCAGCAATCTACTTCCGGCGTAGCTCCTCGCGCGCCTGCCGAAACTCCTCAGCGCTGATCTCACCGCGCGCGAAGCGCTGCCTCAGGATCTCATCGGCGTCTGATGCGGGCTTGGCTGCAGGCGACTGGCGCGGGAGCGCCCTGCTCACGGCCCACACGACCAGTACGATCAGGCCAAGCAGGGCCGGCCCCTCCACTAGCATCCACAGCCAACCCCAACCCATCATCGAACCAAAGCCAAAGCAATCCCACATCTGCCCCCTCCACGGCTTCGCAACTGAAACCACCTACTACGATATTGTAGTAGATTGTTGCTAACCCGTCAAAGGAACGTTGGCAAGCGTGACCCACTGCGGCACCCCCATTACGGCCGTACAGTCAGCGGCGCAGGATCTCAGAGCGGCAATGATCGTGCCGCCACGCACAAGAGCATGACAATTGCGCTGCTGGTCATCAGGCTGCGGGCAGAGAGATGGACACTGGGGGAGCGGTTACCCATTAACTGAGCAATACGGGCATCAGTTGGGCAAATGCGGCTGACTCCGGCAATGCCTGTGATGGAATCAGCCGCTCGCGGATGCGACAGGATCTTGAGCATTGCCCCGGCCAGTGCGGGTCGCCCAGCCAGGCGCGCTGCGTGGCGGTCGGCATCCAGTTCCGCCAATGTGAGGAACAGGTCACGCAGCTCTGCGGCAATGGGGAGGAAGAACAACAGCACCGCCACTGAGTCAGCCATAAGACTGCGGAGCGGGTCGTAGCGGCGGCGGTGCCGGTCCTCATGTAAGAGCACCGCCTTCAGTTCGCGGTGGGTGAGCGTGTCGGCCAGGCCGGTGCTGATGCAGATGCATGGCCGCAACTGGCCAAAACAAAACGCGACCGGGACATCCGTCTTGACCACAACGACATGGCGACGAAGTCCCAGTTCCTCGATAAGCCCGGTCAAGCGATCCGGGAGCACTGTCATAGCCGCTGACATGGTCACGGCGATCAGGCGATGGGTCTTCCACAACCGCAATGCGAGTTTGACAAAGCCAACCGACAGCCCGCCAATGACCGTGGCGCGCGCGAGCATCATTAGCCCTTGTGCTGGCTGAACACCGTTCATTGGCATGAGCGGGCAGCATAGCTTCAGGAACGGTGCTGGACTATTCGAGAGCCACTGCCAGCCAGACAGGGCTACACAGACAATCGCGATCCCGAACAGGGCTAGAAACACGCGGTAGCGTCTGTCACTCATCTTCTTCCTGTGCCAGGCGGGCCAGTTCTGCCAGTTGCGCAAGCTGGGCGGGGTTGGCCTCGGACAACTGTCTGACGAACTGACTGATGGCGAGCTCATCGCCAAAGTCGTCAATCAGCGACTGGACCACCTGCCTCGCCGCCTGCGCCTCGAACTCTGCACTGGTCTGAGCCGCACGATAGCGGTAGGTTTTGCCGCACTGCTCCACCACCAGCAGCCCCTTCTTGGCGAGGCGTCCCATGACCGTCATGACCGTGGTATACGCCAATGAGCGCTGTGTGCTGAGGACCTCCAGCACATCCCTTACGGTAACCGACTCGCGGGTCCATGCCACGCGCATGATGGCCAGTTCCAGGTCGCCGAGGAGCTTCTCAGCGATGCTGCTGGAACTGACATTGCGGGTGTTGTTCGGTCTGGCGTTAGTAACCATGGCTTTCGAAGCTACTACACGAATGTAGTTTACTGGATTATACCGATTCACAGCGTTATGCCCGCTATGCGCTACTGCATAGGCAAAAATGCCTACTCGGCATCCTCGGCCCGCTCTGGGCAATCTCAGACAGGTCTCACAAAACTGCTGTTTGCTTGGCACAGGGAACGCGTCTTTGGTTGCGATGGGACGATGATGTTGAGCAGTTAGTGTTTGCAGTCCGTTATTGAGTAAAGCTTATCGGTTGTAGGGGGTAAGAGGATGGGTCTAAAGATCATGACCAGGTTTAGCAATGTATTGGCAGTAGCATTTATGGGCACAGCCTTAGTGGCGTGCGGCGGACAGGCCACTACGCCGGCATCCCAAGCGGTGGAGAATGCAACCGCCGCACCGATGGCAACATCAGCAGCCACACAAACAGCCACGCAGCCGGTCACCACCGCCGAAGCCATGCCCAGGGCAACAGATGACGGCAGTATGAACATGAATGCCCCGTTCGACGCCCAGTTCATCGACAGCATGATCATGCACCACCAGGGCGCGATCGACATGGCCAAACAGGCCCAGGCGGAAGCCCAGCGGCCCGAGATCAAGAAGATGGCCGAGGATATCATCAAGGCCCAGCAATCGGAGATCGACCAGATGAAGCAGTGGCGCGCCGCATGGTACCCGGACCTTAAAGACACCGGCGGTTTGATGATGGACATGGGCACGATGATGATCGAGAAGGACGCCAGCATTCCATTCGACATCCGCTTCATCAACGCCATGATCCCGCACCACGAGGGCGCGATCGCCATGGCCAGGGAGGTACAACAGAAGGCGGAGCACCCCGAGATCAAGAAGCTGGCCGAAGACATCATCAAGGCACAGCAGAGCGAGATCGATCAGATGAAGCAGTGGCGCGCCGCGTGGGCGACGAAGTAAGCCCATTGTTGCGAGTAGCCGTTGATACAGGCAAAAATGCCTGGCTGATTCTCAACGCGCCCGTCTCTCATACGAGTCTCACCATCGTGACGTTTATTTAGTGTGGGGGCGAGTTTGTTTAGTGAGGCCATTCTCGCCTTTCACGGCGATGACCATGCGAACAAGCTTTATGTAGGAGAGAGGAAGAGTATGTGCGGCAGGCAATTGTGCTTACACGAATACAGGCAATTCTGCCCTATCGTGTTGCAGCGACGCCCGTTATCCTGATTCGAGAAACTGCTCGATACAAACAACATATCCGTGTCTACCCATCACCACACGGCCCTTGCCCCCACACGCGTATTGAACACTTTGTAGCAAACCATGAACGTGGCAGTTGTCAGCAGATCTGAATTACTACTCACAGATGATGAACGTTCAAATTGCCACAAAGCTCCTGTGGGAGCTTAACGAATTATGCGGACGTGACCGCTGGAGTCGCCAACGGCTTCAGGCGCACCAGGCACACGCCCTGCATTCGCTGCGAGAATTCACCTACGCTCAATCCTCCTTCTACCGGCGTTTTCACAAGGGGAAGACCAATCGGCCCCTGAACGAACTCCCCGTACTGACCAGAGACGTGCTGATGGAAAACTTCGAGCAAATCATGACGGATCGGTCCGTGCGCTTGAGCGAAGTCCAGACGCACGTGTCGCGCCTTCACGGCGATGAACACTTCCGCGGTCAATACTGGGTCAGCGCCACCTCGGATAACACCGGCCGGCACGGGCTCATCCTCTTTGATGACGCTGAATGGACGACGGCGCTCGCGGCCTGCGCACGGGCGCACCAATGGGCGGGGATGCAGGCCGGCATCCACCATCACATGAAGTTAGCGTCGGTGGCAACCACGACACCATGGCAGATGACGGCCCGGATCGGTGCAACACTTGCCAGCAGATATGCTCCAGCCTTGCGCCTGGATAGCAACGGACCGCTGGATGTAATCGTTCAAGCGTTGAACGAGCAGCAGCCGGAAATGTTGATCGTCTGCCCCTCCATGGGCGGGGCATTGGCGCAGGAGCAAGTGGCCGGGCGGCTCCGCATCTCCCCGCAACTCATCTTCACACGCGGCGAGGTGCTCACCGATGCAACGCGCTGGCAACTCGAAGCAGTATGGGGCAGGCGCCTGTTCAACCAATACGCGGTGACTGAGAGCGGGGAGTTAGCTGCTGAATGTGGTCGTCATGCTGGCATGCACCTGCACGAGGATCTGGTGATCATCGAGGTGGTTGACGAACACAACCGACCGGTGCCTCCCGGAGTCCACGGCGACAAAGTGCTCGTCACGGTACTCTACAAACGTGCCCAACCACTCATCCGGTACGAGATCAGTGACAGCCTGCGCCTTGCGGCGGCACCTTGCCCGTGTGGGCGGCCGTTTAGGCTGATTGACAACATCCGAGCGCGCTCGGAGGAAACACCCTATTTCACCAGCACTGAGCGTGTCCCGGTGGCTGTGCACCCGAACGTCCCCCACCGGGTGATGGAACCCCTGCCCGTTGTGTGAAAACATCGTTATACGTTATACACGTAATAATGCCTACCGCCATCCCCGCTACTTAGCGCTACCCAAATTGCACACGGACTGTTAACCTGATCTCAATCCGATCCGCATAGGGTTGAGCGTCTGGTACGTCGCCAGATCGTCTCATCCGCAAGGGAGCATTGAGATGGTTAGGGAGAGATATTCCGACAACCTTTCGAGAGTGGAGGTCCCCATTCGTGACCTCACGCGTTCCGGCGGACCGGCACTCGCCCAGGTCGTGCGCGCCGTTCCGGGCGTGCGTGCGGCCCATGTCAACGTGCGCCCCGGTCGTCTTGTTGTCGAGTATGACCCGGCCCGTGTGCAAGTGGGTGACGTGCTCGAAGCTGTGCGTGGCGCCGGTTATTCACCCGATGGCCAGAGCGTGCGCCTGAAAATCAACGGCCTGTACTGCGCCGAATGCGCCAGCAGAATCGAGGACGCCCTGAAGTCCGTTCCCGGCGTATTCGACGCGAGCATGAACGCCGCGACGAACGAGGCGAAGGTTGAGTGCTCCACGACGCTGGGCGATCTAAGTCTGCTGACCCGGGCTGTCGAGAGCGCGGGACCGTACCAGGCAACCAGGGCCGCCGAAGCCTCCGAGCCCGAGATGGACAAGGAGGCGCAAGCGAACGAGAAGGAATACCGTTCGCTGCTGCGCAAGTGGTGGTTTGCGGCGGCCGTTGGGGTGCCGACGATGATCCTGTCTTACCCATGGCTCTTCCCGGTTCTGCGCGACCTCTTCCCGCGCGGCAGCGACAACCTGCGCTACGTATGGTACGCCATGGGCGTGGCGAGCTTCGCCGTGCTGTTCTATTCCGGCGGTCAGTTCTTCGTGGGCATGTGGCAGGGCCTGAAACACCGTTCGGCCAACATGCACACCCTGATCGCCCTCGGCACCGGGGTGGCATGGATTTACTCCACCATTGCTCTGCTCATACCGCAGATCTTCCCGTCAGTGGAATTCACGGACGTGTACTACGACGTAACAGTGGTGGTCACGGCGCTCGTCGTGCTGGGGCTGGCCATGGAACTGAAGGCGAAGGGCCGCACCTCCGAGGCGATCAGGAAACTGATCGGCTTGCAAGCCAGGACAGCGCGCGTGCTGCGCAGCGGCCAGGAGCTGGATATCGCCGTCGAAGAAGTGCTGGTGAATGACGTGGTGATCGTGCGCCCTGGTGAGAAAGTTCCGGTGGACGGCAGCGTCATCGAAGGCCAGTCGGCTGTCGATGAGTCGATGATCACCGGCGAGTCACTGCCCGTATCCAAAAAGTTGGGGGACGAGGTGATCGGCGCGACGATCAACAAGACTGGCACGTTCAAGTTCCGCGCGACGAAAGTCGGCAAGGATACCGCACTCGCTAACATTATCCGTTTGGTACAGGACGCGCAAGGCAGCAAGGTGCCCATCCAGCGGATCGTCGACCGCGTGTCAGCCTACTTCACACCGGCCGTGATGATCCTGGCAATTATTGGTTTTGTGACCTGGTATGACTTCGGCCCGGACCCGGCGCTGGCGTATGCGTTAATCGTGGGCGTCACGACGCTGATCATCGCTTGCCCATGCGCCCTGGGCATGGCCACCCCCATGAGCCTCACGACCGGCATCGGCCTCGGCGCTCAAAATGGCATCCTGATTCGGTCCGGCGACGCACTACAGGCAGCCGAGAAGCTCAACACCGTCGTTCTGGACAAGACCGGCACGATCACGCTCGGCAAACCATCGCTGACCGACGTGGCTCTCATGCCGGGGCATAGCGAGAACGACGTGCTCCGCCTGGCCGCTTCGGTCGAGAAGTCATCGGAGCACCCACTGGCGCAAGCCATCGTCGAGGGCGCACAGGCGCGCGGAGTGGCGCTCAGCGATGTACAGTCATTTGAGGCGATTCCTGGCCACGGCGTGTCAGCCCAGGTCGATGGCCACCTCGTGCTCATCGGTAATGCGAAACTGATGAATAGCGAAGGCATCAACCTCGCGGCTGCCAGCCTGGATTCGGGCCACACGCTGGAACAGCAATCCAGAACACTGGCCGACGGCGGCAAGACGCCGATGTACATCGCCATCGACGGGCAGGCCGCGGGCATCCTTGCGGTGGCAGACACAGTCAAAGAGGATTCACGCAGCGCAATTGCCGCGATGAAGGCGCTCGGCCTGGAGGTGGTGATGATCACCGGCGACAACGAACGCACGGCCAAAGCCATCGCCCGGCAGGTCGGTGTGGATCGTGTGCTGGCCGAAGTGCTGCCCCAGGACAAAGCCTTTAACGTGCAGAAGTTGCAGTTGGAAGGCAAGAAGGTGGCGATGGTGGGCGACGGCATCAATGACGCGCCGGCGCTCGCACAGGCCGATATCGGTATGGCCATCGGCACGGGCACGGATGTCGCCATCGAGGCCTCGGATATCACGCTTATCAGGGGGAGCCTGGTGGGCGTGGTGACCGCCATCCAAATCAGCCGGGCGACCATGCGCAACGTCTACCAGAACCTGTTCGGCGCATTCATCTACAACACGGCTGGGCTCCCTATCGCATTGGGCGTGCTGTACCCGTTCGTCGGGCTACTGCTCTCGCCGTTGCTGGCGGCGCTGGCGATGTCCTTCAGCAGTGTTACGGTCATCAGCAATGCCAATCGGCTGAAGAGGTTCAGGCCGGCGCACTGACGAGATACGTCGACTGAGTCAAAGTGAGCCAAAGACCAAGTTCTGTATGAAGAAGGAGAGGGCACCATGAGCGTTGACAAACTAATCGTAACGTTGATCGGCCTGGCCGTGATCGGTTTCATCGTGTGGTTCTTTTGGTTGGTCAAGAAGCCGGGCGCTAGAGCTGCGGTAACGAGCGGCGGGTATCAGGAGGCAATGGTGCTGGTGAAAGGTGGCTACACGCCGGACGTCATCGTGGTCGAGCACGGCAAGCCGGTACGGTTGAATTTCGTGCGAACCGAGTCGGCCGCGTGTTCGGAAAAGTTGCTCATCCCGGATTTCCGAAAGAGCGTTACGCTGCCCGAGGGCGAAACGGTATCCGTGGAGTTTCTGCCCGATCGGGCTGGCGAATTCGAGTTCCAGTGCGAGATGGGCATGCTGCGAGGGAAGCTTATCGTCGAATAGGGTTAGGATCGGCTTTGGTTCCGGGTTATTCATGTCTGACAAGAGGATAGTCCGGCCTGCCCACTCCATTTTCCCAATAGAGAAAAGGACCATCCGAAGGAGTCTGCAATGAAAACCAAACTGTTACGCGCGCTGGGCATTTATTTTCTAATCGATGGTCTGCTTGCTCTACTCTTTGGAAGGGGATACGTGCGCTTGTTCCGCTTTGGAAGCCGCTCCAGCCGTTATCGTCAAGCCATCGATTGGATTGCCAGTTTGCCTGGCTGGAAAGTGCGTTCGGGTGGAGCAGCCGAAGCTGCGCTGGGGCTGGCAGTGTTGCGCCAGGCGCCCCTGGACGTACAGACGGTGTACCAGACCGTGGCCGGCGTTTACACTGCCATTGACCCTGGCTATCGCCAATGGTTCTATCCCCAGGCACACCAAGCCTTCGACCGAGCGTTGCGTCAATATCTACCGGAAGGTGGACGTGTACTCGACCTGGGCAGTGGGGTAGGCGCAAACCTGGCCCGGCTGATCTTGATGAATCTGCCCTTCGGCGCTTATACTGGTGTGGACCTGACCAAAGCCATGCTGGCTCAGGCCAGGGCACGCTATGGAAACTGGTCCGGCGTGCAGTTCCGGCAGCTTAACCTCATCACAGACCCCCTGCCCGATGGTCCATTTGATTTGATCATCTCGACCTGGGCCTTCGAGCACCTGCCCAACCCGGCCCATGTGGCCCAAAAGGCGTGGGAGCAGTTAGCGCCGGGCGGCCAAATGGTTTTGCTCTTGGAAGCCAAAACCGATTCCTGGTGGAGCCGGCTACTCAACTGGGTCTATCCCGTTATTGGTGCTCACCTGGTGCGAGAAGATGACATTCGCCGGTTTCCAGGGGTCGTTTCCGTGGAGCGGTATGCCGGGCCGTTGGGCGATTTAGCGCTGGTCATCGTAGAAAAACCAGCCACGAGTATGTGAAGTGAAAATAGAACCGTTTACCAGGCGCTACCGTTCTCTTCGCCTTACCATCACGGGTGCCGATGATTCCCCGCCAAATTGCTTGAGGAACCACCCGCCATATAGCGCTTGTGCTCAGACGGGTGTCCGATTGAGGTTGTGCTGACGTTGCACCGTGTTTTGCTAACCCATGCCAGCCAAGTCTGACCTGGCGGAGGTGGATATGTCTATCTCGAAAGTTCGTGTGGCCGTCAACGGTTATGACCTCGTCGGCCAATACATCAGTGATGCTGTCGCGGCCCAGGAGGATATGGAACTCGTCGGCGTTGCCGAGAACGAATGCGCCACCCAGGCCAAAGCCGCTATCGCCAAGGGTTATAACGTGTTCGCATCCACTCCCGAGGCAAAGGGCATTCCAGTTGCCGGAGACCTACCCGGCCTGCTTCGTCAAGCAGACATCGTTGCGGACGTTACAGCCGTGAATGTAAACTCACCTGCCTGGATGGAATACCGAAGCGCCGGGGTCAAAGTGGTGTATCAGTCAAACACCCACTACAGCCTGGCAGGCCACTCGTTCGTGGCACAGGCTAATTATGGCACGGCACTGGGGCGTGACCGGACGCAGGTGATATCAAGCGCAAGCACAGCCATCGTCCGAACGTTGGGCGCGCTGCAGTACGCTGGGTTGCTGAAGAAGGCGCGTGGCACGCTGATCGGCCATGCGGCTGCCCAATGTGCATTGCAACGCGAGGTGGACGTCCCTGCAATCGTCTTCTCGCGCGAAGGCTGCGATGCGCAGACCGTCCTCTGTGACGTCGATGTAGTAACGACCTCGGTGGGCGCCGCACACAGCACATGCCAACTGCACACATGGAATGTGGAACTCACCCGCCCGGTCGAGAGGGAGGAAGTTCTGGACGTGTTCGAGCATGCACCGCGGGTGATATTCCTGAACAAGGCCGACCGGGTGACGGTGCTCAACCGCCCGTGCCAACCGCGTGAGCGCATGTGGGACGTTGGACTGTGGGTGGAAAGCGTGGCGATCTCCGGGAGGGACCTCTTCTACACATACGAAGTGTATGATCCGGCCACCGTCATTGTGGAGACGATTGATGCGATACGGGCATTGATGGGCAACGAAACGGACGCGACGGCCTCCATCACCAAGACCAACCAGGCACTTGACCAGGCGCACAAGTTCATTCCGCACTCAGATTGGGAAATCTGATGGACGAGCGACTGGCGCGACGCCCTAGGCCTGGGCGCCGCGCCGAGCCACGATCAGCTTAAAGATACCTACATGATCCAGGTCTTCCACCCGTTCGATCTGCAAACCGGCGATTCGCACGTTCTTCGCGGTGTGGCGGTTAATGTTCGCACCCATGACGCGCACGACCAGTGGATTAAGAATATCCATCAACGCGCCCAAGACACGGTTCGCCGAGCGCACATGCTCCAGTAACAACACCTGCCCCTCTGGTTGCAGCACGCGCCGCAACTCGCGTAAGCCAAGCACGGCATCCGGCACGGAGCAGAAGACAAACGTTCCCACAACGGTGTTGAAACTGGCGTCTGGGAAGTCAAGCGCCTGGATATCGCCCACCCTTAAATCGGCGGAGACGTCCAGTGTTTGGGCATGCCGTTGCGCAATCTCCAGCATGCCGGGCGTCAGATCGATGGCGGTCATCTGTGCGTCGCTGGGCCAATAAGGCATGTTTTTGCCTGTGCCGACACCAACCTCCAGGATGTGCGGGCCACGCGCCATCTCCCACAACTTCCTACGCCACAGGCTGAAGCGCTTCTCACTCCGCGCCTCCATCACATCATAGAAGCGTGACAGACGCTGATACCGCGCGCGTGTCACTGCGGTCAGCCTGTGGTCGACCTGACTCACCTGCCATTCCTTGCCTGGTACCATCACTTGTCTATCCTCCAGCATGCAACGCTACAGGAGATGGGCTTGCAGCGCCAGCGTCATTTTGCGCATGTTGAGCAGGCTATTCTGCCTGACGGTCTGACGGTCATCACAGTGATGATCATCACAAGCAGAGATGCTCTGCATGATTATGCAGAGCACCGCCCAGCTCGCTACGTTGAATCCGCGACTGTTACCTGCCAGCGAACTGCTTACCCAGCAGGATCTCCAGGGCGGACGTCACGCGGGCATCATTCCCCACGTACAGCACGATGAGCTTGCCTACCCGATAGAAGTGTGGAGAGGCGACCCAGGTGACCATCGACGTGCCGATCGCGCTCCCGTCCGGGCCGACCTTTTGGGCGTCCTGCTGGGCGGCCGCCTCATCAGCATACTCAAAGACTTGAATATCACCTCCTGGCACGTTCAACACCTGACCCGCGACGGCGAAGAATTCATGCGAAACATCGCCTGCTGGCTTAACCGTGATACCCCTGACCCGGAGTGCGTCCACAAAGCTGACGTAGTCACTCACCGGCTCGCCATGTGAGGCCACCGGCGTAGCGGGCACTGTTACAGTTGCTGCTGAAGTGGCTATCTCTGGCATGGCTTCTGCGGGCGTGGTCGCTGACTGCGTCGCAGTCACGCCGGCCACCGCCGTGACACTCGATGTGCCAGCCGGCGCTGCAGAACCACATCCGGCCAACAATACTGCGGAAACAACGACGGAGACGATCAACATAGATCCCCTCTTCACACTATACACACAATTCACACAACACATACAACACCTCCTTATCCACCCGGCTCATTCGAGTCATTCAGGCAGACATCCTTCATAATCAGTGGACGCCAGGTGCTGCTCAATGGTTCCTCGACAGTTGTCGTTATTCGTCGTTGCTCATAGCCTTTCGGGTGGTACCATGAGCGGCAAAGGTAATGGTTGTGGCTAACGTAAGAATCCTGGTCGTCGATGACGAGCCGTCCATCTTCAACGCGGTGAAAGCCTACCTGGAGCGGGAGGGCTACACGGTATACACTGCCGCCGACGGTCCTGCGGCGTTGAAGACAGCGCGTGCATTCAAGCCCGACCTGATCGTGCTCGACATGATGCTGCCGGGCATGGACGGACTTGAGGTACTGCAACAACTGCGCCGCGAATCCGATGTGTATGTCCTGATGCTCACCGCCAGGTCAGAAGAAACGGACAAGATCGTCGGGCTTTCTATGGGAGCCGACGACTACATGACCAAGCCCTTCAGCCCACGCGAGTTGGTGGCGCGCATCAAGGCCGTGCTGCGCCGCGGGCGGGACAGCAGTCGCCGCGACGTTTCGCTGGCATTTCGCCGCTTGCGCATCGACCCGGACGCCCGGCACGTGTGGAAGGATGACAACCTCGTTGACCTCACCACAATCGAGTTTGACCTGCTGTATGCCCTGGCGCGACACCGTGGGCGGGTGTTGAGCCGCGAGCAACTGATCGAGCAGGTGTGGGGCAGCGACTACTATGGCGACGAGCGTATCGTCGACGTCCACCTTGGCCACCTGCGCAAGAAAGTGGAAGACGACCCTGCCACCCCATCGCTGATTGCCACGGTCAGAGGCGCCGGCTACCGTTTCGAGGATGAGGCGCTATGAAGCGATTCACCCCCTTTCGCCAGCGGCTGGCCTGGAAATTGTTTCTATCCTACCTGGTCATCATCGTCGTCGGCGTCACCGTACTTGCCGTGACAGCCGTGCTGAACGCGCCGACTGCGCTTGATCGACACATGGCAGATATGCAGTCCATGATGGGCGGCACAGCCATGATGGGCGATCTACGCGACAACTTCGTCGTCGCCGTCAACGAAGTATTGGCTGTGGCGGCAGCCGCGGCCGTGATTGCGGCTGTCATCGTAAGCATTTTCACGGCGCGGCGTATCGTGGGACCCGTACGGGCCATGACCGATGCCAGCCAACAAATTGCCAATGGCGATTACCACCAGCGCGTCCACATGCCTGGCGAGGATGAACTCGGCGTACTGGCGCACTCCTTCAACCAAATGGCTGAGACCATCGAGCAGACCGAACAGCGCCGGGTGGAACTCCTCGGCAATGTCGCGCACGAGTTGCGCCAGCCCCTCAGCAGCATCCGCAGCACGATGGAAGGGCTGGTCGACGGCGTGCTGCCAGCCGAGCCAGCCACGTTCCTGAGCGTGCAGCATGAAGTCACTCGTTTACAGCGGCTGGTGCACGACCTGGAGGAGTTGTCGCGCGCCGAAGCCGGACAGATTCCACTTGAGTTGCACTCAGTGGACCCTGGCCCCTTGATCCGCACCGCCGCAGATCGGCTCCAAATGCAATATGAAGACAAGGGAGTCCATCTGCAGGAGGAGATTCCCCCGACACTCCCAACCGTGCGCATCGACACCGCACGCATCACACAGGTGCTTATGAATCTGCTTGGCAATGCTCTGCAGTACACGCCCGCCAACGGGTTTGTCACGATAAAAGCTTGGATGGAAGCGCAGGAACTGCTCATCGCGGTGCACGACACCGGCGTTGGCATTTCCGCTGAGCACCTTCCACACCTGTTCGAACGCTTTTACCGGGTGGACCGATCACGCTCGCGCGCTGGTGGCGGCAGCGGCATCGGCCTCACCATCAGCAAGTACCTGGTGGAAGCCCATGGCGGGCGCATCTGGGCCGACAGCCCCGGTGTCGGCCAGGGCAGCACGTTCACATTCACTCTCCCGCTCGCTTAGTCTTGCGAAGACCTGCCTCCCCGATGAGCTTTCGTGGCCCTGTTTAGGATTAATCTGAACCAGCCCCTTGACTTTCCAGTTACTGGAAGCTGTATATACGACAAAGAAGGACTATGTCCGATGGAACATGCGATATTTCTGCTGAAAATGGATATGGAGGTAGTGCTGTGACTACGTCGGCTCGTCAGGGAGATAAAGGCAGCGGCATAGCCGCACCCAGCTTAGCTGGGCAAGCGGACGGCGCTGTGAAGCTACAACTGAAGATCGGGGGGATGCATTGCTCTTTGTGTATCGAATCGATCCGCAGAACCCTACAGCGTATTGACGGTGTCCAATCGGTGCAGGTCAGCATTGCTCACGAAGAAGCGCTCGTTCAGTATGACCCTGCGCGTACGAGTGTGGTCACCTTGCAGCAGGCGCTGGAAGATATCGGCTATACCGTGCGTGAGCCAGATCAGGCAGAGATCTTTGCTCAAGAAGAACATGATTTGCTGGAAGCTCGCCATAAGGCGTTCGCCGCTGGCGGCCTGCTGCTAGGCGCATCGGCTGTGATGGGGGTCATGCTGCTGGCGGTGGCACAGGTGCCGCTCGCTGTGACGATGGGCGTACTGGCATGCGTGGCGCTACTCGGCCCTGCCCGCTTGATCGTTTTCCACAACGGCTGGCAGTCTGTGCGTCGCGGTATCCTCAACCAGGATGTGCTCGTCTCTGCCTCGGCCCTCGGTGGCCTGCTGGGAGGAGTTGCTGGCTTACTGGTCCCGGCCCTCCCAGCAGGCGGGTTTTTTGGTGCGACCGTCTTTGTGCTTGCTTTTCACCTCATTGGCGGTTACGCCTCAATGCTCGTGCATGTGCGCGCGTCGCAGTCCGTGCGGCGGCTGCTCGCCCTGGAACCGCCCACAGCCAGCCGCGTCGGGGTAGATGGGAGCGATGTCATGGTGCCTCTTGAGCGTCTAGCAGTCAATGACCTGATTCGAGTTCGCCCGGGCGAACGTATTCCTGTGGACGGTGTGGTTGCAGAAGGGGCTTCGGCCGTTGACGAGAGCCTGGCGACCGGTGAGCCCATGCCACAGGACAAGCTTCCCGGCGACAGGGTGATCGGTGGCTCGCTTAACCAGATGGGCAGCCTCGTCGTGCGGGTTACCCATGTTGGGAAAGACACTTTCCTCCGCACAGTTGCCCGCCATGTTGCGGAAGCCCGAGCGATGAAGCCGGGGATTCTGCGCCTGGTTGACCGGGTGTTATTGGTCTATGCGCCGCTAGTGTTCGCGAGCAGCGCAGCGGGCCTGCTGATCTGGACACTCGGCGCATGGCTGTTTGCCGGTCAGCCGGATCCGTTGCGTGCCAGTTTCGCAGCACTCAGCGTGTTGATCATGGGCTATCCTTGTGCCCTGGGCATGGCGACGCCGCTGGCGATCATCCGGGCCAGTGGCGAGGCGGCTGAACGTGGCATCCTGATGCGGTCGGGTGAGGTATTCCATACCCTCACGCGTGTTCGCGCGATTGTGTTCGACAAGACGGGGACGTTGACGGAGGGGAGGCCCTGGTTAGTAGATAGCTTGGCGCTGGACCGTGATGCACAAGGCCTCTTACGGATAGCGGCTAGCGCCGAAGGACCCTCTGAGCACCCACTGGCGCAGGCCATCGTCAACGCAGCTCACGCTCAGGGGCTCATGCTGGTCAAGCCAACGAGCTTCGAGTCCCGACCCGGACGAGGTGTGATTGCGGCTGTTGACGGGCAGCAGGTAGTAGTCGGCACGCCACGCCTGTTAGAAGAGGCCGGGGTCAACACCGCTCGACTGCGTTCGTTGCAGGAGTGGGTGCAAGCTCAGGGGCAGACAGGTGTGCTGGTAGCAGTTGATGGACATGCGATCGGGGTGCTTGCCCTGGCCGACCGGCTCAAGCCCGATGCCCAGGATGCCATTCAGGGGCTACGCCGCTTGGGCTTGGACTTGATATTGACTACCGGGGATAACGAGCGAACCGCAAACGCGGTCGCGCGCGCACTTCACATTGGGCGGGTGATGGCCGAGGTGCTGCCTGACCAGAAGGCAGCGGAGATCCGGCGGCTCCAGCGGCAGGGCGTTCGGGTGGCGATGGTCGGCGACGGTATCAATGATGCCCCTGCTCTCATGCAGGCCGATGTTGGCATCGCCATCGCGGCCGGCACCGACATCGCCATTGAGGCAGCCGACGTCGTGCTGGTCGGCCAACGTCTCCGGGCGCTGGTCGAGGCCCATGAGCTCGCCCGGCGCAGCTACCGGCTGACTGTCACCAATGTGAGTTTGGCGCTTAGTTTCAACGGCATTGGTGTGCTTGCAGCGATCATTGGTCTGGTCCATCCGGTGTGGGCCATGCTGGCGATGGCTGTCAGTGTGAGTTTGGTGCTGGCGAACTCATTTGCTGGCCGGCTCCTGCCGGCCAAGCGGTCACGGAGACCTGCGCAGAACTGATCCCGATTGCGCTATACGAGCTGCTGCCCGAAGTGAACGATTCACGGTGGTCATTTGCGGTAGCCATTTGCGGCAGCCCATCACACTGCACAGCAAGAGAGCCTTGTAACGTCTTTGGTGAAGGCCTGGGCGGCCAGTTTCAAGCCCTCGACCTGAGTCAAGTAAGGGAATAGCACCCCAGTCAAGTCGTCGATGCTCAAGCCGAACTTCACGGCTAGTGTCGCCGTCTGAACCACTTCACCGGCTTCGGCAGCCAGGATGTGGGCGCCCAGCAGGCGGCCGGTGGCTGCCTCTGCTACCAGCTTGACCAGGCCACGAGTGTCACGCGCAGCCTGGGCTCGTGGTACGTACTCCAGGCTGATGGTGCTGGTTTTGGTCTGGAGGCCCTGGCGCCGGGCTTGGGCTTCGGTGAGCCCAACCGTGGCAACCTGTGGGTCCGTGAAGATAACCGCCGGCATTGCCGACAGGTCGAGGGCCCGATGGGCATCCGTCAAAGCGTTGCGGGCGGCCAGGGCGCCGCCTGCAGCGGCCACATAGACAAACTCTGGGTTATTGGTGACGTCTCCGGTCGCGTAAATGGTCGGGTTGCTGGTTTGCAGGTATTCGTTGACGATGATCGCGCCGCTTTTGTCAAGCTGTACCCCGACACGTTCCAGCCCCAGGCTGCGTGTGTTGGGTTGTCGCCCCAGGGCCATCAGGACCTGGTCAGCCCGGAACTGGCGTATTTGTCCCATCACGCGAGCATGCACAACCCGCGTTTCTCCTGTGCGACTGAGCTGTGTGGCCTGCGCTCCGGTGAGGACGCCGATGCCCTCGCGTTCGAGGTAGTCCTGAATGGCGCGGCCGATCTCCGGTTCGTGATCGGGGATCAGGCGGACACTGCGCTGGAGGATGAGCACCTCGACCCCTAATCGGGCCATGGCTTGACCCAACTCCAAGGCGACGGCACGCCCGCCTAACACGATCAGCGAGCGCGGCAATTGCTCCAGGTCCATCAGGGTCGTGCTGTTCAGCGGCTGAGCGTCTTCCAGGCCCGGCAGTGGCAGCATGCGCGGCTGCGCACCGGTAGCGATTACATACCGGCTGGCTTTGTAGCTCTTTTCGCCGCTACACACGGTCCCGTCCGCCTGGAAGGTGGCATGTCCCTCGATAAAAGTGATGTCCGGGTAGGCAGCCAGCACGTCCACGTACTTGCTCTGGCGCAAGTGAGCGACCAGTTCATCCTTCTGCGCGCGCAGCGTGGGCCAGTCCAGCTCGACTTGCGCCGTATTCGCTCCCCGAAAGGGATGATGCTTGGCGGTGTGCCAGGCGCCGGCAGCTCGAATCAGCGTCTTGCTAGGGATGCAGCCCACGTTAACGCAGGTGCCGCCGATGGTCCCTGTGTTGATCATAGCCACCCGGCTGCCCAGGTCACTGGCCGTAATGGCCGCGGCAAAGCCCCCGGAGCCACCGCCGATGACCAACAAATCAAAGTCGCTGTCAGCGCGGACTAGCTTTTCTTCTGCCGATGGCAAGGGCTGTTGTCGCGGCATATATGCCGTTTGAACAGTCGCCGCGTATCCGGCTGCCTCGACCGCCGCTACAAGGGCGTTGGAAGCAACGCTATCGCTGGCTGTGACCGTGGCGCGGGCTGATTGCCACCCCAGCACATCAACCTTGTGAACGCCGGGCACACTCTCAAGCGCGTGAACGACGTGCTGCCGGCAGTCTGGGCAGGTCATGCCACCGATGCGTAACTCAACCTGTTGCTGCTTGCTCATGTTGTCCTCAGTTATGGGTAGTTGGTCTCAGTTTGAATGAGGTGGCAGACGCAGGTGCGCATCTGCGCATCTTCGGGCAGACGCTGACCAGCGTCATACAAGGCCGCCAATTCGTCGCTTAACTGTTCCAGGTTGCGAATACGCTCTTGGATTGCGTCGATGCGGTCATGGATCACGCTCATGACATACTTGCACGGTGGTATGCCGCGATCACGGAAGGCCAGGATCTCAGTGATCTCGTCCAACGCGAAGTCCAAGGCGCGTGCTCTACGTATGAAGTTCAACCGTTCGGCATCCGTGTCGTCGTACATGCGGTAGCCATTACCGCCTCGCTTAGCTGGGAGCAGGAGGCCAATCTGCTCGTAGTAGCGGATCGTTTTTGGCGACACACCCGTTTTGGCGCTCAATTCACCGATCTGAAACATCCTCATCACCTCACCGTTTCCAGTCTACAGCTTCCAGTAGCTGGAAGGTCAAGAGACAGTTACGGGCGGTTTGCTATAGACATGAGTAACCTCGATTAAGTCAAGATAGGGGCGACGTCAACCATCAGACTATCTCACCAGGAAGGCTACCCCTTATTGTCCCCTTGACATTCCAGCTACTGGAAGGCGTATAGTGTAACTGGACTGCAAAGGAGCGAAAAAAATGTCACACTTAGCTTTCACCATCGGTGAGTTCGCTCAATCCGTTGGACTCAATCCCAAAACCATTCGGTACTATGAGGAAATTGGATTGCTGCCAGAGCCACCCCGTAACCGAGCAGGGTACCGTCTCTACTCCAACGCAGACTTGACGCGACTCCACTTCGTGCAACGCGCCAAGTGGTTAGGACTCTCCCTAGCCGAAGTGAAACAATTGGCGGATTACGCCGACCACCGGCAGTGCGATTCGCTCCAGGAGCACTTGCTAGCCCTGGTGCAAGAGAAGCTGGCAGAAGTGGATTGCCGCCTGGCGGAACTGGCTGCTTTGCGGAATGACTTGCGCTGTTTCCAGAATGAGTTGACTGTCAAGACGAAAGAGACAGGTACGGAGTCCAACGCCACAGCCCACGACGACCCCTGCAAATGTCTGGACCCTGATCAGGAGAAGCATCATGTCAACTGACTTGCTCTGGTCTGCTCGTCATGTCATGGTCATCGTGGCTCACCCTGACGATGCCGAGATTCAGTGTGGTGGAACTGTGGCGCGATTGGTTTCTCAAGGTATAGCCGTATCGTATGTGTTATGCACCAGCGGGAACCGGGGCACCAATGATTCCACTATGACCTCTGACCAACTGACCCACTTGCGCGAGGCGGAGCAACGAACTGCAGCCGAGTGTCTGGGCGTGAGCGACGTTAACTTCTTGCGCTATGACGATGGCGATCTCACCTACGCCGCCTTACCCCTGCGCCGGGAGTTGACTAGGTTGATCCGCCAACAGAGGCCAGACGTCATTGTTACCCACGACCCCTTTGCCGGCCTTGCCCGCTATGACGTCTGTTACTTGCACCCAGACCACCGGGCGACGGGGCAAGTCGCCTTTGAGGCTGCCTTTTTCTGCGCAGGCGGATCCCTCTTTTATCCCGACCAAATCGTGGCAGGTTTTGCTCCTCACCAGGTCGGTGCGCTCTACCTTGTCATGAGTGACGTCCCTGATGGTTGCGTAGACATCGGCGCGACCTTTGCAGCCAAAGTGACTGCCATTCGAGCGCACCAAAGTCAGTGGGGCAGGCAACCCGACCTGGAAGACTTCTTTCGCCGCATGGCTGAGCAAGCTGGAGCCCGCTGGGGAGTACCCCTGGGTGAATCTTATCGTCTCATGCGATAGGGATTCGCCGTGACTCGTCTCTCTTACGCCGCTCTCGTTCGTTTTTACTTGCCCCTGGCTCTGAGCGGCTTGCTGATGACGTTGCAACAGCCAGTGGTAGCTGCTGTCATCGCCCGCACTCCCAACGCCCAAGCGTCCCTGGCGGCTTATGGTCTGGCACTGAGCATTGCCGTCTTGTTGGAGAGCCCTATACAGATGCTGCTCGCGACTGGTGCCGCCCTGGCTCAGAACCAGGCGTCGTTCCGGCTACTGATGCGGTCCACTTTTGTGATGGGCGCAGCGTTAGCGGGCGTGGGAGCCCTGCTGGTTTTCACACCCTTGGGCCAGGTGTTCTTTGTCCAAGTCCTGGATGCCCCGTCGCCCATTGCCTTGCAAGCTCTGCTCGCACTCAAGGTCATGTTGCCCTGGCCGCTGGTAGTTGCCTGGCGGCGTCTCCATCAAGGCGTCCTAATCCGTCAGGGAGCGACGCGATCTGTAGGCTATAGTACGGTCGGGCGACTTGCGACCATTCTGGTTGCCGCTTTCTTGGCACTATCTCTGACCAATTGGCCAGGAGTGGTGATCGGAGCGTCCGCCCTGATGATCGGCGCATTAATCGAAGCCGTGCTCGTGACCGGCTGGCTGTGGCTGCTCAGGAACAAACTCGCTGAAAGCAATAGTGATCCCCAGCCTCTTACGACCTCTCGCCTGGTGCATTTCTACCGGCCCTTGGCACTGACCGCGGTATTGACGGTGCTCTCCTGGCCACTGATTAACGCAGGCATTGGGCGGGCCGTTGCGCCCGAACAGTCTCTGGCTGCCTGGCCCGTCGTCTTGAGTTTGCTCTGGCTATTTACCACCCCCTTGCAAATGTTACAACAGACGACTATCTCGCTGGCAAGGAACGTCCCCACTCTGAGAGGGACCCGCCGTTTGGCGTTGAGCCTGGGTGGGATAGCCAGTGGGTCTTTGGCTTTACTCTCCTTCACGCCATTGCTCCAGCTTCTTTTGCTCGGCGTTTTGGGAGTGCCGCTCGGACTCGTAGTCTCGATTGAATCAGCCGGGCAACTACTTATCCCACTGCCTTTTCTGACGGCCACACAGGCTTTCTACCAAGGACTTTTGATTCGTCGGCAGCACACCGTTGCGGTGTGCACGGCAATGGGAGTAAATCTCCTGGTGTTGAGCAGTGTGCTGGCGATAGGAATTTACCAAGGTACGTTGCCCGGCTTTTTATTAGCGCCCGCAGCGATGACGTTAGGGCTGTTCGCCGAAGTGGGCTTGCTGTGGTGGCAAGCTTCCCATCCACCAGCCGTTTCAGAACGAGCGCAGATTTCCTAACCTGAGCCGGCGAATGCAGCGATCGTACATCTGAAGGACGCCGCGCTCTTCGTCCTTGTACGTCGCGAGCGCAGCCAAGATGGATCTACCCCGATGTTGTTCTCCGCCTTGCACACGAAGGTGCACGATTCACAGCCGATGCAGCGACGTAAATCAATCAGCATCGCATAGCGCTGCTTTTTGAATGTTGCCGCTACGGATACCGTTACGGGCGATATGAGGCGAGGCGACCGATCTTCATCAAATCTTCACATACGCATTAATCGCCCGTTACATCGGCCCGTTACGATCTTGCACAGATAGACAAAGAGCGTAGTGAGCTTCGGACAGAGAAGCACACGAAGGAGTAACAGACATGATGGGGTTTGGCTTTGGTTTCGGCGGAATCTTGATGGTGATTTTCTGGGTGGCCATCATCGGGCTGGCGGTGTGGCTGTTGAGCTGGCTCTTCCCCAGAGCGATCCATAACGTCTCATCCAATGGCACGCTGCAACGTGCTGACGTGCCCGACTCGCCAACAGAGATTCTTAAGCAACGCTATGCGCGCGGCGAAATCACGAAAGATCAGTTCGAGCAGATGCGCCGCGACGTAGAGGCATAACACAAAAAGATTCACTTAAAACAATAAGGAGTTAACAATGAACAGCACATTTCGTCGCATATTGGTGATCGCAGCCGTCATAGCCGCAGCAGGATTAGTTCTCTTCATCGGCAACAATGCGGTTTCTGCCGTCGCCCGTGGGAGCGGCCCGAATGGTTGGACAAACATGATGGGTGGATATGGTAACAACCAATCTGCCAGTGGATGGATGGGCGGCATGATGGGTTACACCAGGACGCTACCCAATGGCTCGGGCATGATGGGCAGTGACGCCATGAAGCAAATGATGGGTAATACCGGCATGATGTCCAACGGCACCGGCATGATGAACGGTGGCATGATGGGCTACACCGGCACGCTACCTTATGGAACCGGTGCGATGCATGGTGACATGGGTGCCATGATGGGAATGATGTCCGGCACTATGATGACCGGAACGATGCCTCATCGCCCGGGAATGATGATGGGCTTCGGCTCCAGTGCCCTCCTCGGTATCAAACCGCTCTCCATTGATCACGCAACTACCGCAGTGAACGGCTATCTTACCGAGCTGGGCAATAAGGACCTGGTGCTGGCTGAGGTGATGGTCTTCGACAACCATGCCTACGGGCGCATCATCGAGCAGAGCACAGGCGCAGGCGCGCTCGAAGTACTGGTGGACCCAGTAACGCAGGCCGTCTACCCCGAACCTGGCCCCAACATGATGTGGAATGCCAAATATGGGCATATGAACGGCATGATGGGAATGATGGGCAGCACGGCGCGTGAGGCGACCACCGCAATGCCAGTGAGCGCCACAGAAGCGATCAAAGCAGCCCAGGCTTACCTGGACGAGAACCTGCCCGGCGCAAAGACGGCGGAGGATGCAGAAACGTTCTACGGGTACTACACCATTGACATCCTGCGCGACGGCAAGGTCGCCGGCATGCTGAGCGTGAATGGCTACACGAGCCAGGTGTTCGTGCACACCTGGCACGGCAACTTCATTGAGATGAGCGAGGGCGGGCGGTAGGCCGCCTGCGGTTAGGCGGTCTGCACGGTGGCCTGCGAGTGGCCGTGGCGGTGGTATATGTCGGGCGCATGAGGGTGGGTATGGCACACCGGCGTGTGCCGGTGAGGGTGTGAGTGAGGGCCGGCGAGCAACGCTCCCTGGCCCTCATGCGTGTGTGTTACGTTCGCTTCATGCCATTGAGCCGGCCTTACAGACCGAGATCGCGTTTCATCTGCTCGAATTGTTCTTTGGTAATCTCCCCTTTGGCGTAGCGGCGTTTGAGGATGTCGAGCGGCAACTCACTCGGAGGCGCACCGCTGCCTGGTTGCCCGAAACCGTGCGCGGCGGCTTGGATCAGCCAGACGATACCGCCAATGATGAGAACCCCAAACAGTAGCATCACAAGCCCGCCCACGAACGGGGATCCAAATCCGCCCATCATCCATGGCCTCATCATTCCCCACCCGTTGAGGCGGGAGCCGGGCACTAAAGCGCTGATGGCGAACACACCGGCGACGATGGCGAGTAACACGAGCACGACCACAATCACGATTGCCCAGGTTGATTTGTTCATCTCTCTCACCTTCTTCCTCTCAAAGCACTTATCAAAGCACTTACTTGTTCAGCCAGTAACGACACCGCCCGGTCCATCTGTTCGCCCATCGTCCACCGCTCCAGGCTGAAACGCACGGCACCTAGCGCGAGGTCAGGCGATGAGCCTCCCATGGCTAACAGCACGGACGACAATTCAGTGCACCCTGAATAAAACTCACAGGGACCTACCGCCACAGCCATAGCCCGCTATTTGGGCAACACAGGCGAGCAGAATTGCTTACCCCGTCTGAGCAATATAGCGCTGGTCTCCTGACGCGTAGCATGTTACCCTGCATCACGTCGATACGTTGGAGCAAACCGGCAAATCTAGCGGTTGAGCTGGGCATCGGCACTTGACTTAATTCGATCCGTTGTTCCAGTTCATATTTTAGGTGTGAAATCCCATGGATTTCGAGGAGCAGCATGGCAGAGACGACAATGTCATCTCCCGCTGCAATACGACCCGCTGAGAAGTCAACGCCTGCATCGACGACTCCGCCCACAGGCATGTCCCGGCGCGAATTTCTTTACTACGTGTGGGGCGCATCCATGGCGCTCTTTCTAGCTGAAACAGTAGGTGTCAGTGTGCTGTTCGCCCTGCCGCGCTTTCGCGAGGGGCATTTCGGCGGGAAGATCAAGATTAACGCGGCAGATTTTCCGGCGGTAAACGCGGCTCCCGTGGCACACAACGAGGGCAAGTTCTGGATGGTAACGACTGACCAGGGCATCATCGCACATTACAAGGTGTGCACACACCTGGGCTGCATCTACAAGTGGGATGACCTTGGAAAGCGTTTCGCGTGCCCCTGCCACGGTTCACAGTTCCAGTTGAACGGTGACTGGATCACCGGGCCCGCGCCACGGGGCCTCGATCGATTTGCTCTCGAGGTTTATGACCAGAACGACAACCTGATTGCCGAGTTTCCGAATGGCGAGCCGGCGCCATTGCCGTCGAATGCGGTCACGGTTAGGGTCGATACAGGCAGGAAAGTTCTTGGTAAATCACACTTTACCTAGGATAGGAGAAGGCATGGCACGTACAGCCGTTACGCAACCGGCCACTCCGCAGGAAAGCTTTCAGCACAAGCTCTCTGGCACTCTCAATGAGCGCTTAGCTCTTTCGGGGTTGGCATATTCTGTACCTGAGCATGCGAATTCGCTCCCGTACATCCTGGGCGGGATTTCGCTGTTTGGTTTTGTCATCCTCATCGCATCCGGGGTCTTATTGGCCCAGTTTTACCATCCCCATCCGTCCAGCGCCCATAACAGCGTCATCTACATCATGACGCAGGTCCCCTTCGGGGACATCATCCGCAGCATCCACTATTGGGCCGCCAATCTGGTCACCCTATTGGTCCTCATACACATGCTGCGCGTGTTTTTCACCGCCAGCTACAAACGGCCGCGCGAAATCAACTGGCTGGCTGGATTGGGGTTGCTGGCTGTCACACTGGGGTTTGTGTTTACCGGCAGCGTGTTGAAGTGGGACCAGGAGGGCGTTGAAGCACTTGGCCATAACCAGGAGATTGGAGAGATCCTTGGTTCGTTAGGCGTGTGGTTCACCGGTGAATTTTCACGCACGGTCCCCATTCTCACCCGGCTCTACGTCGGCCATGTCACACTGTTACCGGCCTTATTTGTCGTGTTGATGGCTGTCCATTTTTACCTCATCAAACAGCTCGGCATCTCACGGAAAGCGACCGCCGATGCCACCTCGGGCCCAACAAGCGCTACGAGTGGTGAGTCCGTCACGTCTCGCTTTACTGTGCACTTGCAGAAGATGGTGGGCTATGGGTTGCTGCTCTTCTCATTTATCATCATCCTGAGCCTGTTCTTCCCTGCACCGTTAGGCAAGGCCGGCATAGCCGGTGCCGAAGTCACTAAACCGCCATGGATGTTCCTGCCGATCTATCCACTCGAAGACTTGTTAGGCATTACGGGTCTGCTCATCGGCGGTGCAACGCTCTTCATCCTGCTCGCGGCGGTGCCGTTCGTGGACCGTAGCCCGTGGCTTTCGCCGCGTCGACGCAAGTGGGTTATTGCGGTAGGCATGATCATCCTGATGGCGCTGATTATCCTGGGCGGATACGCCTGGTTGAGCCGGCCAGCAGTGCACTTGATACAGTAGCCGTAAATGGAGTGATTTTGCTATGTTCAGGAAGAAACTCATTCAACGTGGTACCGGCGCGCTGCTGCTTGCGCTCCTGGCCTTGGGGCCTGGAGTCATGCCGGCACTGGCGCACGGCAAATCGGAGTTGACGGTCTCGCCGGCAGAGATTACGCCTGGCGGGACCGTCATGCTTAGAGCAAGCGGCGTCGAGCCGGGCGAGACGTTCACGATCTCACTGGAAGGCCCGCAATTCAGGACAACTTTAGGCACGGTGAACGTCACACAGGAAACATTTGAGCAAGGCTATACGGTGCCGGCGAGTGTCCCGGCGGACGTATACCAGGTACGCGCTGTGAGCGAGGAAGGAGAAACGCTTGGCGCTGAACTGACCGTGTCTACCATTGCTGGCACAGCCAGCCAACCCGAGTCCCTGGAGCCCACGGCCGAACTCATGCAATTAACCCCCTACAGGGCCGCCGGACAGATCGCCGTGATGATGGCCGCTGGGGTACTGAGTGGGCTGATTGGCCTTTGGCTGGCACGTTCACGCCAACGGTCTGGTTAAGGGTTCATCCAAACCCGTAGGCAATAATGCCTACACCGTGCCAAGCAAGATTGCACTGGTCTGGAGCATACCGGCACAGTACTCTTAGCGCGGCAAACGCAGCGGTACAGGACCTTCAGCGTAGAGCGGCTTCATTTGCGTAGTCCAATAGCAAGAAGGAGATCATTTGTATGGTAAAAGACCCAGTTTGCGGGATGGACGTTGACCCAAAGACGGCGGCAGGGAAGTCCGAGTACAAGGGGCAGACCTATTACTTCTGCTCACCTGGTTGCAAGAAGACGTTTGACAAGAATCCCGAGAAGTATGCCGCCAAACCAGACAGCTCGCATTCCGAACATGAGCATCACCACCATTAAGTGAGGAGATCACCCTGCGGACCTGTTCCGCCTGCCGCTGTCATGTGGCAGCGGCAGGCGGAACGAGGACAACCCATCCATGGTTACTGTTCCAATCGACCCTATTATCCTGAGCATCGGTCACTTCGCCTTGCGCTGGTACGGCCTGATCGTCATGGCCGCCATTGCCGTTGGCCTGTGGCTGGGGGCGCGCGAGGCAGCGCGAAAGGGCTTCAGCAAGGACGAGATCTATAACGGCGCGTTCGCGGTCGTGATCGCCGGTCTCGTCGGTGCGCGCATTTTCCACGTCATCGACCACTGGCCGGACGAGTACGCGGCCGCCCCCATCCGGGCCCTGTTCATTTGGGAAGGCGGGCTGGCCATTTGGGGCGGCGTGATTGGCGGATTAGTAGCAGCCGCTATTCTCGCGTGGCGGCGCAAGTGGCGACTGCTGCTTCTCCTCGACGCACTGGCACCCGGCCTGGTGCTGGGTCAGGCGGTGGGGCGTGTGGCGTGCCTGATCACCGGCGATGCCATGGGCAAGCCCACCACCGGGCCGCTCGGGTTCGCCTACGTGAGCCCGAACGCCATGGTGCCGCAGTTGGGCGTGTACTACACCCCCACACCGCTATTCGAGATCATCATGAACCTCGCCATATTTGCGCTGCTGTGGCGGCTGCGCAGGCGCAGCCTGCCTGACGGCGTGCTGGCGCTGATCTACCTGTCGCTGTATTCGGCGGGACGGTTCGTCATCTCGATCTGGAGTTCGTACCAAATCGTGGCGCTCGGGCTGAACCAGGCACAGATCATCAGTGTGGTGATGCTCGTCATCGCACTACCTGTATTGGCTTACCTGTTGACCCAGCAGAAGAGAACAGCGCGTGTGAGTGTCCAATCCTGAGCGAAGCATCTAACAACGCTGACCCACTACCGAATTCTTCTACCCTTTCTCTGACAGGCTGCTAGCCTTGACAACTCTCCACATGGAGTGTACCATGTCCCATTAAGTTAGTATATACTAATAATCCAACACAGCACGGGGCCACTTTTGTGCCGTGTTGACAGTGTGCTCCCAGACGATTCTCGCGCGCGGATCGTGCGCATGCATTGCAGGGATGCGTACCTTGGGAGTACCACAGGCTGGCCTGAACAGCTTACGACTCGTGCACATTTACCACAATACCGCTAAGGACAAAGCAAGGGAGAAGATCAACCATGCTGGAAGCACTCGTCATCATGCTGCGCGAAGGATTGGAAGCGGCGCTCGTCGTCGGGATTGTGTTCGCCTATCTCGCACGCACCGGCCGCAATGAATTGCGCCGCTACGTCTGGCTCGGACTAGGCGCGGCGGTGTTGGCAAGCGTCGCGGGCGCGGTCCTTTTCCAATGGCTGGGCATCAGTCCCGACAACGAAATCTACGAAGGGACGATCATGCTCGTCGCCGCCGCGTTCGTCACGACCATGATCGTCTGGATGTGGCGCACCGGTCGAACGCTCCGTACTGAATTCGAAGAAAAAATGGGGCGCGTGCTGAGTGCGAGCGGTGGCCCGTCCTCACGACGCGCGGGCTGGGGACTCGCGGCATTCACCTTCGTGACCGTTTTCCGTGAAGGCATCGAGGCCATTCTGTTCCTCACTGCGCTCTCTGCCACCATCGGCGCAAACCCCTTGAACAACCTGATCGGGGGCACGGCGGGCCTGGCGCTCGCCGTGCTGTTCGGCACGCTGCTCGCCAAGGGCGCACTACGTGTGAACCTCAAACGCTTCTTCTCCGTGACCAGCCTTGTGCTGCTGATCCTCGTCGCCAAGCTCGTCGCCAACGGGGTCCACGAATTCCTCGAAATAGGACTGCTGCCAAGCACGCCTGAACTGTTGAGCGTAATCGGCTTCCTCACGCGCGAAACCACCTCGCTCGTGATTCTGATGTTGCTCATCGCGCTCCCCGCACTGCTGATCCTGTGGGACGCCTGGCGCCCCTCCCTCCCAATGCCCATGGAAAGCGAGTCGGGACCCGAGCGGCGTAAGCGGATGTCGATGGCACTGCGCTCACGGCGTTGGGCGACTGCCGCCTCGCTCTCAGCGTTGTTCATCACCGGGCTGCTCGGCTCATCGCTGACCACCGTTGCTGCACGCGATACGGAATTGCCGATGATCGAAATGGAAGCGCACGAGGGCATGCTTCACGTTCCTGTCGCTGATGTGAACGACGGGCAGATGCACAAGTACATCTATCGGCACAACGGCATCGGCATTCGCTTTTTCCTGATCCGCCGCAGCGATGACAGCATCGCCGTCGCGCTCGACGCATGCGGAATTTGTCCGCCCAAGGGATATCGGCGCGAGGGTGATCAAGTGATCTGCCGCAACTGCGATGCGCCCATCAACCTCGACACGATTGGCGAACCGGGCGGCTGCAATCCCATACCGCTGGCGTCGAGCGTTCAAGGTCAGGATGTGGTCATCGCTGTCAGCGATCTAGCGGCGAACGAAGGACGCTTTAAGGAGCAGTAAATGCTGATCCAACTCTTGTGGCGATCGCTCGAGCGGCGCAAGGGACACCTCATACTGGCAGTCCTCGCCGTCGCGTTGGGCGCCGCGCTCGCGAGTGCGCTCCTGGCGATTTCGCTCGATATCACGGACAAAATGGCGAAAGAGCTGCGCACCTTTGGCGCGAATATCATCGCGCAGCCCAAGCAGCGCGCCTTGACGGTTGAAATTGCCGGGATGCGCTACACCAGCGCGAGCGATGGTGCGTATCTGAACGAGAGCGATTTGCCAAAACTCAAGACCATTTTCTGGCGCAACAACATCGTCGGTTTCGCGCCGTCCTTGTCGGGCGCAGTGGACGTGAATGGGCAGAAGGTGCTTTTGGTTGGCGCGTGGTTTGAGAAGGAAATTCCGATTCCGACGACGAAACGGACCATCGCGTTGCCGGGCGGACAGGTGCGCGAGGTCACGCCCGAAAGCAAAATCTTCGCGACGGGCATCCAATCGATTGCGCCATGGTGGAAGGTGGACGGCGCGTGGATTGACCAAACGAATGCAGCGCGTGGAGCGATCCTTGGCACATCACTTGCCAGGCAGTGGGAAGTGCGCGTGGGCGATACGCTGCGCGTCACGTACAGCGATCATCCGTACGAGTTCATTATTCTTGGGATTGCGACGACGGGCGGCTTTGAGGAAAACCAAATCTTTGTGGACCTCGCCAACGCGCAAAAGATTTTCGGTCTGCCGGGCAAAATCGAAAAGGTACAAATCAGTGCGCTGGTGAAACCGG
>JAMDDR010000456.1 GCA_023488685.1 Chloroflexota bacterium | reverse complement strand
ACTTGTCCAGCGTGCTGGTTGTCCTGATGCTGCTGGCCTTCCTGATGCACACCGTCCTGCAACTCTCCGATTCCGCCTATCAGCAACTGCGTCTGCGCCTCGCGACGCGCAAAACCTTCTTCGATGACCTCCGCGCCTTGACGCGCTATCTGTGCTTCGCCACTTGGGATGACCTGCTCACTTTCATGCTCACTCACCTGGAACCGGCCCCGGATTGATGCGCTTTTCCATATTTGGAATTGCTGCTCATAGCATCAATTGCTTGACCCTGCCACAAACTTGGCTATAATCACTCTCCGTTGGAAGTGCAGTTGACTTGAAAAGAGAGTCAGAGTCAACGGGCATGGATCGGGTTTTACGGGCCGCTAGCTCAATTGGCAGAGCAGTTGACTCTTAATCAATTGGTTCGGGGTTCGAGTCCCTGGCGGCTCATCGAGGCCAGAAAAATGCCTGTTTTTCTGGCCTTCTTTCGTTTTCCGACCAAGTGACTCGCGCGCGCCAGTCCAAGAGACTTTTTCCCCAGTCTACCGCCTCGGTTACCGGGTAATTACCCGCCGACTTTAAAGGGAGCGAGTAGCATGAAGTCATCATCCGTTCTGGCGAGGGAGCGTGTGGAAACGAAACTGGACGTCCTAATCAACCTGTTTGTGGCCACGAAACAGACCGAGGGGAGGAGCGTGAACACTATCCTGTGGTATCGGCGCATGCTCGGCCGCTTCTCGGGCTACCTCCCGGGCAGCACGGTCAAGGACTTCACCCTGGCCAACGCCCGGGCCTTCGTGGCGCACCTGCAGCAGATGGCGGTGCGCTACGAGCGCCACCCCCTCTCGCCGCCGAAGGTGGGAGGCCTGAGCCCCGCCTCAATCCACGGCTACGTGCGGACCCTCAAGACCTTCTCCGCCTGGCTTCACGAGGAAGGCTTCACCCGGGAGGATGCCCTCGCGAAGCTCAAGCGTCCCAAGCTGCCGGAGACCCTGATCGAGGTTCTGAGCGAGTCCGAGATCCAGGCGCTCTTTAACGGACTCAACCCCAATACCTACCTGGGTAACCGTCTTTACACGATCCTGATGCTCCTGCTGGACACGGGCATCCGCGCCTCGGAGCTCTGCACCCTGACTACGCATAACCTGGACTTGGTGGATGGCAAGATCAAAGTCACCGGCAAGGGGAACAAGGAGCGCATTGTCCCCTTCGGGGCGAATACCAAGAAGGCCCTGCTCCGCCACGTGAGTGCGTGGCGGCCGGTCAGTGAATCGGACCGGGTTTTCCTCGACTTGGCGGGTGGGCCGCTCTCGTACAACAACCTCATCCACGGGATGAAGAAGCTGGGCACGCGGGTCGGCGTGCAGCGCCTGCATCCTCACCTGTGCCGTCACACGTTCGCCGTGAAGTTCCTCATGAACGGGGGCGACCTGATGAGCCTGAAGATGCTGCTGGGCCATACCTCCATCGAGGTCACCCAGCGGTACCTGCACCTCACCGAGGGGCACCTCACCGCCCGCTACAGCCAGTTCAGCCCGATGGATCGCATGGACATCAAAAAGAAACGAGCGGTTCCTGTGCCTGGCAGGGTGGGTTGATCCGTCCGCGTCCCGCTACTCGCCTTGTGTCGTCAACCGATTCGGGTTCTGAGACCAGTGGTGTTTCCCGGACGTAGGGGTCCCACATCCATCATCCATCACCGTGCACGATACCCGGCGCTGGGCGGGTCGAAAAGACAGTCGAGTTGATGGGCTTCGAACACTTCCCGGACCATCATCTCTTGCACTGTTTCATCTTTACTTCCTGCCCGGGAGGGAGAGATGAAAGATGAAGTGGGCTGTTCTGCCTCAACAGTCCGATCTCAACCAAGTGGACGTCCTCCAGCATAAGCGGCTGGCCGACTTCGAGAAATCGCTGGGTGCGTTCACCCCACCGGATGCTGAAGTGGATGACAAACGATGCCCTCGAATGGCCGTGACCCCGTTTTACGCGCTATTGGTGTAACAGGTCCCCGGCGATGGCCCCTATGTCTGCCCGGTCCGCGACGTGGGTTCGCTGGTTGCGTCGGGCAGTGACGCGCCTGGCCGAGGCGCGGTCGTGAGCCTGCGCCCCCGCCGCTAGTATCTCTCATCACGCAAACGCCTCGCTTCTGGGCCATTGAACTGGATGGTGGGTAGGTCGTGCCGATTGGCTCCGCCACTTGGCGCACCGCCGCGTAGCGCGGTGGTCTGGGCCGAGTTGCGCGACGTGGTCCACTCGCCTACCACATGCCTGTGATTCTGCACCCCGATTCGGTCGCTGTGAAGGTGAGCACGTCACCGGCCGCGACAAGACGCAAACTGTCCCGAACGTTGACGCACTCGATGACGCCGACGCGCACCAGATGCCAGGGCGGAAATGACCCGAGTCCCTGTGTCACCGTCGGCCTTTTTGGGACCCTTTTCGAACCTAGTAGAGCAGGGGACTTTTAATCCCTGTGTCGCAGGTTCGATTCCTGCACGGCTCAAAAACAGGCAAAAACGATACAGGGACTCGGAGTCCCTGTATCGTTTTTGCGTTTTCCGAGAAGGGGACTTTTCGACACGTGTCAAGGGGACTCTTCTTCCTCTACCACCCCATTTACCTGGTAATTACCAGCCAAGCCCAATAGGAGGCACTACGATGAACGCAATATCGGTGTTGAGGAAGAAGAAGATGGATACGACGTTTGAAGGCTTAATCGATCTCTTCGTGGCTACCAAGCAGACAGAAGGGAAGAGTCCGTTCACCACCAGTTGGTACCGCAGGCGATTGCGGGCTGTTGCCGCCTTCCTGGGTCCGAAGGCCACACTCAAAGATCTGACACTGGCCAACGCCAGAGCCTTTGTAGCCCACCTCCAGGCCAGGGAGACGCGCTACGAGGGTCACACCACCCACCCGCTCCAAGGCGGCGGTCTGTCGGCGGCCACCATCCACGGACACGTGCGGGCCTTGAAGGCTTTCTCCTCGTGGCTGGCCGAAGAGAACTTCATCCCGATGAATGTGCTCACCAAGCTCAGGCGCCCCAAGCTGCCCGAGACTTTGATTGAGGTCTTATCGGAGGAGGAGATTGAAAAGATCTTTACCTCCATCAATCAAAACTGTGCGCTGGGAGCAAGGACCTATACCATGTGCTGGTTACTGTTAGACACTGGCATTCGGGCTTCGGAGTTATGCACATTAACGGTGGAGAACACGAATCTGGAGCACAACTTTATCAAAGTGGTGGGCAAGGGGAATAAGGAACGGCGGGTGAATTTCGGGATGAACACCCGTAAAGTCCTTCTAAAATACCTCACCTTCTGGCGCCCCCAGACGGAGGAAAAGACGCTGTTCCTCTCCAATGAGGGCGCACCCATAACCTACTCGGGCCTGGCCCAGATGATCACACGGGTGGGTAAACGTACCGGGATCGAGAGGCTCCATTGTCACCTTTTTCGACATACGTTTGCCGTTAAATTCCTCGTATCCGGTGGGGATTTGATGACGCTAAAGACCCTCCTCGGGCACACGGAAATCTCCGTGACGCAAAGGTACCTCAAGCTGACGCAGCAAAATGTGGCCGAGGTCTATAGCCGCCACTCACCGATGGACCAGATGCAGTTTAAGAAGAAGCAGAAAGTTGCAGCCTAAAACTGCGGTGAGTGTCTTCTCCGGGGAAGCTGGGCCAACCACTCCTGGTACCCAGCTTCCCGCTGTTGGATCAGTTGCCCAAGGCGGATGTGAGCCCGGCGAGGAAACAGGAAGGGGTTGTCAGGTTTATCGACTTGGGCTATTTAAGCGTGGCCGGACTTGGCCTCCCGCATAAAGTTGCTGTAGTGATGTGATGCGTACCCCGTCACTAAATTGGGGACAGTTCAGATCTGCTTGAGGTTGATTCGGGTGAGAGTTTATTAAGCCTTCCGAAGTGTTAATGCCCGCCACAGGGCATGGTGGCTCAACGTTTATCAGGTCGAAAAGGCCATCGATTTGAAACGCTTCGAAGACTTCTCTGACCAGCCTCTCTTCTTCGCCTTCGCCATCACTTCGTACCGGAATGGGCGGAAGTACAGCGGGAAGATCTCTGGCGGTGAGGTTAGTCTTACTGTACTTCTGACATTGGTCATGTTCGATCGCGCTCCGAAACTGACGGTAGAGATGGCTGCCATCTTTCACCAGACCAGTCTCCACCAAATGTGTCAGATGTGCGTCCTCCCGCATTAACGTCCGACCCACTTCCAAAAAACGTTGGGTGTGTTCACCCCACCTGATGCCAAAGCGGGCCACAAAAGCTGCTCGCGAGCGGCCGTACCCCTTATCGATACGGAATTGATGTAATAGATCTCCCGCTAGAGTCATATGTTCATATAACCAATGCGGCGAGTTCACAGACGGAACTCCGCAACGGAGAGCCAGACCAACTCATACTCATCCTGTTGAATGCCTCCCCACTTCATGGCTGAGATTTTGCGCGTCAGCTAGGTTGATGTGTAGGTTGGCGCGTCATTTATCGCGCCAACATGGCAAAATGTCGCGATAAATGACCTGTGCAATGACGCCAATTCATCTGATACTCTGCAAACGCGTTATGATTGAGGCCACATTGGTTTGGTCTTGCTGTAATGTGTTTACGCGGTCGGGGGCCGCGACGGCATAATGGGGTGGGTGCATGACTAGTCTGCCACGAGATTCAACTGAGCGTCACAAACTCGCATTACTGTCGGATTTGCATGGGCAGCTACTGAGTTACCGAAACGCTGAACGCGGGCACAACACGGCCGACGCAAATAGCGATCTCATCGTTAGTGAAGAGTTGTGTGCAATTTACCCGGAATTGCCATGCCAAGCTGCTCCAGGCAAAACTCTCGCCGAAACCGTTACAGAGGAATGGTTGGAGCCGAGAATCCGTCAAACTATCAACAATCTTGACCCACGCAAGATTAAAACCTCCACCCAGGCGCATAAGCTACAGGCCGTATTGGCCTATTACTACACATACATTAAAGAGCACTTGTCCGCTGGGCAAATCGTTGATTCCAAAATGCAAGATGCTCAGTCCATTTGTGATACCTGGTGCTATATAACGGGCAACAAGCGTTTTGCCGTCAACAAATTAATGGAGGACTTGCTAACTGTTAGGTCGCCTCGCACGATGCAGCGTTATGTGGCGCAGGGGATGGCAATAACTTTTAGCATATCGTTCGGTTCAGCGCGGTCTGGAAAGAAGATCAAGACACTGCCAAAGGAAGGTCAGGTGCATAATGAGTTCGCCAACGGCGCGACTGTTCCAACACTTGACCGACCAAGTCCACATAGACTATCCCGATCGAACATTATCAGGTCACTCGACGTATTAGCGTTATCAACACTCGATGCTGAGAGTCTCGATCATTTCTTATCGTCAATCGGCGATGTCCACAAGGTTGTCACATCAATTGCCATGTTCATTGCCTTAGCTCAATTCGCGATGAAGGTCCCTGAAGCTGCGTACTCCCAAAGCAGGCTTTTCGGATCTTTCGCCTATGACCTGTCGCAATACGAACCAGACTCAGTTGAGGATCGCCTTGACATCGTAGAGCTACGTGAGCAGTTGCGCAGCCATCCAATCGTCAAGCATGTGCTTGCTGAGAAGCACCAACAACGATTACAGTCCACCCGCACTGGGGAGTTGCAGATTGCCCAACAACTATGCCGTGCCCTCACGCGGCTTAATCATAGTGCTCACGTGAATGTACACGCGTCTATCGCTCAATTGTGCGCAATAGTCAAGGATAGGCTAGAAGACGAGGAATTCACAGGGCTTGTGACACGTACGTTTGACCAACTCCCACAGACGAATCAGGTGGCGCTCGTATCAAAGTTATTGGATGACTGCCGCCCTTACTCGTTCAATTTTGTCGCATCGCTTGCCGCGCGCTCGTCTGGCAGTTTTGTTCGATCTCGCGCACACTACCTGGCACACACATCACGTGAATGCTGGGATCACTCCACTCATGCACATGACCGACTCGCGCAAATCATTGAACACGTCGAGAGTGGCAATGCAGTAAGCCCAGAGACGCGCAATGAGATGCTATTCCTAGAGAGCTACGTCAAGGCTGCTGGTGTTTCCATAGACCTACAGAAGTAGACGGCGATCAACAATCATGAGGGATCAAGTAAATAGCATACATGATTATGCCCAGGGGTACAAAATGGTGAAGGTTGTGTTGTATTGGAGAGAGTAGGTGAGTAATGCACTCAACAGTGGTTGTTAACCGAAGGAACCTTCGTTCGGCGCTGGAAGCATGGCATGTGGTCAGTGAATTGGGCGAGAGCGAGTTGGCGGGCCTGGAGATGGTGCGTGACAAGGTACAACACGGGTCATCAGCTACTTCTGCACAACTCGGTCTCTTTCTGCAAAGTGAGTTGGAAATGGCACTGCAGGAGTTGCAGCAAACCTATCAACTGGCTTCCGGAGAAGAGCGGACCTATTACACCCTTCTGATCGAGCGATATCTCGCGCGCCGCTCGGCGACTGCCGTGGCAGGACTTATCAATGTGGAGCGGACGGAGTATTACCGCCGCTTAAACGCGGCGCTCGATGCATTGGCATCCATTCTCAACGCGAAGGAACTCCGCCTGAGAAGCGCTCAGGCCAAGGCGAGTGAATCCTCTACTGTTCTAGCCGAGACAAGACCCATCTTCCAAGTGCCGTTACCGATGAAAGACCGATTGGTCGGGCGTGATCACCTTCTCGACATCTTGAAACAAGGGCTCACGATTGGGCGGAAGACAGTCCTACTTGGCATACCGGGTGTAGGTAAGACGTCAATAGCGATAGCACTCGCTTACGATCCCGATGTGCAACGCCACTACAGTGATGGCGTTCTTTGGGCAAACCTGGGCATAACGCCCGATCCCTTGTCCACGCTCAAGCTATGGGGCCGTGAGCTCGGGGTGCCTATGGATGTGATCAGTTCTGCACCACCGGATGTCCTGGCGCGCAGGGTTCATGAACGAATTGGCTTGAAATCATTACTCATCATCATCGACGATGCATGGGACATCGACACAGCTATGCTGCTACGGGTCGGTGGTATCAACTGTCATCATGTGATTACGACACGCTTATTGGATGTTGCCGTTGCTCTTGCGGACGAGGATGGCCCTTTCAGGGTTGAGGAATTAACGCTTGACGAATCCATCACGCTGCTCAGTAGCTACGTCGATGAAGGCTCCTTATCGGGTTTCGGGATATCACTCGAGTCGTTGGCTAAAGCAAGCGGCGGATTGCCGCTCGCACTCTTGCTCACGGGCAGATTGCTATCTCAGGCGATGCACAGCGGGATGGAGCGACGTTTCCAATCATTGCTTCAAGCGCTTCAAGATCCATCTGAACGCCTGCGGTTGAGCGTGCCCGTGGGCCCCAATGATGGCATCGGTGGCACAAGTGGGCAACTCTCGGTTTTTGCACAAATCGCGGCGACCGAGCAAGTGTTGTCAGAGGAAGCCAAAAGAGCCTTAACGGACTTGGGTGTGTTTTTACCTAAGCCGCACTCGTTCTCTGCAGAGGCAGCCCAAACTGTTTGTGACTGTTCGATTGAAGCTATCGATGAGCTGGTTGCGTTTGGACTACTCGAAACAAAGCCTGGCGACAGGTTCATGTTGCATCAATCCATCTCTGAGTTTGCGCGTTTACGCTTGAGTGACCAAACTGCCTGGCGAAGAATGGCGAAGTGGTATGCCGACTACTCGGAAGCCAATGAGGCGAACTACATCGCTCTGGACGCCGAATGGGACAACATACAGTATGCTCTGAACATCGCGCAAGACAGAGGCTACATGTCCGAAGTCCTGCGTGCTTCGCATGCCCTCACCCCGTTTCTTTTGTCCCGCAACATGAGTGAGCGGGCATACAGCTTGCTCTCCGAGACCTTGCCACTTTGTCGCCAGTCTGAGAGCCTTACGCTACTTGCACAACACATGGTCCTGTTAGCGCGGACCGCGCTCCATGCGAAAGAGTTAGACAAAGCAGCGCAGACTGTTCAAGAGGCTGTGTCCATCTGTTCACAGAATAAGGAAGCGGAGCACCTTTTGCCGATAGCCTGTGAAATCGCAGCCATGGTGGCGTCCACGATGGGCAATGTTGAAGAGGCACTGCAACGGTATGGGCAAGCACTGGAATCGGCACAGGAAACACGCCAAGTTTACCTGATTCCACGCATGCTCGTGAATATGGAGCGCCTGGAGATTGGAGATGGCAATCGGCAACAGATTACTGCGACCGCCGTGCTCCAACCGCCAGTTTGGCAGAAGGCTTTCAGCAAGGTGCAAACCTGGCTACGTATACAACCCAAACTCCTCAGTAGCAGTGCGTTGAGATTATGGGTCAAGGGTGTGCGACTTGCCGTAACCGGTGAGACGGCAGGTGGGATTGCGGCGCTGCGTCAAGCTGCTGATGAAGCGCGTGGGACAGGCGACGGTGAAGCTCTGATCACGGCGTTGGGCTTTTGTAGTCTTCTCTACGTTGGTACGGGCGACTATGTCTCGGCGGAACGGTGCGCTGTAGAGGGGCTACCGCTAAAGGAGTTTGCGATTTTCCCGCGTTCGGTGGGCTTCCTCTATTCAATGTATGCGCTGGCTCAGCTTTATCGTGGCGTCGTCGATAAAGCCAACGCGCTGATTCATGAGGGCCTATCTTACGCGAAGGCAATCGGTTCCATCGAGTCCGAGTCGTGGCTCAAAGGTATGGGAAGCGTTATCTGGCTGGCAGAGGGAGACGCGAATACCGCCTACCAGATCGCCTTTGAAGGCGTCGCACTGAGTCAGCGCAGTGGCGTCATTGATGTGCTTCCCTATTCGACGGCGATGTGTGGTTTGGCGCTGACGCACTTACACAACTACGACAAAGCATGGCAGTACTTCAAAGAGAGCGTCACAGACGTCTCGGCCTTCAACGATGTGTGGGCGAGGACGTTTGGCTGGATATGTTACGGGGAGGGGTTACTCTTGGCAGGTAACATCAACGCAGCGCGTGAGAGCCTTCAGCAAGGGCTAGATCTGGCTGAGAGAATTGGCGCAACACCGCACGCCGCACGCGCGCAGATGGCCCTGGCTAAAGTGGCTTTGGCCGCAGGTGACCATGGCGCTGCTCAGCAATACGCCAATCAAAGCCATCAAAACTTTGTGCGTGTCGGTGATATAAGAGCCAGGGAAGTGAGCTGGTGGACAAAGGATCAGTTAGGCAGCATTACGGGCGACAAATAAAGCCACACTGCCGACGGTCCACACTCGGGCCTGAACAAATCGTTTCGATAACTCATTGTTAAGGTCGGATAAATTGTCGGACGTGTTATTGAATGTCTTCACCCGGTTGAAGATGCTCAAGAGCACGCGTGCCCACAAACCGTGGGTAACACCGTAGAAGGGGATTGTGGAGCCAAACACCACCCCGCCTGGATTGAGAACTTCCTTCAGGTGGTCAAATGCAACACTCTTAGTCACGATGTTGCCCGGGACACAGTGAAGAACATAGTTCATCCCAATCGAATCGAAGCGGTCGTTGATGGGCAAAGGGCGTAGCACGTCGGCCACAAATGTCTGTGGGTGGTAGCGTTCAATCCGGCGCGAGGTCTGCTCCAGCGAGTTGGGATTAAGGTCCGCCAGAGCCACCTTTGGAGACGTGTTCGGGAAATGACAGCGGTCCAGCCAATAGCCTGTGCCACATCCGATCTCCAAATGGTTTGAGGATACATTCTCGTCGTAAAGAGTGCTGAACTGCTGCCCCGGGCAGCGCCATGCATACGGACTGGAAAAACCGTAAACGAACAGGTCGTAGATTTTCAAGATTGGCGGCACGTAAATCGCCGCACCGGTCTTCGTGTTTATGTTCGCAGCCATATCACAGGTTCCAACGCCAAACCATCATCAAGCCCTTCACTATACTGCAACAACCGCCAAATGATACATCATTCACGGTTTGTTGGATGTTAATGGGAACAGTGGGAATATCTTGGGGACAAAATGGGAACACTCATGCGGTATTCAAGGATAGGTTTACTCGTGTCAGTGCCTCGAGAGGGACGGCATCGATGGGCTGTAGTAGTCGCTGACTTGTGCAGGCTGTCTGAAGAACGGCGCTACAAGGGTATGTACCGGAGATGGGAATCGAGGTGGAATGATGAGGGTATACCTGACCGATTCACTAGATGGGCGTTTGTCATCCATACCGATGCCAGCAGCCATCACCTTAAGGCAGGTCAGCGTAGATCAGGTGCGTAAGACTGTGGATCGTGGCGCATGCGGGTTGTTCCAGAATCAAGAAATGGCGGCATCTGTGATGAACACGTTAAACCGCCGCATCTCACATGCCCATCATCAGACCCATATCACCCAAGGCGATCAATTGTTGCTGGCACAACAGGTGGATGCGTCGGGTGACGGACAACGTGAGTGGCGGTTAATGTTTTATGAAGTCAGGATTGCTAGATAGTTCCGCATTGCTTAAAAGATGGGAATGGATGCTATTAGGTTGGGTTTAGTCGAACCATGTGTGCTAAATCGTGATTTGCTGGCCTGTGCATTCTCGTCTCAACCCGATATGGAGGTCATTTTTGCCGCGGACAGGGTAGAGGATCTGCCGAGTGATGCTGCTGCCGTAGACGTTCAGGTGCTCTTGCTTAGGATGTCCTTCGCAGGCGTCGTTGGGCAGCCGGTTGCGTTATTGGAACCGTGGCGAAGATTCTTCCCGAATGCGCACATAGTTGTACTTTCGGAGAGTCGCGTATTTACTACGATCACCTCGCTGTTGCGCGGGGGCGTTGATGGTTACATGATCTGGGACACAGTTCAGCTTGACGAAGTGCTAGATGGGATTCGTGCTGTCAATGAAGGCAGCCTCGTTGTCTGCCCAGAAGCCAAGGGAGTTCTTTACCGCGACAGCTTCAACACCCCGCGCTTGACAGCCACAGAACTCGAAGTCGTGTGTGCGCTAACCGCGGCTCATGAATACTCTCGCAAAGAAGCGGCGGTGATACTGAACATGTGCTACAAGACATTTAATGTGCACATGCGCAACATAGCGTTAAAGTTAGACATTTATGGCGGCTCACAGTCAGTTGTAGAACGCTGCCGAGAACTCGGCTTCATTGATGATCTGACGCACTCATAACGGGCATCTCGGGATGGCATCCTTTCTCTTTGTAACAACCACACATGTGTGTGTATCCGAGATCCGCCATAAATTTTGGTGGCGTTTGTCATTCTCTTTGAGCCCGTAGGTCATGCCCATCTAGGAGTGAGGTTTATGGTTTTGCCTGTCGGCATAAAAAGATAGGGCAGGCCATCTTTGCATAGTATGCTCACAGTCGCGTGTCTATGATCGTGCTACCTTGGCGAAAAACATCATGTCCACTGATTCACCGGTCACGGGATCTCGGGAGTCGCAGCGCAACGTCCCTTCGTAATCAAACCCGAGGTGCCGAGCCAGTGCGGCGCTCCGTGTGTTACGCAGGTCACAACTGACTTCCACACGCCTCATTCCTTCAATCAGCACAGCGAACTCGACTACCCTTCGGACTGCTTCTGTCATGTATCCGTGTCCGGTGCGAGAGGTTCGTATCCAATAGCTGATGGAGCACTTCGGAACCGACCAGTCGAGCTCATGTTGGGCGACTGATCCGATAAAGGCATCGGTCCCCTTCAGGAACACCAACCAATTCATCTCCTGTTGCGCCAGGAATGCCTCTCTGGCGTGCTCCAGGAAGCCCTGGGTCACGTCTAGTGAGATGGGTCTGGCTGCCCACCTGAACCAAGGCCGTAACTCGTTGAGTGACTCGACAACGGCCTCGTGGAACTGCTGGACGTCGTTGACCTCGGGGAGACGCATCAGCAGCCGTTCGGATTCCAGAGTTTGTGGTATGTCGATTATCGGTGTTGGCATCTGGCTGTATCCTTCGACGGTCAGTATAGCTGGGTGTTATAGACTCGCGCGCAGGGTTGGTGCAGATGATGATCGTGGAACTCGCATAGGGGCCACGGTATTCGCCACACAATGGCTATGCCGGGTTATTTCTAATCCTCATACGTATTTACTCCCCATTCCGAGTCGCTAACATCACTCCCTAGATATTCAAGACACCCGGAGACGGCTATGACCGAACAACTATCTCTCTGTGATGTTTTTGTTTTTCTCGGCATTGTTGCGAGAAGTCTTGATTCGTAAATGAAAAGGTCAGCTATCCCGTGGCGTGCAAGGTGTGCTGGTAGGGTGAGTTAGCTAGTTATTGCGCACTTGGCTAAGCAGGAGAACGCATGAAGGTTGCCCCCGCTATTCGCATTACGTTGACCATAGTCGGTGTACTTATGGTTGTGGTCGCGTTCGTTTCGGTTCTTGGCATCGGCGCAGCAACAAACCCACCCCCATTGCGCGTAGCCGTTGCTGTACGGGATTTACGAATAGGAGATCGCCTGTCTCCAAGTGATTATCGTGTCGTGGATCAGATCATCGATCCGAGCCTCGCTCGGTTGTATGTGCAGGAGGGTGACTTGCCAAGTTACGAAGGTGCCTATGTGGTAGACGACATGAGACGTGGGGATCCGCTGAATAAGGTTAAACTCGCCGCTGGAGAAACAGATTCTCTGCGCCGTTATGCACTTGTTCTGACCGATAGCGAAGAGGTGGTGATGGTTATGCCCGTCAACCCTGACATTATCCCCGGCAAGATCAGCGCTGGTGACTATGTCGATATCCTGTTTGTTGGAGGTGGTGATGCGGGTATCAATCAGTTGCCAGATGCGACGCAGACGCCCATAGCTCTGGACCAGCCGTTCACCTCGTTCGCTGCAACAGCGACACCGTCGCTTGCTCCGCCGATAGCCGATATCACACCCACCGGTATGCCAACTATTACGCCTACATCACGCGTCGTTCTGCCTCTGGCGGATCTGATGCTCGAGCGGGTTCCTGTGCTCGACGTCAATTATCGACAACTTCAGAATCCCAACTATGCCTCAGGAGTGAACACGAACGAGCAACCCTATATTGATGGGCCGATTACTGGTATTGTCGTCAAGGTTCCCCGCAGCTATCAGACCTTGCTGGGCTTTGCCATCGCGACCAGTAAACTGCGATTCAGCATCACTTCCCCACTCATGGCAAATCATGATGTCAAACCTCAAATGGGCGTGGACTGGCAGAAGTACATGGATGTATATCGCTGGAAGGAAATGCAATCGATTTTACGGGGTGAGACATTGACGAATACGCTGTTCCCACTCTACACGCCAGTTGTTCCTCCTACCGTTATTGCCCCCACCATGAATACGCTGCCTACGCCAGCTCAACCTTGACAGGGGCTCCAGTGAATTTGCCCAATCTGTTACGGAGAGTCATATGCCAGATGTAACGCAACAACCGAATCAGGATAGTGCAGATCACATCCGATTGGTCTCGGCGCTGACCACGATGAGTGACGAGAATGCGCTCTTCAGCACGTATCCAGCCGCTGGGCCGAACAAACTACGCTTTGTCGCGCGGGCCCAATCCTTATCAGAAGTGGAGGAGGTGGTGCGCCGATATCACGCCAACGTCTTTCTCATCGATCACCAGATGGCACATGGCGCGGGAGCAGGTGAGGCGCTCGTCACCCTGATCCAGCGATTACGCCACAATCCGGAATACCCTGTGATCACTTTCGGCCTGTGTTATGACCCAAGCTGGGTGAAAACCTTTGAAGAGGCGGGTGCGCTCGGCACGGTCAATGGACCACTTACTGCACTGGAACTGCAGCGGCTCAATGATGAACTGCTGGTGGCGATGAACAAAGCCCTGCAGGAGCGATTGCGACCGGACTACATCAGCCGCTTCAGCGACAGCGCAATCAAGCTCATTGACTCCGGCGCCTGGCAGCGCCAGTCGATCAGCGTATGGTCCACCAAGGGCGGGGTGGGTAAATCCTTCCTGGCGCGTGAGATTGCCGTTGTCCTGGGTGTGATCGCCGACCGGCGCACACTGCTGGTGGACGCGGATATGAATTGCGGCGATCAGCATACCTACCTGCGTCTGAGCCCAAACCAGAACATCTGGGGATTGGCGAAGCTGTTCAAGGCCAACGGCAACACCCTCACACCAGCGACGGTGCAGGGCTACCTGACTCCGTACGCCGGTAACCTCAGTGTGCTTCTGGGCGCGCACGACATGGCCATGACCGCGCAGGCGGAATTGCGTGGGCGCCAGGGTGAGGCATTTGCCGAAGCCTTGATGGACACACTGGGTGCCATGGGGTTCGACTTCATTATCTTTGACCTGGGGCAGAACTTCTCCGAGCCTATGCACCTGGTACCGCTCAAGCGCTGCAGCCTGAACCTGGTCGTGGTTACCAGTGAGAAGAGCGCGGCGCTGGAAATGGAGATGGCGTTGAACGCGCTGCGCAACGAGAGCAAGCTCCGGCTGGACAACACCCGCTTCCGCCTGCTGCTCAACAAGTGGGATGACCGCATCGGTCTGGACTCGCGCGAACTCATCCAACGGCTTGGCCTCCCCGAGTTCGCACGTGTTCCATTTGGCGCGAACCTTGTCGTGGATATCTCACTGAACCAGTCCCGACCCTTGGTGCTGGATCCGCCCAATGAGGTTTCGAATGCCATCGTCGGCGCGGTGAACGGCCTCTACCGGCCGATTGAGACACTGTGGGGGAGACGGACTCAAAAGGCGAAAAGGAAGTTTTGGTCGTTTCTCTGGCGAAACTAGCCAACGACCCCTCTTCATCTATTGGATATGCGCAATATAAAGACCGACAACTACAACAACCGCCTGGCAGTCGGTGTACTGGATGACACCGAGTCTACGCTGAGCGATGCTTTCCGCGAAAGCCAGGAGAGTGCTCTAAACTCTATCGATCTAAAAATGGCGGCGCGTCAGGCACTGCGCGAGCGGCTCAAGCCAGAGAAGTCCGGCATTGGCCTCCGCGACCTGGATGAGGCATCACCGGAGACACAAAAGAAGGTGGAGGCAATCTCGCGCGCGGTCGTGTCGGATATGCAGCGGCGTGGATTCGCCGGGCAGGGGCCGGTCATCCTGGACGACAAAGCGGCTGAGATTCTGCACTACCTCATGGATTGGCAGTTCGGCGCTGGCCCGCTCGAACATCTCTTCCATGAGCCGGATGTTGAGGACATCGTGATCAACAGCATCCCAGTCTCGCCTGCGCAGTCACGCATCGAGGTATGGACGTACCGGCAATCAGGCAAGCGGCGTGAGTCGGTTGACATCTCGCCGGAAGAAGTGCAGGAAATCGTCAACCGTAATGCTGCCTATCAGGGCAGGTCCCTAAACGCAACGACACCCATCCTGAACGCGCAGATGCGCAACGGTTCGCGTATCAACGCCGTCCTCAACCCGGTGTGTGACCCGCAGATCAGTGTCACGATTCGCATTCACCGGCTGGTCGCCCGCACGTTCGACGACCTGGTGCAGTACGGCACGCTGACCCCAGCCGCAGCTTCGTGGCTGGGGCTGTGTGTCCAGTCGGGGTTAGCTATCGTGGTGGCCGGCGGTACATCCAGCGGCAAGACGAATTTCCTGAACGCGCTGGCGCGCATAATGCCGCCACACCTACGTGTCGTGTGTATTGAGGACACGCGTGAACTCGATTTGGCCGTTCCAGACCAGGTGCATATGGTCACGGTACTGCGGCAACCCACGGAAGGGGCGGATGCTTCGCGTAATGTGACTCAGCGCCAGCTCGTCGCGAATGCATTGCGCATGCGACCGGACCGCATCATCTTGGGCGAGGTACGGGATGCAGCGGCGTGGGACGCGATCAAAGCCTGCAACACAGGCCATCAGGGAACCCTGCTCACCGTGCATGCGGAAGATGCCGACGGCGTCCTGACTCGCCTGATGCAGTTGTGCGGCGAAGCGCCGGAGACGGCGAACATTCCCGAGAAGACACTCAAGGATATCGTCGCGTCGGCATTTCAATATGTTGTGTTCCTCGAACGACGGCGGCAGTCAGACGGGTCCTTCCACCGCGAGGTCACGGAGATCGTTGAGCTCAACGGGTTCGTGAGCGATGGGGTAGTCAATCAAAAGCCTATCTTCCTCTATCAGAACGGGCGGCTGGAGTGGACGAAAAACTGGCCGCACGAGCGTATTAAGCACCGCTTCTTCGACGCGGGTTTCACCGATAGGGACATCCAGGACGCGCTGAGTGGGCGAGTTGCTCTATGGGATGGAAAAAGACCATTATCTGATGGATGAGTTCTCCCTCTTTCTGCGTGAGCACGTCAGCCAGAGCACCGCCATGCTAGCAGTCATCGCGGCTGGTGGTGCGCTCATCCTCTGGATCGGCTTGACATCCATCACGCGCGTGAGCTTGGCGGATGAAGCAGCCAGGGTGAAGGGCGTACAAGTGCCCTCTGTCATGGACCGGCTGCAGGCGCAGCTGACACAAAGCGGGTTGCAGATCACCGTGTGGGAATTTCTGGCCGTGGGCACTATGCTGGGGGCGGTGGTTGGTGGAATTTTTCTATTGCTCGGATTTACCACCATCGGCATCCTAGCTATCCCGGCTGGCTTGGTTGCCTATTACCAGTATCTGATGCACCGCCGCGCCAAGGTGTTGCAGACCTTCCGCGAGATGCTCCCTGACGCCATCGACGACTGTGCTGACCACATCAGCACTTACAACAACACCATGCGTGCCGTGCAGGAATTGGCCGAGAGAGGGCCGTCGATATTGAGGCCGGAATTCGTGAACATCCTGGCGCTGTCGCAGGGAGGCATCTCACTGCACAAAGCCTTGCGGGAAGCCGCCGGGTCGAGGCGCGAGGTGTTTTTCCGGCAGTTCCTGGATGCGCTCGCCAACTATGAGGCGAAAGGCGGCGATGTCCGAGGGGTGCTGGAGCGGATCGCGCACGCGCAACGAACCCAACTACGGCTCCAACGACGTATTGTGGCCGCTCAGGCCGGTGGACGGTTGATCGGCTGGGCTTACGGTATAGCCCCGGCCGGTTTTCTTGTGTTCATGCGCCTGTTTGGAGGTGACGCGTACAACGAGTTCTATCACTCGTTCGTCGGGCAGGTGGCTCAGGTGCTGGTGGTCGCCTCTGGTGTGGCAACGTGGTGGCTGACGCGCCAGATTGCCCGGCGCGGCATCTACCTGGACGAGAACATCGGCGCGGTCCTGAACCCGTCTGAGCACAAGGTGCTGTTATCGAAGGACATGGAGTAATGGCTGGCCATTGGATCACTTCCTTTGCAGGTGAAGCTACCGCTCAGGGGAGAGCCAACAATGATTAACGCGAGCATTCTAGGGTTGGCGCTACTGGCAGCTTTTGGTGTCTTCCTGGTGACGACAGGCGTTGGTGCGTTTGGCGATATTCGCCTACCACGCGTAGGTGCTGGTGTTTCGCTGGAAGATGAGACAGCCCGCATCGAAGGTGAGTCTGACCAGTCTCGTGGACAGAGCTCACTACTTGACCGTGCCTTGGCACCGGTCGTGACGGAATTGCTTCGCCACACCAAAAGCACGGATCGGGAGTGGCTGGAGTGTGCGCTGGACCTGTTGAATTACCCCAGCTATCTCAAAACACCGGCCGACTATTACGCGGCCAAGGTGTTGTTTGCGCTCGGAGGTTTTGTCGCCGGCTCGGTCATTGGCGTGGCGCTCACGGCTGATGGCATCGTGCTTGGCCTGCTCCTCCTGCCGCCGGTTCTTGGCCTGCTCGGTTTCTACGCCCCAGGGCTGCACGTGACCAGCTTGCTCAAGCAACGTCGCGAGGAAATGCTGTTCGAGATTCCCTACGTCCTGGACCGCTTGAACGTCTGTTATGCGGCTGAGCGATCACTGTCGCAAGGACTGATCGCGATGACCAGCGTGCCGGAAGGCGGGTTCCTGATGCGCGAGTTCCGCCAGGTGACCGAGGACTACCTGAAAAACACCCGCCTTCAGGAGGCACTCCAACGCATGGCAACCCGCAACGCGGACGTGCCGTTGATCGAGCGAATTGCTGAGCGCCTGGCGATGACGGAGGAGACCGGCGCCGACAGCATGAAGGCCATGCAGGTCATCGGGGCCCGGGCTGGTGAGATGGTCGAGAACATGATCAGCGAACGCGGAGAACAGAACAACACTCTGATGATTGTGCCCACCTTGATCGCACTGATCGGCATCTTTATTGCCGTGGCCGGACCGTCGCTCGCCAGTATTGGCCGCATTTTCTAACTTGAGGAGGTGATCCAGACAACAGGTGTCGAAGGCTGCGAGCCACAACAGGTAAGAGAGAAATGATTGCCAGGGCGTGAACAGCGCTCCGGCGCAGGAGAAACAAGCATGAGGCAAATGCTCAGCAGGAAGTGGATTCAGCATCAATATGCAGCGATGATTCGAATCCTCGCGACCGCTGAAGAAAAGCGGGCTACGGTTTGGTCTGATCTCAACGAGCGACTAGAACACGGGGTTGATTTGCACTCGCGGCGAGGCGTCGAGGGGGCTATCTGGACGATTCTCTCGGTGTCACTTGTCGCGGTTATTGCCGTGACCGTCCTCTTTACGCTCGGCCCGAAGCTCATTCAACTCGGCCAGAACGCCGTCAGCAAGGTGCAGTCGCCGCCGTGGTAGGCGAATCGGAAGGGAACGGTATGCGCATTGATCTCAGGTCGCGGCGCGGTGTATCCAACCCAGCGGCATTCATCCTGGTCTTTCCGGTCTGGTACATCGTCATTGGCATCCTACTCGTCCTGGGCTTTTGGATGTGGTCGCTAGCAATCAACTTCATCGGCATCTCACAAGGCGGTCAGGCGCTGGCGGTGGGCAGAGATCCGGAGATGGCGAGGCGCGGGGTGATTGCGGCTGGGCTGGGCGGATTTGGCACGGACTACGCGGATGCCTCTTACAGCCGCGCAGGCCGGGAAGCGACGGCCAGCATCGACAAGACCATTCCTGTGCAAGCTTTCCCGGCTCCGCGCGCCATCACAATTCAGGCCGGCACGATCATCCGCATCGAGAAGTTCTATTCGCGACCTCCGGAAGCAGGAGGCTGGGAATGAAGCAATTGCGGATTTTGGATTGCCGATTTTCGATTTTGAACTCGGAACTGGGCCAATGGAGAGCTCAATCCGAAATCCAAATTCAAAAACCCAAAATCGATTTGCGGTCACGGCGCGGGCTGGCCGAGTTACTCTCGACATTGGTCGCCCTGCCCTTACTTCTGTTAGTTATCGCCTTCATCTTATATTTCGGACGTGCTCTTTACGCGAAGGCAGCGATTGAGGACGCCGCAGCCGTTGGTGCGCGCTGGGCAGGGACGTCACTTGGCGGACAGCAAGGCTGCCGTCAGGCCCGCGAGTCGATGGCGAAAGTTTTTCAAGGGTATTACATCGATCCAGCCGGCGCCACCGTCTCGGTTCGACCAGTGACATTGTGGGGAAGGGGCACTCGTGCCTTGGTTGACGTCCGGTACAACGTGAGCCAGCGCCGGGTTCCCATCTTGGGCCCTTTACTGGGAGACGTGACCGTCAAAACACAGTACAGCGTTCCCATTGACACGTTCAATAACCGATACGACTACGGATGGCTGCCATGCAACTGAGTTCGTCCAGGCAATTTGTTCTCTTCATCTCCGTAGCAGGCTTCTCATTTGCCGGTCCTAAGTTCGTTCGTGGTAGGAGGAAACGTGCGACGACTCGATCTTCGATCACGCCGAGGCGAGGGCTACATCGCCCTGACGATTCTCATATTGCCGCTCATCACGCTCATCATGGCTCTGGCGACGGAAGGTATGGGCTTGGCCGTTACGTACCGGCGTGCCGTCGGTCTGGCGACCGTCGGTGCCCAGGCGGCAGGTGCAACCGTCCAGTTCAGTGGGGGTGGGACCGGCTCCGCATCGGACGCCTGTGCCGCGGCGGTGCGCGCGGTGTGCGAAAACGCACAAGGGTGTGGCAGTGCTGTGGCAGTCTCTTGTGTTCGCGACGGCAATCAGGTCAAAGTCACTGTCGTTCTAAAGCCCTTGCGCGTCTTTGGCGGTCCCTTCTCACTAAACGCGACACGCGTGGTCGGCATGGCGAGTAGTGAGCCGATGTTCGGCATCAACGGCTCGGAGTAGCGAGTACACGAGCCAACCTTAGCAGGCTGGTTATATTGTCATTTGTTAGAGGATGGGTCTTGAAAGGAGATGGTGGGATATGCAGCAGACAGCAGATACGGATCGGGAAGCAACTGGACAAACGCACGATGAAAGCAAAGGCCGGCCTCTTGTTCTGGCAGTGAACGGCTTGACGCTGTTCATCTCGCATGTCGCTCTATTCATTCTGGGTATATTGTTTGGCGTCGCGCTGTTGTTACTACTGAGCCGGGAGGTATTGGGAACGGCTCGCGCCGCGCCACCATCACAGGCGAATGTCATACTCGTCATCTCTACGGCCACACCATCTTATGCCGCAACTGAACCCCAACAAGTTGCCCAACCTACCGCAGCGACTTCTGCGCAGATCGTTCCCGATGTGCCGATCAGCGAGACGCTTGCGGGTGCCCGGGACTACACCCGCCTGGGCTCGTCCAGCGCGCCGGTACAGATCGTCGTCTTCGCAGACCCGCAATGTCCCTTCTGCAGGCAACTGGTGCTAGGCCCCGAACGCCAGGTCATCACCGACTACGTCAATACGGGCAAGGCCGCTATCACTTACCGGCACTATGCCTTTCTAGGCCGAGAGTCCACTCGTGCCGCCGAGGCGATGGAGTGTGCCGGCGAACAGGGATCGAAAGCGTTCTGGGACTTTCACGCTCAGATCTATAAGAATCAGCTTCCCGAGAATAGCGGTCAACTCACCGACGCGAAACTGCTGGAGTGGGCAAAAAGCGCGGGACTCGACACCGCGAAGCTGAGTGCCTGCGTGGCCGCTGGCGACGGCAAGACCGCGGTGGATGTGGACATACAAGCCGCTGCGGAGATGAGCGTGAGTGGGACACCAGTGACCTTCGTCAACGGGCACCGGCTCGTCGGCGCTGTGCCTTATGACTTTATCAAGACAGCCATTGATGCGGAATTAGCAACTCAGAAGTAGCTATCCGGGGGATGACATATGAGTAACTATAGACCAACCGGTTTTTTTCTAGGTGTTGTTGCCTTCGCACTATCTGTCGTTGCTTGTAAAGGGCCTCTTGCTACCCCGCAACCAGCAAGACCCTCACCTATCGTGCCGAGTGCAACATTCACGACACAGCCGACACCTACGGTCATCTCTACCGAAGCGCCCACTATGGGTGCTTCGGTGACCCCTCAAGCAACGTTGCCTCCATCGACGCCAGCAGACATCCCGGACATTCAAACGAGCAATTTACCCAAAGATGAGCTCGGGCGGATCATCGGTGGCCCATACGCGCCTGTCATCAACTACTCGCCATCAATGATCACGGGTAAACCCTGTCCCAGAGTGACGAAATGGACGTTCAAGGTCATTCGCCCAAGTGGATTGCAGGCATACGGGGTTGTTGATGACCCATGCGTAGTGCAAAATGCAATAGACGATTACGTGCGGACCCGCTTTGCATTGCCGGCGTTCAATACACCGGAAAGCATGAAGGAAATCGCGCCGCTCTACGATACCGATCCAGCGCTGCTGAATGGATTATCCGATGCGCTCGGCATGCGTAAGGGGCTGATCCAAGCCTACCGTGATGGCATTGCTGTCTACAACGTGTGTGACAAGCCGACTTACTTCCTGCTAAATGTTGACGCAAGGGCACCGCTGCTCGCAGAGAATGATGGCAAGACCGTCACAGGCAAGGCCATTCAGATTACGTTACTACGGGTGGCGAAGGATATAGAGCCGTTTAGTTGCAAACTGGTTTCTTATAAGGATGGGACGGTACAGAGCACTTATATGCTGACCGAGGAGGATATGAAGACCCAGGGTGGGATTGCGTCGGTGAATGACCTGCTGTGGAATGTGAAGACAGGGCATTGGGAACTGTACCGCTTCGAGTCGGTGCCGCTAAAGGATTATTACACGACCGCCAAGGCATTGTGGGATTCATCACTGTTTAAGCCATTCTGAACGAAATCTACTGGTAATTGATGGCCATAGATAAGCTGTGTTCGTTACCACTTTCTATCCAGGACACCAGATGATGATAGAGCAGTCGGTGGGCTACGAATCGACTGGTTAGTGCTAGGTGGATGATGGAAGATAAGCAGGTGACCATCAGTCGCACCACTGTGACTCTCATGTTCGTAGCGGTACGCAAACCTGTAGAACGGAGCCAACACATTCAATAGGCCCGAACCATCGATCTGCGATTGGTGGAAATCGCGCGGGTAAGATGTAGGTTATTGCCACCGTCGCTTCTTCAGCCCAATCACCAGATTGCATGGTAGTGAAAAAGTTCGCATACTGCTACGGCTGAGACCCCAAATGTGCTTGATATAGCCCATCCGTTTTTGCGGCACGTGGTACGGTGTTTGGGTACAGCTTTCCTCTCACAGTGATAGATAGTGCAGCACTCGAAGCTCCCGGGTCGACTGATGCCCACCTAAATTACTTGAGTATTTACCTTGTAATCCGGGACGAATAGTCTTGCTGGCATGCAGCAAATCCCTCCCGGTCGCCAGCAAGGAGAAACGGCGTGAGAACTTACGAATGTGTGTCCCCGCCTAACACCTGGCTACCATCACTACCACATCACAGGCTCATCCGGACACTGGTATCGGCAATCACGTCCGTCGTGTTTCCCTTCATAGCTTGGTTAGGCCCAACCCCGACAGCGCTTGCCGATCAATGTACCCCGACCGGAAACGTGGGCACCTGCACAGGCTGCCAACAATGCACCGTCATCGATCAGGACGGCAACATCTGCACCACGTCCATCGTCTGCACTGGACCCGGCTGGCCCAACTGCGTCAACCAATCCCCTACGAACCGAGTGTGTAACCCGGGTGCCACTTCAGAAACCACGAGTTGCAGTGCCACTGGCGTTCAGTCCTGCACTTATACCTGCAACGCGGATGGCAGTGCCTGGGGCAATCCAACTTGCGTCAACGTTGGCAACGGCGGCAACTTCCAGCAGACCTTCTGCGACTTTAATGCGGGATGCCCGGATGGATCGAACGGGATGATCGCGGGCAAACCCACGACCATTTCCCAAGAATGCACGCAGAATGGAGTGATCCAGACCGTGACCGCCGGTGCATGTGGCGATGGCGGCTGCGTGCGTCAGGCTGTTTGTCGCCCCGGCCAGCCGTGTCCTGCGTGCAGACCCGGCGATAACAATCCCGAGTGCAACTACTGCACGCCGGGATCGATACGCCAATGTGGCAACCAGACGCAAGTATGTCCCGCGGACGGCCAGTTCCCGCCATGTGAGCAATGTGAACCAGGCGATCAGTACATCTGTCCAGACGGAAAAGTGTCACAGTGCGTGAACGGCCACTATGAGGCATGCACTGCCTGCAAACCCGGCGAACCCATCTACTGTTCCGGCGGAGGCGTGTTGCAGTGTACCCCGGATGGGAAAGTTCCGGTTTGCCCAAGTGGCTGTGACGTAACGGGGACCTGCCCCAAGGTATGCAACCAATTGCCGGAATGTCACCCGGACGGGTCAGGCTGGTCTTGTAGCTGGAATGGCGTCCAGGTGGTCAGTGTGCCCACGCCGTGTCCACAGGTTCAGCGCACGCCCTGGCCGCGCGGCCTGGTCGGCGTGCCTATTCGATTCGAGATCACTGGCGCCGGCAATGTTCCCGGCGCGAGCAACAGTGTCTCGATTAGCCCGCCCACATGTGATAGTCGCACCATCATCAGATATCGTGGCACGCTCTCCTGGATGGTGGAGAACCTCGACGGGGCGCAATGGACGATGGATGAGCGCCCGTGGAACATCGGTCGCACTAGCAACGACATTCTGTCGCCCATCGATGGAAGGCCCGTCAGCCAGTCCATGCTGAATGGCGACCTGACCATCCGCAATGAACGCCAGGGCAGGGCGGTGACGCATATCTACGAGACCAGCTCATACGACAAACCTGTCAACGGACCTGGATATCCCAACCTCGCTCAGCGGCAGCCGGCTTATCAGGTGAACGTACGCACGCAATGGGCGCTCGTGGGTAACTTCCAATATCAGCAGCGCGAGACGATTGAGGTATGCAAAGACAACTCTAACCCGCCGCAGACGGTGACATGCCCGCCGCCACAGGCATGGTGCGATCAGCACTCGGGTGACCCAAGTTGCAGAGGGGACATTCATATCCGCGTGACCGAAGTGATCAGCCCGTGGCATTCAGGTCCCGCCATACGCATTGGCGGTATTGAAGTGGTCGGCGCGCTTACACCGCAGGACACAGCCAAGGCACCCACATGCGATTCGATTGCCACACCGGTCATTCAGTCCCAATCAGTCTTGGTGGACCCAAACAAATGAACGAAATAGCTTGCCGGTTCCCGTTGGGCAGCGCTCCACATCGCTATGTAGTGAGGTTGGAATCAAGATGAGGGAAAGCGATGCTATCCGAACAGATTATGGGGCGATCCACGGTGCCCATGCATTGCATGGATTGACGAATCCGATATTGACACACGTGAAGGGCTATCAACCTCAAGAGAAAGCGGCACCGAAACACACAGCAATTTGCACCCTCTCCGCATTTGGATCATAGCGGGTGTGGGCCTGAGTGTGGCAATGACGACCGGTATTCAGGTATTCCAACTATTAGGCAGCCTGACTCTGACGTTGATCGCCTCAGTCGCAGCATTTCTGACGATCTTTGTGGGTTTGATCATCGCGCTGAGGGACGTATAGAGATGATGCGCAAGATGAAGGACGGCCTGCCTGTTCTCGTGTGTCGATGTGCTTGGTACCTAAGCTTGGTCATTGGGGGTGCCGTTTTCGGCACTTTCTTGACGATGCTCACACCGGTGCTGCCGGTGCAAGGGGCATTGCTGACTCGCGCTGGGGCCATCGCCTTTACGATCATCGCGGTTCTCTCGACCGAACACGTTGTCTCCCAACTATTGAACCAACGACGGCATGCACAGGAATGGAGCAACCAGCGAATAATTCACTTCCATCGACAAGAGATTATGACCCGCATCGGAAGCGAGGGGTGGTTGCCTGTAGCGTCGCAGCTCATTGCCGATGCGTTGGCAGAGCCGGTCTCAATCAGCCTGAGCACTCCACTGCTCGACGTCTCGTCTTCACCAGCGCCACGCTTTGTCATTCCGGGTACCGATGCACGTCGCTATTACTTCACAATCCACCCCAAATTATTGAAAAGGCACGGGCTGGTCACTTGCCGCGCCCGTCTGATTGTGCTACGTGACATTGGGCCGGAGGCCTCGATAGAGGCACAGGCGATATGGGATGAACTGATTCATAGCGCCAGTCCAGCCGGACAGATGTTCATACCGCGAGGCAGTGAATGGTTCATGCTGGTGGAAGAACCACGGGTAGCATCCAAGTCTGTATGGGCCAGTCTCATTCGTGCAGTCAGCCTACCTGGCTCGCATATCTGGAGATGGTCGCGATGATGCCGTTACCTGAAGTCGCCCGAGGTGTGGTGGAAGGGATCCTACGCATCTTCGGTGTTGTGCTCGTCGTGATGATCGGACTGGGCCATACGACTGCATGGACTGGATCCGGCTGGCTGCGCAGTAAGGTCGTGCGCTTGAGCGGTGTGTTGATTGGACTGGGCATCGTTGTTGCCTCAGATTACCTTGGCGGCGCGTTGCGAGTGTGGCTGCAGGGAGGACGTTAGGATATGAATACAAACGTCGAAGGCATTGCCCAGATGGCGATATCGCTCGTTTTTGCTTTGGGTGGCGCGGCAAGCGCCATCGCGGCCGCGTTGCTCGGGGTACGCCTAATCGTGTACTCGGGCCTGTCGTCGGGTTACGGCGTGAGTGAGGCCATTCTGTCTCTGTTCACATTGGGCCTGGGTCTGGCGCTGCTGCTCTCCGGCCCGGCGATAGCCGGGGCAATCGTCAAGGCCACTCCAGCGTCGATTGCCTTGCCAGGTGGACTGTGGGGTGCGAGTGTGGGGCAGGCCATTGGTCTCATCATGCGTATTGCCGCGGCGGTCGCTGCAGTCGGCATGTCGTGGAACGCGCTCCAAATCGTCTTCGGAGTGGTGTTCGGAAATAGCGATGTGCCAGCCGTCGGCTACCGAATGCTAGGCAATGCCCTGGCACTCCTGCTCGTTTTATCTGCACCAGCAGTCACGAATGCGCTTGCTGCATCGCTCAAATGAGAGAGGACGCTTGGATGACACGCCCTAACCTGAAACGTATTCTGACGATTGTCACTCTGAGTGTGGCGGTGCTCCAGGCAGGCTGCGCCGGGAACGCCATTCTAGTTAACCTGGGGCAACAAATACTTTCCCTTGTATTTGCCATCGGTGGGTTGGCTGCTGCGATTGTGCTAGCCGTCATTGGCGTGAGACTGATCATCGCCAGTGCGACGGGGTCCTCTTACGCCACGACCCAGGCCGTCTTTGCCTTTCTCGGAGCGGCGGGTGGCCTTGTGCTGATGCTAACCGGCCCGGCCATCGCGGATGCCATCATCAAGTCGCTCGCGAGCGTCCAGCGGACTATTACTCTGCCATAGATAGCTCTGTGAGTTGGCAATCCGAGTTTTACATGAGAGAGGACTTTAGATGAACTATCAGCCCGGGCGCATCCTGATGATGCTGGGAGTCGTTGTCGCTGCTATCGTTGCGTTCCTCATGATATGTTGGGCGAGCGTACGAGCTGCCACGATAAGCACAACTTCTCCCGACCGAGCAACTATCGGCACGCATACTCAGGCAGGCTCGGACTCGGTCTACGACGCCTTGGCCCTACCTGGCTTATCCGTTGCTTCGAGGTTACCCGCCATTGCCAACAATGACGTTATTTCCACTGTTGGCGGGATTATTCAGCAGATCATCGAAGCGCGGGTCTACTTCCCTGCCAAGACCTTTCAGGACGCTGTGGAGAAGGCAGCACGGGCTGTTTTTCAGGCCGAACTGGCGCAACTCAGGGAGCCGCTCGTGACCGTCGTTCGTCAGGTGATGTTCGGCGGGATTGCGCTTTGGGGAAATGCTGTGCTGCCACCTCCGGTTCAAGACTTGGGCCGGAGTATGGCGGATGCGGCTATTCCCCTGTGGGCGCTCAGCCTATCTCTCATGGGTCTGGCCGTTCTAACACGCAATGCGGTTGGGTTGGGCTACGGGTCCAATGATGTCGCGGGCGAAGCCGTGCGCTGGTTGTTCATTGCATTCGCCAGTGCCAATGGGATGGCGCTCGTCAACCTGGCGCATAATGGGTTTGCTGCACTATCCGGAGCGGTCTTGGCGCTGGGCGCACCTGACCCGTCACAGATCGTAGGGGCACTGCTGCCGGGGGTGTTTGATACGGGTCCCAGCAACGGCGCGGGTGCTATTCCCTTGCTCATCCTCGTGCCGGGTATGATCATCGCGCTGGTGACTGTCGTCGTGCTGGCACTTACGCATATCGCGCGTTACGCCTTGATGATGGCCGTCACCGGCCTGGGACCATTGGCTATCGCGTGCGAAGGCATCCCCTTCACGCGCTTTGTCTTCCACGACTGGATCAGCATGTTTCTACGCCTAGAACTACTGGGTGTCGTCAACACGTTTATCTTGGTGATGTTCGCCCGGCTGAATGAGTTCAACCTGACGATGGGTGGGAGCTTCGGCGGCCTGGGATGGGGCTTGATCTCTCTCGTCGTCATGGTGGGTTTGGCGAGCGCCATTATCGGTGTGAACCTGAGCGTGTTCCAGCAGGTCTTCGGTGTTGCCATCGCGGCAGCACAACAGGTGAAGGCGGCCGGCGACCAGATGATGCGCGCGGTCGGTGCCATCGCAGGTGTTGCAGTCACTGCCTCCACGGGCTTACCGATTCCCCTCGGGCCCGTGACTTCTGCGCCTGACACAACTTCAGGCACACCTTCCGGAAGTACCGGCACTGCAGCGGGAGTCATGTCGGGCATCTCTGGTGGATCAACTACACGGTCTGAGACAGCGTCGCGACCAGGAAGCATCGCAGACGGGAGTGGCGCTGATGCTGCGATGACCGCCGGCAGCGTTGCTCGCGCCCTCGGCAGTACAACGGGGAACCCACTACTGCAAGGCTTCGGTGCGGGTTCGGCCTTGGGGCAATCCCTCGCTGCGCAGCACACCACAGCGCAACGTTTGTCTGAACAACGGGCCCAGAGCGTCCTACGGCGCGCGGAACAACTGGCGCGCGAAGTCGGCGGTGTCGAAACGGACGATGTGTCCGCGATTGCCAGCAGCATCATTGCGCCGGACGGAGGCGTCACCCCCGACCAGATGCGTCACGCCCACCAGGAGAATGCGCCGCTCCTGCGCTCGATGGCTCGCCAATATGGCAGTCCTGCACGCGCCGCGGCGGTAGGTGGGTTCGACAATTTTGCTCAGATGGCGAATGCGATGGCCCGTGAGCGACTGGGTGCCGAGAACACGACTGCCAACAGCAGTGTTCAACGGGGAACCCTGCCCCTATCACGGTGGATGGCAAACGAGCCCTCGATCACCGATCCAGGTAGCCAGAATATGCTGCCCTACGACTTCAGTGCTGGCGCAACGATCAACCAGGCCGTTGGTGGCAGCCCGGGTAACGCGCCACAGTGGGCCAGGACGGCGTATTCGCTACGGCGTGCCTACGGGGCGTCCTACGTCAGGCAATTGGCTGAGCACGCTCAGGCTCACGGTCTGACCGAACGCGAGGCAATGTCGCTGGTCGATAACCAGGTAGAGTCCACAGCGTCAGAGTCCCCCATCTTCCGCTTCTGGATGGCGGACACGCATTGAGAGCTTGACCTGAGAGGCATGTGATGACAGAGGCTGCTTTCGCACCTTACTCGGAATACGAGTGGCATCCTATTTTCGATCATCCCGTCGAATTGGCGCAGGTGGCGGATGATACGCGCGACACGCTGACCCAGATGGCGCACCACCTGCGACTGACGGAACAGATGAACGTCACCAGCCAGGAAACCTCGGACATCATCGAGGCGCTTCAACTTTGTGAGCGCGCGTATGGTTACTCTCACATCGCCCCTGCCTTCGGGGTCGTTACATCCGTGGTGGAGAACGCCGTTGCCTTGACGGGCACGACGGTAACGCTCATCGCGCGACAAAGAGGTTACCGCAATGCTGGATTACTGGTTGGATGTTTGTTGGAAAACCGCATCCATGTTGAACCCGGTGAAAGGCGCTTCCCACTGTGCGGCTATGAGCCACGCGTGGGCAGCCCTTACGTGGAGTACGAGGATTGCCTGACAGGGGTACTGATCGCCGAGCAACTTGGCCGGTTGGACGAGCAATCTCCGCAGGCAACGCGGCCATTTGGGGCACTCGCGTCGGCGTTCCGTCGCTTGCTTGGTATCAAAGGCTTGCGCTGGTTGGAGGAAACGGCAGCTAGCGCAGGAACGCTCATGGCGCCAATGAGAGCATTCGCGGTCACTGTCAACGCAGAAGCAATAAGGACAGGCTTTCGGTTGCCAGCGCAATGGCGGCGTTTTACCCGGCTTGGGTCGTGACCGTTCTCAATCGCCATGAACCGATTCATCCTATTTGGCTCCAGGATCACTTTGAATTACAAGCCCCTGCGCGGCCTGGGCGTGCGTGAGCTTTTGCTGCTGGGGTTCGCAGCGGGACAAGCCATCTACCTCGTCTTTATTGCCGAGAGTATCAGCTTCCCTGTGCGTCTGACGCTGGCGCTGTTCCTTGCCATCATCCTGCTTGCCATTGCGACCATCCCGGTGCGCGGCTACAAGGTCGAGTATTTTCTGTTCGCCGTCCTGTTGCGTGGGCTCGTGCGTCCACGCCGCTATCTCCACCAGACGGCCATGCGGGACGCACGACAAGTGGACGGCACGAGTCTGGATGAGACCGATGAACCGCAGGACGCTGATCGTGGCAAGGATACGGCGAAGGTACGTGTACCAGCGCGGGTGGGCTGGGGCGAGTGGGCAGCACCCAACGTCGCCCTGGTCATGGCCATCTTCGTCGTCATCCTGTTGGCGGGTAGCGTGATCGCCTACGTGAGCAGGGCGGGTGGACCGCCGTTCCAATAGTGCGTACTTTGCCAGGGTAACTATGCACCTGAACGATCTTTCAAGCTTAGGTCAGCGGCTTTCAGCCTTCTCTCCGCGTCAGAGCAAACAACCACGCGCTGAGAAGTTACCGCGTACACAGGATCAAGTCGCTGTCATCGCCGTGCAGGATAACGTGCTAATCCTGCGTGATTGCACCGTCGTGGGGGCAGTGGGCTTGAATAGTGTGGATGACGCGCTGCTGATGCCTATCGAGCTTCAAGCCAAACTGACCACGTATCGCGATGACTTGCTCAAGCGCCTGCGCTTCGAATTCCAACTACTCATCGGCACGCGGCCACAAAACCTAGACCCGTACCACCACGCACTCGAACAACGCCTTGAAAGGCTGGGCCAAGTAGAAGCACACCTCTCGGCGATGCGGGAGCGCATGGAAGGTTACTTCCAGTCTGATCACTTTGACGAAGCAATATTTACAAAGCACTTCGGCTTCGCGCCGGATGACCTGAGTGGCACGCCGGGCATGGGTCACGAGGCGGCGTGGGATTTGTGCCGTGACACGATTCGGGCCAAGGTATCCGGATCGCCGCTGAGGCTGCGTGAAGCCTTGGACGCATTCCGTGCAGACGTGGACTCCAGCTTACGCATGATTGCGCGCTGGCAGGACCTGATCTATGAGCGCTCCGCATTCGTAGAGGCGGCAGTACAAGCTATTCAGGCGCCGGTGCGCACGATATACCTGGTGACGTCTTACAACCCGCGCCTGCTCACGAAGGCGGTGGTGAAGGGATCCTTGACGGACGTGGAGTTACGGCAGGCGCGCGAGGAACTGGACCGGCGTTGTGGGCAACTCGCACGCGGCATCGAGCGCATGAAGTTGTCCGCATGGCGTGCTACCCATGATGAGTTGCTGGAGGAAATCCGTTACTTCTATCACCCTTCACAGGCACTACTGGCACGGCGTGCGCCGTAAGCGGATGGCAACTGCAGAACCCGCATGGGCGGATAGGCGCTGATGTATTGAGAGATGAGGTGAATGAGACATGGGGCTACTTGGCTTAATGAAGAAAAGGTCCAACGCTGGTAAGGCAGCCAATCCAGCACAGCCACCGGCGCTAGTCAATGTGCTAGATCATGACCTTGTGGACGCATTGGCGCCTGCAGCGATGGACTTCACCATTCCTGACTGCTGTTCCTTTTCGCCCACGGAATGGGTACGCGTCTGGTACGTGCGTGACTGGCCTCGCGCCCTTGGGTACGAGCATTGGCGAACCTTGCTTTGTTTCCCAAGTGAAGTGCGGGTCTCCTTATTTATGCAGCCGCTGCCCCCGATGCTGGTGTCCAAACAGCTTGAGCAGCAGGCTACGTCCATCCAAGCCTCGCGGTTCCTGCGGTTACAGCAAAAGCGCGACCCTTCGCCGTCGGAAGACAAGGACTACCAGGAGATCATGGAGGAGCGTCAACGCGTGGAGATCGAAGGTGAGCCGTTCTACTATCTCAGCGCCGCGTTGGGCCTGATCGCGGTCTCGAAACAAGACTTGGATCGGTGGAGCGAAAAGCTCGAGAACCAATGTCGCGACGCAGGGTTGGTAATTGACCGGGCCGTGTGGGAGCAGGACAAGGGCTTGCTGGCGCTCCTGCCACACAACGCCAACACGCTGGGGAACCATGAGCGCAATGCGCGCCTGGATTCGCTGATGAATATGTTCCCCTTTGTGGGCAACGAGATTGTCATGCCGGAGGGGGTGTTCTATGGCTACAACATCAGTAGCGGGATGGCCGTTACGCTCGACCCCTTTGCGCTCGAAAACCCCAACACAGTCATCATCGGCATCCCTGGCTCCGGCAAGTCTTATTTCATGAAGGACCTGATTGAACAGTATCTGCTGAATGGCGCGCGAGTATACGTGCTCGACATTGAGGATGAGTACAGGTTGCTGTGCGAGGACCTGGGCGGCGTCTACCTCGACATGGGCATCAAGTCCGAGCACAAGATCAACGTGCTCGATCCGGACCCGAACGACGACGAGGGACTGGCGAGTGCGTATCAATCCTTTCGTGGCTGGTTGATTACTGCCATTGGACGTGGCCTGATGCCGCAGGAGATTGAAGCGCTGGACAGGGCGTACTACAACTGCTTTGCCAAACATGGCATCGACAAAGACGACAACACCACTTTGCGCCGCACCCCGCCCATCCTCAGCGACCTGCATGACGCATTGGTGGACTTGGGCGATGAGTATGCGCTTGCTCTTGCGAGCGCCCTGTACCCAATGGCGCGGGGCATGGAGGCCGAGGCATTTAACTGCGCCACCAACATCGACGTGCGTTCCAATCCGTTTGTCGTATTCGGCCTGAGGACTGTGCAGGAGGGCATGAAGCCGCGCCGCATCCGCCAGATCCAGCAGTTCACCTGGAACCAGATGCTCAAAGGCTTGCGACGCACCATCGAGATTGTGGACGAGGCGTGGTATCTGCTGCAGAACGACGACACAGCGCAAGACGTCGCAGAGCGCGCCCGACGCTTCCGCAAGAAGAACGCCGCACTCTTCCTCGCCACTCAGTTCGCCGATGATTTCGCCGCCAATCGGCATGCCGGCACGATTCTGAGCCTGGCCTCCACCCATCTGCTCTTCCAGCAACAGGCGACCGCCGTAGACCGCATCGCGGCGTTGTTCAAGCTCAACGAGGCGGAGAAACTGCAACTCACGCGGCTGGACCCGGGGCAGTACTTCCTTAAAACCAACAAGCTGCGCATGATGATGTACAAGCCGGTGCCAGAGTCGCGTCACAAGCTTTACACTACGCGCCCGGCTGAGGTGCTGGCGATCCAGCAGGAGCGGCTGGAGCGGGGGAGCTAGGGTGAGGGAATGATGGGAGCAGGGGAACTTAGGAAAGATCAGCGTCACTCCCGCTCCAGCGCTTCTTAGCTCTTTGACACGATATGCGGATCACACTCGGGATCGTCATATTGGCAGTGGTCATTGCCGCTTGTGTATTCTTGTGTGTGATCGCTTTGTATGCTGCGGGCGCACTCGCTGCTGCAGAGGCTGTGCGCCCGGTGCCGTTTGTGGGGCCTATTGCCTCCGAGCGCATTGTGGCGTGGGTGATGGGTTCAACCGAGCCGGACACCATCGAAGATGTTCCACCATTAGGGGCGGACACGTCCTTAACAGACACGCGCTACTACACCGGCACGATCGGCGATTGGGGCCCGGCAGATTGTGGCGTGCCGCGCAGCCTGCCTGTGAATGGACGGATCACATCGGGCTTTCGGCCTCCGGATCGGCCAAACCATACTGGGATCGACATCTCTGTGGTTTCGAGCACACCGGTGCAGGCAACACAATGTGGAATTGTTTCTTTCGCGGGTTGGACAAACGTGGGCTATGGTTACCTGGTTGTGGTCCAACACGACCGATATGCCACGTACTATGCACACAATAGCAGCTTAATCGTTCAGCCAGGCGACAAGGTTGGGCTGGGGCAGGTAATTTCGTTGTCAGGCAACACGGGCGAAAGTACTGGGCCGCACGTCCATTATGAGACGCGCGTTGATGGTGTTGCTGTGAATCCGCTTACCAGCTTCCCGTGAACTTCATTTCCACATATTCGCGTGGTGGATTGATGCTTGTAACCGAATTGACCGGTTTGTTCGCTTTGGCAAGCCCAATCGCTTCGAAGACGCTGAGGATGTACGTCGCCGACATCTCGCTAGTTTGCCGTTGGTATGAACACGAATATCGACAGCCGCTGGACTCTTCCGATCTAACCCCCGAACTGGTTATTCGCTACCGTCTCTGGTGCATGAATCGGTTGAGCCCCGGCACATTCAACCGCCGACGCACGGCGCTGAACAAACTTTGTGCTTGGGCAATACAGCAAAAGCTATTCACCATAAATCCGGTCAGTGAAGTGCCTTGTGCAAAGTGAATACGACTTGCCACTGGAGAATTTGGCGAACCTACAGCTCCGCGTTCACACGGGGCCAGGTGCACGTGAACCCAGGCGCTTGGCCCAAATGCGTGAAGCTCGGTAGAGGGTCGTAGCATAACCGCATTCGATTTGTCTTAACGTGAGTTACTTGGATTCAAAAACGATCTCAACCTGATCGTTTTGAACTGCGGCGGTTAACTGATAACAACCCGGCTTCGTTACGATGTAACCTGTTACATGCCCCAAATACCCATCAGGTATCGGACTTAAGTAATTGGATGCATTGGCATCCTCAATGGTGAAAACTTCGGCGGGCGGGTCAATGAAATAGATGATTGCATTCCCATTGTTATCCTGCTCAACTTCGGATCGATAGAAGAACAAGATTTTCCCATCCCCATCAATCTGCCTGCCGGTCACCTGTAACTCACCTTGCACGCCCTTCTTTACGAACCATATCCCTTTCCCAATACTGCCTTCATAAGGAGCCTGGAGGGGTGCCGATGTCCATTGGCCGCCCGTGATGGTTGTCCAAATCGGGTCTGCACCCGCAACTGTAAAGCTATCTAATTCTTGCGTTGTGCTCGTATGGCATACACCAGTTGGTGTGGATGTTCTCATGTGAGCCTGCGCAAGCGCCAGCAGGTCCTCGATGGAATCAGGCAACACGCTGGGGCTAACGGACCACACCTGCACGGCGCCATTGAGGTTGATGGTTAGGAAGGAACGGCTGTCGGCCGAGAATTGCATCGCAATGACGCTATCGCCAGCGCGCAGTGTTGTCATGGGTTGGAGACCGCGGCCATACCGCTCGTAGCTCCACAGCGTAATCGTCCGGGGATCCCCCACTTTGTGTAACGCAAGACACCCTCCATCCGGCGAGAAAATACCGGCGGCGTAGCCCGATGGCCCCGTCAGACTTAGCGTGCATTTGGTAGGAGTCCACATATCCCACAGCGTGACACGACCGGCATTCCAGTCCGAGATGAGCAACTGGTCGCCTCTGGGGCTGTACTGAAGGCCGGTGGCTGTCACATACTGAATGGTGCAGACTTCCTGCCCGCTGCCAATCCCCCAAACATCCACGCCCACCGCGCCAGCCACGGCAAGATATCGGCTGTCTGGTGAGAAGGTGGCGATGGAGGCTGCTACATCTTCTTGCAGGCGAAGGCTGCCATCCCGGCTGTCCCAGACGCGCACCGCCGGCTGATTCAATCCGATGGTCAATAGAGATTGGCCGTCCGACGACCATACCAGCGTCACGATGTCGGGCACGCGGAAGTCAGCCAGTATGGCGCCGCCTATGGCATCGTAAATCTGCACCGTCCCATCTTTGGCGGCCGCCGCAAAGCGTTGATCATCCGGTGAGAAGCGCCCGATGAGCGGGATGTAGCCGCCGGCCATGAGGCCGAACAATAGCGCGCCGGTGTCTGCGCGCCACACACGCACGGACTTGTCCGCACTCACCGTGAGAATGCGCTGCCCGTCGTGGGAGTAGTTCGCATCTACGGTATCGCCATCATCCCCTTGGAGCGTGTACTGGATCTGCGCATCATTCAGGCTCCATACTTGCGCAGATCGGCCCGCATGGGTCAGCACGTGCGCGCCGTCGGGCGAGAACTGCGCGGCGCTGAATACAGCAGCGCTTAGGCTCAACGTATAACGCAGGTGCGAGGCCAGCAGCGACCGCCGCAGCGCGTCTTCCGCTTCGGGCGTGCGTGCAGCGCGATTAGCCTCAACGGCCAGTTGGATACTGCGCTCGGGGTCAATGTACAACTGAGCGAGTGCCGCGTAGGCTAGCTCGCGTGAGTGCGACTGAGCCGTCACCGCCGTCACGGTTGGGAGGATGTTCTTAGCCGGCTCACTCAAGGCTTCCGCCGTTTGCCGTGCGCCGGCCCACGTCTCCGTGGCCCGCGCCTCCACAGTTTCCTGGGCGCTGACGGCCCGCTCCGTCTTTTCAATCGCCTGCTGTCGCTGGTCACTCAACACTTTGACCGCAATGAGCGAGACAACTGACGTGATCAACAGGGCGACGATCACGATCTGCGTGAGCCGCTTACGCACCGGCGGCTTCACGTCCTGCTCGAAATAGTCGCCGTTCATCTCTCCGTGCCCCGGCGCTTGCACTGCCGGTGGGTGGTGTTTGATTCCCATCCTTCGCTTCCTGGAATCTCATTGACAGTGTACCGCACAGTTTCAAGGGGCATGTAATCGTCTCATGCAACCAACTCTCCAAGCTGACACCACTAAGCGGTCTGGGTATACGCATTGAGTACGAGTAACGTTAATATGGACCTTGAATGTTTGCGGATGACCAGAGTGTCCGCGAACTGAAATTGTGGGAATGTCATGCAATTGCATAGTGTGACGGCATATCAGCACTCTCAAGCCCGACAAAGCCTTATAAAAGTCATTACACCTCGCGCGAATAGCCGTGATGCTCTGGCAGTCGAAACGATGCTGGCAACACTAGCCGATACAACAGGAGTTGCGCTCGAGCTCGCTGCTGACAGTCGCGAGCTGATGTTCCTGGTACGCGGCGCCTCAACCGCCGTCGAAAGAGTGAAAGCGCAACTCAGCACGGTCTACCCGCAAAGTGAGTTCGAAGACGTTCCCCCAGAACATGATCCGACGCAGTTAGTTGGGCCTGTCCGTCGCATCATAGAGTTGCGCCTGCGCGCCCCGGCTTACTTACCTATTCGGACGCACACCACACGGCTTGGTCGCGTCAGCAATGACGATTATGCCCAGGGCGCCGATCCAATGGTCGGGCTGTTGGCTGCGATGGATGATCTCGCGCCTGGCGAGGTATGCCTCATGCAATACATACTCAGGCCAATGCCCGACGATTGGGCTAACTACTGGCGCGGTGCCACGACCGACGTGGGCGAACGCACCAAGACTATGCCGGCGAATCTGCTCATTATCTTGTTGAGCGCCTTTGGCCCATTCCTGCTCGGGGTAGGGTTTCTTTACCTGCTCCTGGCTACCCTGGGTCAGCAAGGCATCGGCGCGGCGCTGATAGCAGCAGTTCTGTTCATTGTGGGAGGCGGACTGCTACTCTGGCGCTTCCGGCTACCCAGCCCACCTGACCCTGTTCTCGTCAAACAAAAAAACCACACAGAGCGTTTAC
>JAMDDR010000591.1 GCA_023488685.1 Chloroflexota bacterium | reverse complement strand
TGCACCTGGTCCTGGTACTGTTGAGCCAGGCTCTCGGCCTGCTTGACACGTTGCGCGGCGTCAGACAGTTCTGCCTGGTATTGCTTCTCGCGTGCCTGGTACTGGGACAACAGATCCTGCAATTGCTTGATCTGAACCTGGGTTGCCTCGTCCGCCGCGTCTGAGACTGGGCTCACCGCGTCGGACGAGGCCGGAACCGGCACAGCATTGCTGTTGCCATCGAGGGATGCATTAGCGCCAACCGCGACAATCCCCACACCCGTCAATACAGTGATCACCAACGCAGCAATAACCGCCGACACATGTTTCATCCTATCCAACCTCCACTCATACACCACATCACTTGACACAAGACAATCCCACTGCCGTTAAACGATATCCACGCGCGTGCACAGATGGTCGCGAATGATCCCTGTGACGAGACCGTTGTCACACACGCCAATCAGGCTGAACCGACCAGCGCTTGCGGTGAATCAGGCGGTGCAGCCGGCTGTTGTGCCGGGGTGCCGCGCTTGCGCCCGCGCACCGCTCGTGACACCATCGACACCAGCACGCCCACCACCACGATGATGCTGATGATGGCGAGGTTCTTGATCAGTGTGTCAATGGCGAAGAGAGCGACCCCGCCACCCGGGCGTTCACCGCGCTGAAGCCCGCCACGGAACCCGCCGCGCGCTCCAGGTCGATCACCATTGCGATCGTCGGCAGGCACATCCGACCCGTCTTGCGCCGCATCACCCTCGGACGGGTTGGGGCGTTGTCCTTGTTCAAATGCACCGCGTTCCGGCCCGCCGGCACCCAGACTGTTGAGCATGCCAGTTTGCGACAAGACCAGGGTCATCCCAACCACGACGAGCGCCGCAGCCAGGATGGCGCAGATACGGGCGCATATTCTTAATACCTGCTTCATTTTTATGCCAAACCCAAAGTGTGTATGACAGGGCTAGAGTAGCAGGAACTTCTTTAGACATTGTGAAGAAAGGATTTAGTTTGTATGTGAAATATGGAGGGGAGACTGCTTCACTGCCGTAGTATTTGACAGCAATCGGAACGGCGCCACGCCGTGGGGATGATCGACGAGCGATCTGGCGCTGGCAGAGGATGGGCAATCACCAGAAAAATAGTAAGGGCGCTACGGTGAGCGCCCTTACCCAGGTATACCTCCCTTTCACGCAGTTCGTGTCTCTGATTCCGTTCGCTTACCTTCCGATGGCGCGGTATCCGGCGCCACCGTCGGCTGTGATGCCTCGGGCTGTGTGGTTTCAGACGCCGGCAGCACTGACGCCGCGGGTTCCGGAGCCGCTGTTTGTTCAGCCACTACCGGAGTGACCGTGGACTTTGCCGGTTCCAACATGCTCGTGATTCGATCGAGCGCAGCCGAGTTAGCGCGTGCCTGAAGCTCCAGATCGTTTAGCAGGAGCAACACGTTGCCTTTGACAAAGAGCTGTAGAAAGGTCGAGACGCCTAAAAGCACGAGCGACCCAAACAGCAGCCAGCGAGCCCATTCAACACTTACACTCGGAACCAGAAACAGCAAGGCCACCACACAGACCACCAACACCAACCAGGCCGCCAGGGTGGCAACCACGCCCACCCAGCGTAACCCACGATACTTACGAGGCAGTTCCATGATGAAGCCTCCTGGAATTACGGCTTGGGAACTGAGATCGGTGTGGCGCCCTCTGCCACCGGGAAGCGCAGAACAGCCTCAGCATCGACTTTGCTCAATGCCGGCATCAGTACCTGCAGGGCTTTGAGCAGGTTGGGATCGGTCGTGTAGTACAGCTGGCCGAACAGATCAACACTGTTCTTCAGATACTCATCGCTCCAGACCACGCTGGGCAGCAGTTTGTCATTCACCCAGAGCAGGACGCCATCACTGGTCGTGTGCATCGTGATATGCTGAATTCCGGTCCCCTTGATCCAGTTCACCATATCCGGGGTGAGTTCCAACATGCGCAGGTCATACCCGATCGCCTGCCCAAGATCGCGGCTGGACACGTTCATGATGGAGGGGACGCCGTCGTCACTGTACTTAATGTGCACCCGCGCCATCGCGACTGGGGTCTCGGTCTGCTCGGCGGTCAGCATCATCATGCTGCTCGGGTCGGCGAACGCAATCGGGGTCGCACCTTCCTGCAGAGGGAACTTGAACGCCACATCCACGCCAATGCGCTGGACGAACGGAAGCGCCATCTTGACCATGCTGCCGTAAGCGGGATTCAACACGCCAAGCTGGTTCACCACCTCACCGGTGTTGGCGAATGATTCACTCGACCAACCGATGTGCGGCAAGGGCTTACCGTTCGCGAAGAGGAACAGACCGTCCTCCTTATGCACGATCTCAAAGTGCTGCAGGTTAGCGCGCGTGAGCCAATCGACATATTCCGTTGGCATTCTCAAGATCGACGGATCAAATTGGTTAAAGCTCACCGTCCGTAATACTTCAGCGCTGATACCCGCGACAGCGGGCACCCCGTCCTTGTCGATTTCGATGACGATACGGGGTAGCGCTATGGCGAAATCACCTTCCTGCTGGACAAGCTTGGTGGGTTCACCGGTGCAGGCGGTAACGAGAAGGGCAATTACAACGAACGAGAGCCCAGAAAAGAGACGCCTGAATGAATTCATTGCAACATCTCCTTGACAACATTCCACCGGCTATAGGTGGAAACGAGGATGGCACGACATCGCGACAAATCGTACGTGAACATCTTGTAGGCCAATTGAAACTGAAACTGGAGAATTGAGCGTCTGATCAGGATCCTGATGAGCAGGCCGGGTTCTAGCTCTTTACGTCTGCGTTTGCCGTCATGGGCAGGCGCCGCATGCGCACGCACGTTTAACGAGTCGTGCCAGAGTACACCACTCGGTTTGTGCGCAAACACTCACCTATGCGCAGCGCTAATCACCCCCTTCCAAATCGTCCAACATGGAGCGGGCCTCATTGCTTCGGCACGCCCCACAGGCCAATCGTTCCGTCGTCACTGCTTGTAGCAAGCAGATCCCCGTTAGGGCTGAACGCCACACTGAGTACAGGACCTGTATGTCCTCTCAGTTCACTAAGGATAGCACCATCCGCCAGTCGCCACAAGCGGACAATGCCATCATCGCTACCAATGACCAGTATACTGCTTCCGGGGCTAAGCGCCACATCCTGAACGGCGGCTCCGTTGCCTTTCCACTCAGCGGCCAGCGCGCCATCGCTGACTCGCCACAGCCGCGCGGTGCCATCCGCACAACCACTCGCCACCAGGCGGCCATCCCGGCTGAACGCGATGTTCAGCACAGCATTGGTGTGTCCCACCAGATCCCGCAATGGCGCCCCATCGCTCACACGCCACAGCCGCACGGTCATGTCGAGGCTGCCGGTCGCGAGCATACTGCCGTCAGGACTGAACGCCACATGCAGGACTTCATCCGTGTGTCCGATCAGCTCGCGCAGCACCGAGCCATCGCTCACGTTCCACAGCCGCGCGGTGCTGTCCTGACTGCCTGTTGCGAGGGTGGCGCCATCGGGACTGAATGCAACACTGTGGACGATGCCCGTCGGTCCTTTCAACTCGCGCAACATCACCCCGTCGCTGACGCGCCACAATCGCGCCGTGCGATCCTCGCTCCCCGTGGCCAGCAGCTTTCCATCAGAGCTGAATGCCACACTCACCACTGCGGCCGTGTGCCCCCTGAATTCGCGCAGCAATATGCCGTCACTGACACGCCACAGGCGGGCAATCGCGTCGCCGCCACCGGTTGCCAGCAGACTGCCGTCGGCGTTGAATACAGCGTCGGAAATCCAACGCGAATGCCCCGTCAACGCCTTGATCACGGCGCCGTCACTGGCACGCCACAACCGCACGGTCGTGTCGACGCTTGCGGTCGCAAGCGCATTACCATCGGCGCTGAACGCCACGCTCTTCACTGGGGCCACGTGGCCGCCCAACTCGCGCAACAGGGCACCATCGCTGGTGCGCCACATACGGGCCGTGTTATCCCAACTCCCGGTCGCCAGTGTCGTGCCATCGCGATTAAATGCCACGCTGGACACCCAGCCTTCATGCCCTTTCAACTCATGCAACAACTTCCCGTCACTCACCTTCCACAGGCGGGCGGTGCCATCACCGCTCCCCGTCGCCAGCATGGTACCGTCCGGGCTGAAGGCCACACTCCCCACCCACCAGGTGTGCCCTTTCAACTCGCGTAGCAGCGCGCCGTCGCTGGTGCGCCACAGCCGCGCGGTCATGTCGCCGCTGGCCGTCGCAATGACGTTGCCCTCTGCGTTGAACGCCACATCCCTCACGGCCGCGGCATGCCCGGTAAGCTTCCGCAATATCACGCCGTCGCTGGCACGCCAAAGATAGGCCGTGCGATCCTCGCTGCCGGTCAGCAGCAGACTCCCATTCGGGCTGTAGGCCACGCTTCGCACCGCGCCTTTGTGTCCCTTCAGTTCAAGCAGCAATGCCCCGTCTTCCACCCGCCACAGTCGCGCGATGCCGTCCTGGCTGCCCGTCGCGAGCGTGGCGCCATCGGGGCTATAGGCAACACTATCAACCGCCGCCGGGATTTCAATAAAGCGGATTTGCGCCAGGTCATACACGGCGTAAATGTACACGCCATACGCAGACGCTACAGCGAATGAACGGTTGTCCGGGGCCCATTTGGCCTGTTGGATCGTGCCTTTGCCCCAACGTCCCAATCGCGCGATGCGATTCGCCACCTCGGCCGATATCTTGACGTTGCTGATGGGCATCGGGGTACCAGCGCCAACAGGCAAGGGCACGTTCACATCCACCGCCTGGACTGGGGGCGGCGGCGGCAACGGGGTGGGTTCCGGCGTTTCAGTTGGGATTTCCGTCGGCGAGGGCTGGGGCGTTGCCGTAGGCACGTCCGTCGGCACGGGTGTGGGGACTGGAGTTTGCGACGGCTGCGCAGTCGCCGTGGGCAACTGGGTGGGTTCTGGCGTTGCGGCCGGGGGTTGGGTCGGCTCAGGGGTGGCCGTTGGCGCTTGTGTCGGCGACGGAACCGAGGTTGGTAATGGCGCCTGGGTTGGTGATGGGACCATCGTCGATTCTGTCGTCGCCGCCTGCGCCGCCTCCTGCACCGTGGGAGACGAAGTCAGCGCGCTGACTTCTGCAACCAGTGCAGTCACCTGGGCCGGATTCACATTCTGTGTGTCTCCTGGCTGACCGTCCGGGGTCGCCGTCGAAGCCGGCGTTGCCATGACACGCGCCTGCAACGCTGCCCCCACGACGACACCGAGCAACAGCACAACCACGATGGCGCCGGCGATCCACATCAAATTGATCTGCATCCCAGAAGGGAGTCTCCATGCATGCCGCGCCCAATCCAGCCAGTGCGCCAGTTGCCGGCCCACCTGGCCCAACCAACGCGCCAACTGCTGGCCCAGTGGGTTCAGCCAGCGCTTGACGCGCTGGCCCAGTTGGCTCATCAGATCCCACGTCAGCCAGGCAATATGCTTAAGCTGCTCTGGCGCGTTCCCCGTGGCCGGCACGACGTCGAGTGCCTGCTCCGCCTGCCTGGCTTCCTCGGCCAACCTGCGCTGGGCGTCTTCACGCTCTTTAGCAGCTTTCCTGGCCGCGCGTTCCGCTTCGATACGCTCGCGCTTTTCGCGCTCCTGTCTGGCGCGCTCCTCGGCCTTGATACGCGCGCGCGTTTCACGCTCGATCCTGGCCCGTTCTTGTGCCTCACGGCGCACGCGCGCTTCCGCTTCGATCCTGGCGCGCTCCTCAGCCTCGATGCGCGCACGCGTTTCACGCTCGATCCTGGCCTGCTCTTCTGCTTCAAGACGCGCCTGTTCCTCGCGCTCGATCCCGGCTTGCTCCTCGGCCTCGATGCGCGCACGTATTTCGCGTTCGATCCTGGCCCGCTCTTCCGCCTCAATACGCGCACGTTCCTCCGCCTCAACGCGGGCACGTTCTTCGGCTTCGACGCGGGCACGTTCGCGCTCGATCCTGGCTTGCTCTTCCGCCTCGACGCGCGCGCGCGCTTCACGTTCGCGCTTGGCCCGCTCTTCGGCCTCCACCCGCATCAACTCGGCGGTGTCACCTGCCCCTGCCGCATTTGCGATCGCCAACGCGCTGGCCAACCGGCCGGCGCGCTGGAAGCGTTCTTCTGGTCGCTTCGCCAGCGCCTTTTGAATCACGCCATCCATACCGTCGGGCAGGTCGTTGCGCAACTCAAGGATGTTGGGCACGGGGTCATTTGCTTGCTTGAAGAGCACCGCCATGGTGTTGTTGGCCCAGAAAGGCTTGCTGCCCGTCAGCGATTCAAACAGCACCACACCCAGTGCATATACATCTGCACGGGTGTCAACGGCCTTGCCCTGCACTTGCTCCGGCGCCACGTAGCCGGGCGTGCCAAGAATGTGCCAGCTCACGCTCGCCTCTTCGCTGAGCGCCGACGCTGCCTTGACCAGACCAAAGTCCGTCAAGGTGGCATGATCGTCATCGTCAACGATGATGTTGCTTGGCTTCACATCGCCGTGCACAAGACCCTTCGAGTCGAGATAGTCCAGCGCGGCTGCGATCTGTGTCACGATCTTGCTGGCTCGGTCCAGCGACAATGGGCCATGCTCGACCAGCAACCTGTCGAGCGAGCGACCGAGGAAGTCCATGCTCATGTAGCGCGTGCCATCGATCTCGCCCATCTCGTAGATCGTGACAATGTTGGGATGCCTGACGGTGGCCGCCAACTGCACTTCCTGCGTAAAGCGCTGGATCAGAGCTGGGTCCCAGAACAGGTACGGGGCGAACGTCTTGAGCGCGACGATGCGATTGAGGCTGCTATCGCGTGCCTTGTACACCGTGCCGAACGCACCACGCCCTATCTCTTCGATGATTACGTACTTGCCAAGCTTGTCCATCTTCAGCTTACCTCGTTCACGTGATCACCCATGCGAAGGGGATTGCATTGGGTACAGATCCGGCAGAGATCCTTCGCAGGTCATCCTTGCGAAGAATACTGTAGGAACCCTTCGCAAGGGGTATTCTTTTCATCCGCGCAGCAATTGCACGTAATGCTCAATCCGGCGGCGTTCCCAGGCGCTCACCTGCGGTCTCCGCACGTACGCCTCCAATTCGGCTGCCACCTCGCCAACACTGCGCTCGGCGACAGCGGATTGGATCAAGTCGTCCAGCCTGGCCAACAGCTTGTCATCGGCGCCCATTAACACCACTGACTCAATGGAACCCCGCGAGAACACGGCTACGACGTCACCCTGCTCATCGATAAGGGTATAGACGCCATCGCCGGCACGCTGCTGGATCATGCCGAATGCAACGCCCAACGCGAATACAAGCGCAGGGTCCGCAGGCGCGCGCTCAACAGCCGCCGCTGGCAGCGGCTTCAGGTCTGACACCAGCGCCAGTTCGTCTTCCAGGTGCAGCGAGAGACCGCGCGGTGTCCCGCCGCCCTCCCTTAACGCATCCAGATAATTGCGCCGCAGCTCGGCGATACGAACCAGGCCGAACAGTGGAATCCCGCGCCGGATCGTGGTCACCGTCAGGCTGTGACGGTCGCCCAGGGACTCGAAAACAATGGCGGGATTGACCTGCTCGAAATAACGTCTGAGTTCGCTCTGCGCGGGCGCCTCCATGCCAACGAAGGTCTGTTCGCTGACCGTGGACACCTGGCCAAGATTGTAAGCGTTAAAGACGCATAGCGGTACTGCCTTGTCCAGGAGATCACGCACGAGCCGCTCGGCCTCCGGCTGGGATGCCGCCATCTGCCCATTGATGAAGGCCTCAGCGCGCAACTCACGCATGGCTTCAAAGGCATCCTTGCAACAGTAGAAAACGCGATCCTGGATATCCTCCACTGAGTAGGCCAGCCAGTTATCCAGGGTGCCATAGGTCTCAAGCAGGATTGGCATACGCCCTTTCACACCCTCCTGGCCCAGGTAGCGCTGATAGAGCGTATCGACCAGTTCGGGGGTCAGCACAGAGCGTTGCAGTGCGAAATCGATCTCGCCACATAGCGGCGCAACGCCCAGCCCGCGCTTGAATTGCCGGGCGGCGCGGTGCATCCTTTCGCTGAACTGGCTGAGCCGGTTCAGCCGGAACGTCGCGGCGGTGGACACTTCGGGATACAGTTCGTGGGCCGCCTGCACCAGCGCCAGGCTCAACTCCGTCTCAAAGCGATTTTGCAGGTAGGTGACATACTGGTCGCGGATCTTTTCAACGCGCCCGATCGATTGCCACGCCGCGTATGCCACGCCGCCCAGTGCCAGCAGCCAGACGGCGGCCAGCACCCCAACCCGCGTCGTCTCAGGCGTGCGCTCAAAGGTCTGCCACAGCCAGGACGACGCGAGGGCCAGCGGGACCAGGATTCCGACAACCAGCGAGGGGATGGCGACCAGCAACGGCGGAATACTGGCAACGGCATTCTTGAGCGTCGGGCCTTGCCGCGCCAGGAAGTTGACCTGCTGTTGGTTACGGCACTGGTAAGCCGCCTCGCGCCGGTTGAGCGATTCCGTGAAGCGTGCGGCATCCTCACGCAACCGCCATACCAACTGCATGGCGAGGGACAGGCCGCCCGCGGGCCACTGCTTCAAAACGGTCGCCACTTCCTGGTCGATCAGGTCCCCGGCCTCCTGCACGATGCGACGGGTGTTCGCTTCGATCTGGGAGCGCAACGCCGGCAGCATCTCCTTGCCAATGGCGTTAATCGTCGTCTGCACCGATGTGACGATCTGATCGTGCGGCAGCGTCTTCAACCGCGTGATGGAATCGCTCTGCAGCTTGATCGGCTTCCCATCCTTGTTCTGGCGCAATTCCACGTTGATTAGATCATCGGGACGCAGATGGCTCTGAGTAAAGAACCCGTCCAGGCGGTCGGAGACGCGGGCGAACAGCTCCGGTTTCAAGAGATGCTCGGCGATCAGCTCCTCGCTCATGCGCGACGCGCTCCTGCGGATGAGGTCTTCGATCGGCAGCACATAGGAAGCCAGGCCGAAGCTGTTGTAGGCTGCCAGTTGGCCTTGAATGCGCGGCGAGGTGCCCTGCCCCGGCGAAAACTCATCCACCTGGCTCTTCAATGGCGTCAGCGCGGTGCGGAACACCCACTCGCCTGCCAGCCTGGACATCTCGTCCTGGTCCTTCAACGTCAACGACTTTTCGTTGCGCGTGTCGATCAGGTAACAACCACGGGTAAAGGGGGGCGTGTCTGACTCGACGGACACGCC
>JAMDDR010000062.1 GCA_023488685.1 Chloroflexota bacterium | reverse complement strand
TATCCCCAAATCAATGGCAGCCAGCAGCAGTTTGCGCTCGGACAAGCGCAGTGGGATGCCCCAAGTTTTATCCCTGGTTGCTGCGAATAGCTTACGGTAATCGACGAGAGCGGGCTTGGTGTTGGTGCTCATGATCTCCCCCGAGTGATTACGGCGCAGAGTGCCACTCAAGCGAGTGCGCCGCTCAAGCGAGTGATGCCACTCAAGCAAGTGGGCGTCAAGCGCTTATTCGGTTTTGTGGTGTGTTGTTAGGACAATGTGGGACGATGTGGTGAGAAGTTGCTTCAGTCCGTGGGCGAATAGCGTTGCCGTCTGATGTGGAAACGACTCCTTTAACTTTTGAATCGCGTCAGCACTGCCATGGCGCAAGGCCATAGTGCAGCCAATAGAAACCAAACTTGATGTATTCGTTGACGACGTCCATGAAGCCCTCTTCGTTGCGCCACCAATTATCAGGACCGAAGGTGACGTTGGATGCGGCCTGGAAGGTGACACGGATGCCGGTACCGTCCAGGTGACGGCGCATCACGCACAAGCCACGCCGGCCGTGATACCAACTGGTGACCAGCAGGATGCTATGGATGCCGCGCTGACGTGCCAACGCGGCGATCTGCTGCGCGTCTTCCCAGGTGCTGGTGGAGGGCAGCAGGTGAATGGCGTCCGGCGGCACACCCATGTCGATGGCGGCCTGGCGGGCCAGTTGCGAGCTGCGCTCGAACGGTTCTTCACCCTGCGGCGCATCTCCGGTGTGCCACAGTTCGGGCGCCAGACCTTGTCGATAGAGCGCGACGGCTTGTCGAAGGCGCTGCCGGCCACCTGAAAATACGGCGATGGCGTCTGCGGGTGCCGGGTCCGAAGGCGCTTCCAATGCGTGGCCCAGCGCGGGCAACCACAAGCTAGACGTGAGCGCCGCGATGACGGGCACTGCTATGAGAAACGCAAGTAGTTGGAGCGCGCAGCCTACACGTGGATACAAGGTTTGATTTACCAGGAACGTTACTTATCGCTGTTTACAGGGTGCTTCAGAAGCACCCTCACGATCTTTTGGGCTGCCTGACCATCACCATAAGGACTAACGGCATGAGCCATCGCCTGGTAGGCATTTGTGTCGTGGAGCAGCCTCTCGGTTTCTTCGACGATGCGGGTCTTGTCGGGTCCTATCAGCTTCGCTGTTCCGGCATGGATTGCTTCGGGACGTTCTGTCTCAGTCCTCAGCACCAGCACGGGTTTACCGAGCGCAGGCGCCTCTTCCTGAATGCCGCCAGAATCGGTGAGAACTAAATCGGCCGCCTGCATCAGATGCACCATCGCGTCGTATTCAAGCGGATCGACGAGGATGATGCGATCCGAGTGATCAAGCATGCGATAAACCGGCTCACGCACCCTGGGATTGAGGTGAACGGGATAAATAAGGACGACGTTGTCGTTGCGCTCCACCAGGGCTTTCAGCCCAGCACAGATATTCTCAAAGCGTTCGCCAAAGTTTTCGCGACGATGAGCGGTCACCAGGATCAGTCTGCGGTGATTCTGGGGGCCGGAGGAAGGAAAGGCGGGGATCCCCGCTTGATCAAGCAGTTGCCTGACCTTCAGCGGCGCCGGGTGACTGGCGATCATCTTCAGGGCGTCGATGACGGTATTGCCGGTGACGTGGATGCCGGCTTCGGCAACCCCTTCGTTCAGCAGCGCATTGCGAGCGGTCTCTGTTGGTGCGAAATGATATGTCGCCAGAACACTCGTGATCCGGCGGTTGATCTCCTCTGGGAAAGGCGAGTAGCGGTCATACGAGCGCAAACCTGCTTCAACGTGCCCGACGGCCACCTTGCTGTAAAAAGCAGCGAGCGCCGCAGCCATGACCGTGGTCGTGTCACCCTGAACCAGGACCACGTCCGGCTGCTCGTCATTCAGGACGCGGCTTACTTCCGTCATCACCTTCGCGGTAAGGCCTGGCAAGCCTTGCGAGGGCTGCATCACGTCAAGGTCAACATCAGGGATGATGCCAAACAGGCTCAATGCCTGATCGAGCATTTGCCGGTGCTGCCCGGTGACGCAAACACGCGTCTGAATACTGGTCGTGTGCTTGCGTAACTCAAGGATTACCGGCGCCAACTTGATGGCTTCAGGGCGTGTCCCGAGAATCGTCAAGACCCGTAAGGGATTCATGGCATATCACCTGGCCGATGCCATCTCGCGCACGGCTGAGGAAATGCCAGGGCCAAAGCGGGCACACGTTTCTATTTGCCCCCAATTGTCCCTGAACCACTGGATCGTGTTCTTCAATCCCTCATCAAACTGGGTTTGTGGGGCGTACCCGATCAACTCGTGCGCCCGGTCCACACTCGCCAGCAGACGGGACTTCGTGTCCCATTTTCTGCGTTGGGCGAATTGGATGCCTGCTGTGTTCCCCACGAGATCGTTGATCATGTGAGCCAGATCGATGATCCTTGTCTCGCGCCCGGATGCAAGGTTGAATTCCTGTCCGATGGCCTGTTCCATCAGGCCGGCGCGCATCAAGCCATTAACAATATCGCCTACATAGGTGAAATCGCGCGTTTCCTCGCCGGTGCCGGTGATCGGCAGGGGGCAGCCGCGCATGGCCCAATAGATAAAGTTGGGAATGACGTTGCGGTATTGCCCCGGAATCTCACCCGGACCGTAGGAATTGAAGAAGCGTGTCTTCACCACTTTGAGGTTGTAGTGATGATGGAAGAAGTTGCAGTACAACTCACCCAGCATCTTGGTGATCTGGTAGGGCGTGCTCAGGTGCATCGACATGAACTCTTCTCTGAGCGGTAGCGGCGCGCTGCTCCCATAGATGGAGCAGCCAGAGGAAGCATAGACGAACCGTTCGACACCGGTAAACACGGCGTACTCAAGCAGACGCAAGGTGCCGAGGCCATTCACCTCAAGATCCGTCTCCGGGTGATCGACGCTGTTCTGGTTGGCAAAGAATGCTGCCAGGTGGAAGATGATGGACGGCCGCTCGAAGAAGACGCGCTTGAGCTTGATCTCGTCCCGGATATCCCCTTCCACGAAGAGGATGTTCGGCAAAGAGGGAATATTCCAACGCTCGGCGGAGGAGAGATTGTCCAGGATGATCACACGGGCGCCAGCCTTCGCCAGGGCATAGGTCAGGTTGCTGCCAATGGCCCCGGCGCCACCGGTGACGAGGATGGTCTGCTTTTCGTAGGCGTTCATGGAGTTGTCGATTGCGGTCATGATTTGCTCCCAAGGAATAATGATTGCGGCAGAGTAGGGCGATGCGCATCTGAGGATGCGCACTGCTCTATGCGATTGCGAAACGCGGAATGATCCATCCCGGCCCCGAGGACGGGGCCGATGAGCTTTTCACCCCGAGGACAGGGCCGGTGAGCTTTTCAGACGCCCTCTATGGGACGTAAGCCACGCTGGCGCTCTTTTTACTCAGCGCGGACTTGAAGAGGCCTTCATATTGCTCAGCCACCGCGGCCGGCGACAGGTGCAGTTCGGCATAGCGGCGGCCATTCTCGCCCAGCCGCCGGCACAGGGCGGGGTCGCGATACAGGTCCAGCAACACACCGGCTAAGGCCTGAGGGTCTTCGGGTGACACACTGTAGCCAGCCTTTGCCTCGGCAATCAACCTGGGCGCATCGCCCAGCGGGTCAAGCGCTGCCACCACAGGCAGACCAGCCGCCATGTTGCTCAGGATCTTTGATGGGACGACCGGGGTCTTCACTTCCTTGTGCAACGTCGTCAGGCCGGCGTCCGAGCTGTGCAGGATGTGTGGGTAACGTTCGCGCGGCTGCATGGGCAACCAGGTCACGTTCGTCAACTTCATCTCTCGGCTCTTAGCCACACAGCGGTCCTTCTCGACCCCGTCTCCCACCAGCAGAAAATGGATCTGCTCGTGAGACTGGAGTAACTGCGCCGCAGCAAGAATCGTGTCCAGGTCCTGGGAATGGCCCATGACGCCGGCGAATGAGGCGACGAAGCGATTGCCGAGACCAAGCTCCCGGCTGAGGTCGTTGTCCTTGCCCCCAGGCCGGATGTGTTCGACGTCCACCGAGTTGTGCATCACAACCGTCGTGCTATCGCGGCCCATCCGGCCTAACACGTGCTGGCGGTTGCCCGCCGAGTGCACGGTGATGGCGTCTGCCTGCCGATACACGAAGCGCTCGAGCGACTCGAAAAAGCGGATGAGCGGCTTCTGGCGCAACAATCCCAGGTCAATCGCGCTCTGAGGGAACAGGTCCTGAATGTTCACGACGTAGGGCACCCGGCGTAAGGTCCGCCAGGTATGCGCCGACAGCGCCAGCGGCAGCGGCGGCGAATAAACCAGCGCGACATCCGGGCGGGGCACGCGCAGCCCTGCCAGCGCGAAACTGGCGGCGCAACTGAACTGCCACAGGCCGCGGCCGATCGGCGTGTCGCGCGCCACTTGAGGGACGGCGACGCGGTAAACGTCCATGCCGGCTTCCGCTTCCTTCATCCAACGCCGGCCGCGGTAGCGCGCCAGGTCGCCCTGCGCGTGATAGCCGGGGAAGCCGGTCACCACGCTGACCGTGTGACCGCGCCCGGCAAAGACCTGGCCCAGTTCGTAGAACAGATGCGAGGCCGAACCAATATCGGGAGGGAAATAGGCTGTCAGCAGCAGAATATGCATGGCGTCAATGAACCTCGACGGGGCAGCCCGAGCGCAGAGACTCAAGCGCCGCAAATGTGGCACGCGTGGTGGCTGTGTAACTCTCGAAATCGACCGGGAACGGCCGGCCCGTTTGGAGCGCATGGATCAGGGCAGCCATCTCCGCACGATGCCCGCGGTCCACACTGCTCACCAACCCGCCCTGTCCCTGGCGCCGCCCGGATTGGCTCCAGGTGGCCTTGCGGAAGTTCTCGATCACGCCCACCGCGCCGCCGCCAAAGACCTCCACCCGTTCGCGGTCATAGGCCTTATCGCCGAGAGCCGTATAGACGATGTTGCCAATGCTGCCATCGGACAGGGTCAACGTCATGGCTACGTTATCTTCCTTGATCACACCTGCGCCGGCCGGCTGGATAGCGCGCGCCGAAACCGAAACGGGTTGCGCGTGGGTGAGTGACTGGATCAGGTCCACAAAATGGCACACCTCGCCAATGATGTTGCCGCCGCCCTGCTCAGGATCGTGCACCCACACTTCGGCCGGGATATGGCCGATGTTCGCCCGCACCGTCACCATCAAGGGATGCGCAACCTTGTCGAGGTGGTGCTGAACGAAAGCGGTGGTGGGTGCAAAGCGACGGTTGAAACCCACCATCAGTTGGCCCGGCGCGGCACGATAGGCCTCGACCACCTGGCACAGTTGATCCTCGTTCAGGGCCAGCGGCTTTTCGACAAACACGTGTTTGCCAGCCGCCAACGCCTTGCACACCAGGTCCGCGTGGCTGCCGTGGCGGGTCAGGATCATCACGAGGTCGATATCGGGATCTTGCAGCAGGCTTGCGGTATCCGTGGTGCAGTAGGCCAGGCCGTACTTGCGCGCCAGATGAGCGCCGCTCACCCCGCTGGATGTGGCGACGGCGTGCAGTTTGGCCCCCGCGATACCTTGCAAGGCCGGCAGCAGTGTGCCCTTGGCAAACAGCCCAGCGCCCACCAACCCGATACGCACCGTTGGATGGGGCGTATGGTCTTTCGCCCCAGCGGCAGGGGCTGAGCTACGCACCGGTGCAGCCGCCGTTTGACCCTTGCCGGCCAACCACACGGTGCGGCCATCGTCAACCTGCTCGGGATATTGCAGAATGACGCCGATGGTGGGGGCCTGGCCGGCCAGGATCATCTCATAGGCAGCGATGGCCTGATCGATTGGGAAGCGGTGGCTGATGAGATGATCAACACTGACACGCCCAGCGCCGATCAGTTCCAGGAAGTGCGCCATATTGCGCTGCGCCGTCCAGCGCACGAACGGCAGCGGGTAGTCCGTCTCGCCCGCCTCATAGTCTGGATCGTACATGCCGGGCCCCCAGGCGCGGCTGACGGCAAAGTCCAGCTCCTTCTCATAGAAAAGCTTGCGGGGGAGGTTCAACCCGACCAGCCCCGGCACGACAATCTTCCCGCGCACGCGAGCCAGTTCCGCAGCCAGCTCGATGGGCTGGTTGCTAGCGGTGCTGGCGAAGATGAGCACCGCATCAGCGCCACCCCCATCCGTAAAGGCGCGCACAGCGCTGAGCACATCCTCCTGGCCGATAGCAGCGCCGGCCGAGGCGCCATGCTGGCAGGCCATGGCCACCTTGGGGGTGGATACGTCCAGCCCAAAGACATGGCATCCGGCTGCAGCGGCGATCTGCACGGCAAGCTGGCCCAGCAGACCCAAGCCCAGGACCACCACACGCTCGCCAAAGGTGAGGGTTGCCAGGCGCACCGCGTGCATGGCGATGCCACCCAACGCGACGAAGGAAGCCGCTTCGCCGCTCACGTTATCGGGGATCTTTACTGCCAGTGTCTTGGGGACACGCAATATCTCGGCGTGGCCCGCAATGCCGCTGCCGGCGCAGGCCACTCGATCCCCCACAGTGAAGCCCGTCACGCCAGCGCCGATGGCGGTCACAACGCCAGCCGCGCTATAGCCGAGTGGAACGGGCGAATCCAACCGGCCCATCGACTGGCGGTACGCTTCGGCCAAGCCCTCCGTACGCACTTTGTTGATGACCTGCCTGACCAGGTCCGGGCGGGCCATGGCCTTGCCGACCAGGCTCTTTTTGGCCAGGTCGAGCATGTAGCGCTCGGTGCCGACGCTGATAAGAGAGTGGGTGGTGCGAACGAGGATGGTATTAGCTCCAGGTGCTGGCGCCGGCACGGTGGCCAGTTCGAGGTCGCCGGTGCTATAGGATTGGATGACCTGCTTCAATGTGAAGTCCTTATGATTATTAGCGCTGGATACGTGGATAGCGGAACAAATGAGCTTAAAAGTGGATGATGCACTTGCCTAATGATCAATGCACTGACCACTGTAGCGGCTTTTGATCTCGCTGGTTAACTGATGATGTGGTTTACTCGTCTAGCAGCCAAGGGAAGTGTAAAGAAGCTATCACTCGCTCCGCGAGAGGTCGGCACATCAAATGTCTCGCCCTAGTCAACGATTGCCGACTCTGGATTACCTTTACACTCGCGGCGTATCTACCACTTTGGCGCTACATCACGTGGTTTCCCACGAACAAGGTACAAAAGCTCGTGAATTGGTTTAGCAGATCGGGAGTTATAAACCAACTTGGTTAGTAGATGGCTGTGAAATGCAGATAAAGTAATCCAATTTATAGCTGTACGCCTAAGGTAGAATTTTTCGGATTGAAACGGAGCTAGATCCTGGTATATAGTGATTTCGCTCAGATTCTTGGGCATCATACCAACACGCTGGGCAAGCTTCAGGTGACTTGCCTTAGATGCCATTAGACGCATTATTTCGCAACAGACTGCATCTCCTGCACCTATGTCAGTGCTAGCGATAACCAAGTTCTTTTTTACCGGGTCACCATCCATGGGCCCTGTTCGGTTTAGAAAATAAGTGCCATCATACAACGCTACTCCTGCTCGTAATGCCTGATTCACAGCCAGTACCTTGAAATCGAAATCCGGGTGATTGGTAAGGCGTTTTACATCTGGAATGCAACCCCATTGATTCTTGTACCCTAAAGACAAATAAGTCATCACATGAACTTTTGGAACAGGCATAGTTATGAAAAGGTCGCTCTCGTCGAGCATTTCAGCCGAAAGTTCAACGCGTACATCACGCCCTGCCACTTTGCAGATGACTTCCCTACGTGGCCTCTCCGTAAGATTCATCAGCCTGACACCATATCGCTTGCTTAGATCTGGTAAATTGTGCCCTGCCATTGCTTGTAGAGCAGGCCAAGCGTATGATCCCCCATCGCTTTCCACAAAGGTAATATGAGATGTAACATTTGCCAAGACCTTAACCAAGGCTTCCATGAACTCAGGCGAGGTGGTAACACCTGGCTTAAAAAATGGGTACGTCAGATTGGGCTTGATGAATACGTGATCGTTTGACTTAACAACCCCATCGCCAAGCCACGCAAATGCTTGCTGCACCTTTGCGTAAATGTCCTCACTTGAGTTGAACCGGTCGACAAAGACTCGCCTCTTAGATGCGTTCATAAATTCCCTCAAAATTCCTATACTTACGTCAGTACGGGATAAGGGACTCCTGTCAGGTAAGCTTAAGGTAACCAAACCGATAAGCACACCCAAAGGAGCCCCACTCATGAGTGTAGTCGAATTGTTCTGTCAGGTCGACGACTTCTGGCAGCAGCACGGACCGCTGTGGCGGCAAGGGCAACTGGGCCGCGGCACGCGGCGCCGCCAGCGTGACCGCAGCTTGTGTGAGAGCGAGATCATGACGATCTTGATCCTGTTCCACCAGTCGCACTACCGCACCTTCAAGGCCTTCTACCTGGAGCACGTGTGCGTGTATCTGCGCGGGGAGTTCCCGGGGTTGGTGAGCTACACGCGCTTCGTGGACTTCATCCCGACGGTGCTGCTGCCGCTGTGCGGCTACCTGAAGCACTGCTTCGGCGACTGCACCGGCATCTCGTTCATCGATGCCACGGTGCTGGCCGTGTGCGACAACCATCGCATCCCGCAGCACCGCGTGTTCGCCGGGCTGGCCCAGCGCGGCAAGACGTCCATGGGCTGGTTCTACGGCTTCAAGCTGCACCTGGTGTTCAACGACCGTGGCGAACTGCTCAACATGGCCCTCACCCCCGGCAACGTCGATGACCGTACCCCGGTGCCGGATCTGGTCCAGGAGTTGTTCGGCAAGCTGTTCGCCGACAAGGGCTACCTTTCCCAGGCGCTGTTTGAGCAATTGCGCGACGCCTTCAGCCTGGAGCTGATCACCAAGCTGAAGAAGAACATGAAGAACCGCCTGTTGCCCCTGGCCGACAAGCTGCTGCTGCGCAAGCGGGCCATTGTCGAGACGATCATCGACCAACTCAAGAACATTTCACAGATCGAGCACACGCGTCACCGCAGCTTCCTGAACTTCATGGTCAACTTGGTGTGTGGGCTGATCGCCTATTGTCTCCAGCCGAAGAAACCTTCGTTGGGCTTGGAAACAATCCTGCGGCTAGAGGCGGCTTAACCCGTACTGACGTTATCTTTAGTTTCGGCTAATCATGTTTGAGTGGGCTGGCCAACAGGGGCTGGTGAATGAACCGCGGGTTGCGAAACGGCCTGTTTTGTCCGACGATGAGCC
>JAMDDR010000529.1:3331-9222 GCA_023488685.1 Chloroflexota bacterium | reverse complement strand
TAGGTTTATAGGCGCTTGTTCGCATAACTCAACTCCTTTGCGCCGGTGGGCGCGCTTTCAAACTAAAGCATATATATCAAACTATTGGTGAATTGTCAATAGTGGAATATGCGAACAAGCGCCTATAAACCTAGAATATCAAACGTGACTGGCGAACTTGGTGAAACGTTTGGCCCATGGCTTGAGCGACAAAGAAAAAGCGGCACCATGACTCAGAAGGCGCTGGCGGACACGCTCGGCGTTAGCGACACGTTCATTAGCAACATTGAACAGGACAAGCGTCGTCCATCACCTCAATTGGTGGCACAGATCGCCCGGTTGTTCAACCAGGACGTGAACGCACTTCTTATATTGGCAGGGTACGAGCCAATCACGCATACCGATACGACGACACCACTGGCACTGCGCATCATTCGTCTCGTGTCAGGCCTCAGCCCGGAGCGCCAGGAGCTTGCCGTTCGGTTGCTGGAGACGATGGCCGATGTTGAAGCTGAACACAGCAATCAGATTGATACTCGCCTTAGTCCGACTGAAGCAAAAAGGGGAGCTCGGGCGCGCCCTGCAAAGACTTGAGGGCGCCTCTTTTCTAACGCTTGACGATCTCGCCGATATCCCGGCGGGGCAATACCAGCGCGATGGGGGCGGCGCATGGCACTACCGCCCGCCGGCGCCGGTCGTCATTGGCAACGTTTGAACATATCAGCATCATTGCAACACAAGGGGATTTCATGGCTACATCGAATTCAGCACCACGTCGAGGAAACGCCATTACGAATGTCATCAAACAGCTTTGGGGTTCTGGCCTGCGCGGCAAGGTGACGCTCGGCTGTATGGGATTGATCGTCTTTCTATGTTTGTGCAGCGTGTTCGGGAATGTGAGGCGTGCCCTCACGCCGCCCAGCCAGGCCGCTACGCCTTCCGCAAAACAAACTGCCGCCGGTATCAGCGTCACCGTTCACACGGTCTACGCCGATCCGCGTAATGCACCGGCCACACCTACGGTCATGCCGGTTGAGGCCGTTGAGGCCACCGAGGCAGATATCCCAGCGCCACCCACCGTAGAGCCGGAGCCTAGCCCTACAAATCAGATGGCTGTGCCGGCAGAGACGCCTGCTATGGCAAACGTGCCTTTTGTGAGCGTTAAAGAAGGAAATGACTTTGTGAATGTGCGCAGTGGGCCTGGGACGAACTATGATCTATTGGGCACGTTGAACGCGGGGCAAACCGCGCTCGTGAAGGGGAAGAGCGAAGATATCACGTGGTGGCAGATTGAATATGCCAATGGGCCGAACGGCGTCGGTTGGGTATTCGGAGATTTGGTCGTTTTCACCGGCGACGCCCAAGGCGTGCTGGTGGCTGCTGCTATACCACCTCCGCAGGCATCTGTTGCTGTGGCAGATACTCCTCAACCAGTCGATGTGGCGCCTACACAAGCGCCGGCTCCTTCCGGGTGCAACTGCAATGTTAGCGATTACAACTGCGATGACTTCAGTACGCATGCAAAGGCTCAGGCTTGTTATAACCAATGTGGCGGCAACGCTACCAACAACCTGTGGGGGTTGGACCGCGACGGTGATGGTGTGGTATGCGAGAACCGACCATGAGAGAACCGTGGAGTATTTTCGCTCTCATGCCCACAATGATGGCCACTAAGGATGAGCGGATTTGAATTGGGTCGATGGCACTAAGGTTCATCCAAAGCAGAGGCCGCTCTTTCGGGCGGCCTCGCGCCGGGTTCGCCGCAAACGGCTACTACCGGGGGATATCGAGTGGCGTGTTGCTCAGCGATACACCTCGCGGCGGTGGGCCACCTGCACCACGGTGACAATGCGCACCGCATCGCCGATGGTATAGACCACGCGGTAATCGCCGACCCGCAGCCGGTGGGCATCGCGTCCCTGCAACTTCTCCACGCCAGGCCGCCGGGGATCGACAGCCAATGTGTCGATGGCCTGGACGATGCGCGTCCGCACGGTATGCTCCAGCTTGCGGATCTGCCGCTCTGCCCGTGACGTGATGATGATTTCGTAATTCACGGCGTCATTCACGGTCATTCACGGGTAGAGATTCTCGCGCCTCAACTCCTCCACGAATTCGCTGAACGGGCGCGCGGGTTCGTCCCAGGCCGCATCGACGGCGGCCGCATCCTCGACCTCTTCCTCCAACCGCGCCAGGTAGTCATACGCGGCCTGCAATTGCGACTGGGGCAGGTCCAGCACCAGGCGCATCAGTTGTTCACGGTTCACCACCTGCGCATTCATACCCGTATTCATACCACTCATACGGGAAATGATAGCACACGCCAATGCCAAACTCCGTATTGACAATCTGACAATAGCATATAAAATCATCTATCGAGGAATACACCTTATGGAGGCGGACATGACAAGAAACAAGGCGAGGGTGCCGGCCAGGGCTGTGCCGGCCCGCGGGGTTCGCAGGCAGCGCACACCCAGCAGGGGTCCCAGTCCCTATAGGACGGTCGCGTTTTCACTTCCGTGTGCGCTGATTGAGCGCGCCACGCGGGAGGCAAGCAAAGGCGAACGCACCAGCGTGAGCGCGGTCGTGGCGAAGCGGCTGGCGCAAGCGTATGGGGTGGATCCGGAGGCGGTGCTGACGGAAAGCGTCGCGTTGGCCGGCAAGGAGGCGGCTGCGGCTGCGGTCGCCGGGTAACAAAAACGCGCTCGATGCGTGACTGGCAGAGCGCGTTTTTGCACATGTCCCCAGCGCCTGGGATAACAGTTTTTCGATTATATCCCCAGGCGCGGCGTATCAATGAGGATGCGCCCTTTTACGCCCTGCTCGTACATGCTTCGCGCGGATTGCGCGACGGGACGGTTTTGGAGAGGCGGCCAACACCAACCCGTTTCACGGAAGGAGGTTATCAATGTTGAAGCATTCGATCGGGATCGGCGGAATCAACGGCGATCCAAAGACCCGCCTGGCAGTGGGTATCCCCCCACTTCCGCGGCAGGAGTAACCGTATGGTGGACAGCCACGCGGACAGCCACGCGGACAGCCACGCGGACAGCCATATGGCAGGCCGTATCAGCAACGGCGCAGCGCGCGTCTACCTGGCGCTGCAGCAGTTGGCAGGATCGATGGGGTTGTCAGAGTCAGAGCTCGAAGCAGACTACAACGAAATCTGCGCGGCGGCAGTCCGCGCACGGGCGTCTGTCTCGTCTGGTATCCGCGAACTCGTCGCGGCAGGGTGGATCACCCAACATAAGCGGTATGGACATAAAGCCGCTTACACGCTCCACCCACCATTTCCAACCCAGAACAGTTGTTCCAGTAGTTCAGTAGTTCAGAAGTTCAATAGTTCAGAAGTCCGAACTACTGGGACCATTTTGAACATCCCCAATCAGTCTGCTGCTGATATCTCTGCTGCTGCTGCTGAAACGACCAGCTTAAATTCAGATCAGGCTTTCCGGAAAATGTGCGCGCTGCTCTCGGAATTCAATATCGGCGAGCCGGTACGCTCGCAACTGGCGCGGCTCCTGGTCGACCGGAGTGGCCAGGAAAGCGAGCTGCGGCACATCTACGAGACGACGCGGGAGGAATGGCGCGCGGGTAGGGTGCGCAAATTGGTCGGCATGACGGTCACCCGGTTGCGCGATTACGCCGAGGGGTTGCAGTTGCCACTCTTCGAGGTCGCGCCCGTGCCTGGCAACCCGCCGCCCAAGCGCAGCCGCTCACGTGCAGGAAAAACCTTGAGCCGGCAGCCCCGCGACCTGACCGATGCCGAGCGCGCGGCCGCCGATGAAACCGCCAGGCGCCAACTGGAGGAGATCCGGCAGCGGCGCCTGGCACAGCAAGGAGCAATCGTCAATGGTCCCAATCTCACAAATGGCGCAGCAAATCCTTGATCGACGGGCCCAGGTGGCCCAGCGTGAACAATCGGAAGCTGACCAGGTGAAGGATCGCATCCGCACCCGGGCGCAGCGCATGGGCATTCGGTTCAATGAACCCGACCAAACGGCCGGCGCCGCCGGCCGTTTGGCACCGGTCGATGGCGGCCCGGAGTGTCTTCGATGCAACAACCAGCGTTACATTTTGACCGCGGAGGGCATGATGGCCTGTCCAGCGTGTGGCGTCGCCAGCCGGTGGGCGGCGAAGTCGTTGGATCGTTATTCATCCGCCACGGGCCGCGCGGCGTCGCAGACGTTCCAGAGCTTCGACATCCGGCCCGGTGGCCGGCAGGAACCCAGTCTGGAACTGTGCCGCGAAGCCGCACTTGCCTTTGCCGAGATGCCCGAAGGGTGGCTTGTGTTGTACGGCCCGCCCGGCAACGGTAAATCGCACCTGTGCGCGTCAGTACGCAACGCACTGACCCAGCGGGGCAAGGCGTGTGTGTTCGTCAGCATGCCCGATTTGCTGGAGTCGCTGAAGGCGCTGATGGATGCCGAGGGCGACCGCGAGACATACACCGGCCGGCTGGAGAAATACCAGCGCGCGCCCATCCTGATCCTGGACGACATCGGCGCGGAGAAGCGATCGGATTGGAGCGAGTCGGTGCTGTTCGAGATCGTGGACTTCCGTTATCGCAACAAACTGGCCAGCCTGTTTGTGACCAATCTCGACCCGTTTAGCCCGGACGATTTTGACCCGCGCGTCGTGTCACGGTGGACGGACGCGCTGTTGAGCATGGTGGTGCACAACGGTGCGCCCGACTATCGCCGCCAGGCAGGGGAGGCCTAGCATGACAAATTTACAAGGGGACAGTCCCAATCGTCCCAGTATTTCCACGGAAATAGCCCAGCCGGCAATCGGCATCGCGCTGATTCCACTGGCGTTGATTGAGGGAAATCCCTGGCAAACCCGGATCGACGACGATCCCGCGCATGTGCGCCGGGTGGCCGAGGACATCCAGGCGCGCGCGGCCGCAGACCCGGACGACCCGCAAATGGGGTTGCTCCAGGCACCGACCGCACGGCCGCACCCCACCGAGTATGGCCGGTACCAGCTCGCCTTCGGCCACACCCGGCTGGCGGCGTTCAAATACCTGACTACCTCGCCCGATGATGGTCCCCGGTGGGAACACTTCCCGCTGATCATTCGCAGGCTTGGGGATCGCGACATGGCTGAGATGGCCGCTCGCGAAAATGCCGCGCGCAAGGACTTGACCGCGATTGAAACGGCGAAAGCCATGCAGCGGCTCATCAAGGACTTCGGCTTGTCGCAGCTCGATGCCGGCAAAATCTTCGGCTACAACTCACAGGGCGCCGTATCGAATCTGCTACGCCTCCTGGAGCTGCCGGCGCGCATCCAGGATCACGTTCACCGCGGCACGCTGCCCGAGCGCTTGGCGCGACAGCTCCTCCCGGTGATGCATTTTGATGTGCAACAGGCCGAGGAGATCGCCGAACGACTGGCGGGCATGCGCGATGACGATGGTCAGCGGGATCCGATGTGCCGGAGCATGATCGTCGACTTCTATAGCAAAAAGGGCAAATCGCTGGACTATCCCCCCTTCGCCCTGGACTGGCCGAAGAAGCCGATCCCGACGCCCGAGGACCTGGTCACCAAGAAGACACCGGCGGAGCTGAGGGCCTGCGTGGGCTGCGAGTACAGGGTCCAGGGCAGGTACGGCAGCGAAACCTGCATGCAGCCGGCCTGTTTCACCGCCAAGGCCAAGTTGCACGCGGCCCGGGAAGCCAGGCGAGTCAGCAAGACGCTGGATATTCCGGTGCTGGCCGAGGGCGAGTCGTATACCGTGGTGTACGCCGGCGGCTACGATGGCCAGGACGCGGCCAAGGCGGCACTGGCGGCCGGGCATGATTCCCTGCGCATCATCCCCTCGACCAAAAACAATTGGGAGACCTGGCAGACCAACCAGGTGTTGGGCTCCAAGCACGTCGCGCTGGCCACTGTGGACCCAGATGCGCTCA
>JAMDDR010000529.1:0-3321 GCA_023488685.1 Chloroflexota bacterium | reverse complement strand
AGGGCTGAGGAGAAGGCCAATCGGCCGACCTGGCAGGAAATGCAGGCAGAGGAACGCCGGCACCACGCGGAGACCGTGCGGATGGCTACCGTGGCTGCGCGGTACCTGGCGCCGGCAATGCCGGAGAACACGGATCTCTTGATCGAGCTGTTTGACATCATCACCGAACGCATCTACATGGAGGGCTACAAGCCGGACCACGACGGCTTCAACCAAGGCAAGCGGCCGGTCAAACAGGAATGTGTCGCATTGGTAATCCTGCTGGGCCACTACTGGCTAAACGATAACCATAACCGCAAAAACACCGATTTGTTCATCCAATGGGTCGACAAATTTGCCGGCGCGCTGGGGGTGCGGCTGCCAGAGGGGTGGGCGGCGCCGCCGGTGAGTGACGGCCAGGCTGAGCCCAACTCTCCCAAGACCAAACTGGCCAAGTCGAAGAAAGTCGCCCAGTGAGCACGATTGCGCTTGATAGGAGATGACCACATGACAGAACAAATAGACCCGAGGACGATAGCCGAACAAATCGCCGCGGCCGCCTGGGGCGAGCAGTGGCTGGCAGCCAGTGCGGAGGTCTGCGCCCGGCATCTGGACGCGCTCACGGAGAAGATCGACGCGGCGATTGAAACCATGCACGTCGGGCGCCCGCCACAGGCATTTCCGCCGCGCTACATGTACATCCTGGACGAAGGGGACCGGCTGCAGGTGATCGATACGCAGGGCCATACGACGATCATCAATGACCATGTGGAGGATACCCTCGGCAGGTTGCTGGGCCTGTTCGAGGATGCGCAGGCGCGTGTGGCGGAACTGGAGCTCGATGCCGAGCTGGAGGCGGCGTAGCGATGGGGAAAACTGACATCGAGTGGGCAGACCGGGTTTGGAACCCACTGGCCGGATGCTCCATTGTGAGCGCCGGCTGTAAAAACTGCTACGCAATGCGGATGGCTCATCGCTTGGAGGCGATGGGTCAAGAGAAGTACGCGGGCCTGACTCAGCAGATGAATGGTCGTGTCGTCTGGAATGGCAGGATCAACCTCGACGAGGGCTCGCTGGATGAGCCGTTGCGCCGCAAAAGCCCCACTCGCTATTTCGTGAACAGCATGAGCGACCTGTTTCACCCAAACGTGCCGGAGGCCTTTATTCACCGCGTATTCACCGTCATGCGGCGCTGCAAACAGCATGTGTTCATGATCCTCACCAAACGCGCTGGCCGCATGTTGGATGTGGTTCGGTCGCTGGCGTGGCGTAGTGCTCTTCCGGGGGAGTACGGCTGGCAGGCATGCCGGGGCGATCCGGGTTCGCATGTGCTTGACAACGTATGGTTGGGTGTCAGCGTGGAGGATCAACCCGCGGCGGATGAGCGCGTGCCGCTCTTGCTGGGGACGCCGGCAGCGGTGCGGTTCCTGAGCTGTGAGCCGTTGCTTGGTCCAGTGAGTTTGACAGATCAAGAATGGTGGGATTGGCGCTATGCGTATGGCTTTTATCCGTCAAGCGTGAAACGGCCTATCGATCTGGTGATCGCAGGCGGAGAGTCTGGTGTCAATGCGCGACCGATGCATCCTGACTGGGTGCGCGGCTTGCGCGATCAGTGTGTCAGTGCTTGGGTGAAGTTTCACTTTAAGCAATGGGGGCAATGGGCCCCTGTCTGTCATTACTACGAAGAAGACGATACCAGGCGCGAGGCGGCGCTCGATGCACCTCATATCCTACTCACGCGCGAAGGCGTGCTGTGGAATCTCAATGTGGGCCAGCCCCCGCCCAGCACCTGGATGATGCGCAAGATGGACAAGCGCACTGCCGGTCGCGAGCTCGACGGCCGCATGTGGGACGAGCTGCCTGTACAGAAAGGTATTTCCGCGGAAATATCCGCCGCAGAGGGGGTGTGATGCTGAGGCACTTCGAGCCGCAAGGTATGGGCGATTGGCTGCTGATCCCGTGGTGGCTGCTGCGCTACGGGCTGGCGTGGCTTGTATGGCAGGCGATGACGCTTTGGCGGCTTGCTCATGGTGAGCCCCGTGCCTGGGCCTGGATGTGGGGCCGGCATGACGACCCCGAACCAGTGCTCTGCGAGCGATGCCTGTGGGCGGGCCCGCGCGCTTGGACCATCCATGCCTATCACGCCTGCGGCGATGACGACGTGGAGCCGGTCGATGAGTGTCCGCGCTGTGGGGCCGACATCTGAGGGGGGAAGCGACATGAATGATGCCGTGATCGAGGCACGCGATCGGGTCAACGAAGCGTTCAGCGGGTTTATAGGCAATGAGGATGCGGTGTATTCCATCAAACGCGCCATCATCGTGGCCCTGTCGACCGCACCAGAAAAGGGAACGCCGGTGCTGGCCAAAACGTTTCTTCTGTCCGGGCCGCCGAGCACCGGCAAGACCGAGATTGCCAAGCGGATCACCAACATCCTGGGGATTCCATTTGTGCGACTCGATGGGCGCGCGGTGCGCAGCCGCGAAAAGCTCTTTGAGACGGTCGACGAGGCCCTGCTGGCGCGCAATACCAGCGTCACCCGCAACGGCGAACGGTCGGGGATTCCCCTGATCGAGTACCCGCCCTTTGCTGTCTTTGTTGATGAGATCCACCTGGTCGGCGGCAAGACCCAGGAGGCGCTGTTGACCATGCTCGAAGCCGATGACCGAACCATGTTGCTCGACGGCGAAAAGGGCCGGCGCATCGCCGTCGTAGCGAAAGCAGCGTTCATCTTCGCGACGACCAAGCCGGCGGATTTGGACCGCGCCTTCCGGTCCAGGTGCATCGAGATCCAACTGCGCCGGTATACGGTCGAAGAAGTACAAACGATGGTCCACCAGCGTTTTCCGCGCCTTCCGGATTCGGCGATTGAGACCATCGCCACCTGCAGCCGGCTCAGCCCGAGACAAGCCTTTGCGATGGCGCAAGAGGTGGAGGACGAGATCTTTCTCGATGAGCGGGGCGACGTGCGGGCCTGTGTGAAGCGGGTCATGAACGGGCGAAGCATCCTATACGTGAATGGCATCACGCGCGACGACATGCGCTATCTCGCAACGTTGAACCATGAGAAACGCGCGATTGGCGAGTCCGTGGTGATGGCGTCGTTGTATGACGTCGACCCGACGCGCATTAGCGAGGACATCGAGCCGTACCTGCTACAGATGCGTTTCATCGTCATCACGCCGAAAGGGCGGCAACTGACGGCATATGGTTCGAAGTTTTTGAATCAGGCCTATGAGGAGGGATACGATGCAGGATTTTCCCGACCGGCCGGCGCGACCATTGTTGGACAGGGTGCGTGACCTCCCGGCCTACTGCGACCCGATCGACCGGCTCGATGGC
>JAMDDR010000507.1 GCA_023488685.1 Chloroflexota bacterium | reverse complement strand
GTCGATCAGTGCCGAATCCTCATAAGCAAGCAGCGCTTCGCCAAACGTCTTGCCGGCCAGGGCCGGCTCGTGTTTGAAGTAAATCTCGTCGCCGCCGAAGTCGAGCAACTCGGTATAGACCACACTCAACCCGGACTGCCGGCACGTTTGCACCGTGATGCGCGAGATGAGATCACCCGTCAGCACCAGTTGCGCCTCGTCCCGGCCGACCATATGTGCGATCTCCAGATTCTTGGCATCGCGAATCTCGGCAACGATATGATATGGCTCCGGCCGGCGCTGGGGATTATTGGTCAGCGCCAGGATGGATTTGATGGCGTGCGAATCCGGGTCATCCACTTCGGGAGACAGGATGATGATCGACTTGGCGGCGTGCGGGTTGACGATCTCCAGGTCCACCAGGTCGATGGGGCTGCCGGTCCGGCAAATGATGCGTGTCCGCCCTGTCGATCCCACCTTCGCGCGGATCTCGTCCTCCATCTCCACCTTATCCTTGTCGGCCAGGATCACGATGCGCGGATTCTGCTGGTTGGCGTTGGCAGTCACCAGTTCGGAGATGATGGTAAAGATCTTGGAAGACCAGCCCAAAATGAGGGTGTGATTCTGCTCGACGACGAACGAGCGCCCTTTGCGCAAGTCCTCCAGTTTGTCCTCGATGCCAGTGCTGAGCACGCCGATCAATGTGCTGACCACGAACACGCCGGCCAGCGTGACGAAGAACATGACGATGCGGAAACCCCAACCGGTGTCGCCACCCATCGTGCCAGCATCCAACGTGCGCATCAGGCTCAGCCAGGCGGCCTCGAGGAAGTTCAGGCGGTCGGTGCTGTCGCCGGGTGAAATGCCTATCAACGACACGATCGCTGCCACGACGACGATCACCAGTAACGAAAGGAGCGCCAGCCATCCAATCAGAGCGATTGGCCCAGCGGCCATGGTGTTGTCAAACGCATAGCGCAAACGATCCTTCGTCGTAATCTGCTTTCCCTGGGACTGCATCGTTATTCTCCAATGTATTGAGTTTATGATGCGCCGCGTATCAGAGAGTTCCTCGCACGCGGCGCCTTGCAACATTAAGATCTACAACTGCGAATTAAACAACCGAAGCGGCATTTTGAAAACTACTTATGACTCTGCCAGCACGATCACGCGATCGTGCGCGGAAAAGGTGATGGATTCGCGCTTATTCGGGTTGAGAACGACCCCATAGGCCTGTTCGGCCGAGTCGGCGAGGTCCATCCGCCGGTAGCCGATGGCGACCTCGCCGCGGCGGCACGCGGCCTCGGCCAGCGTGTAGAAGTTCACCGCCTGGCCGGTGTGGACGTAGTCTTTCGCCGGCCGCAAATAAATCTCCGAACCTTCCACCGCGAACAGGTCAGACAGCACGCTGCCCACTTGCTGATTTTCTGAAACTTGCGCCAGGATCAGGCTGATCAGGTTGTCGCCCACGATGAAATCATCCGCCCGCGCCACCTCGGCCAGCTTGCAGTTGCCGGCCTCCAGCATCTCACTGACGATGCTGAAGCACTGCTCATCATGGCCACATCCCGCGTTGCGGGCAATGTCGCGCAGGTGCAACAGCGTGATCAACGTGCGCGCATCCGCCTTCTGCGCCGGCAACGCCTGGGAGTAGCACAGGATCAATACGTGGTTAAAGCCTGGGATGTTCAACCCCTCCAGTGTCTGACGCTCCGTCGTGTCGCCGGCCTGGAAGGACACCGTTTGATGTCTTAGCCCGCCGCACAGCCGTGCAATCTCACCCTCGGCGTCACCCATGTCGGCCACAACGGTGACGGTCGACCCCAGCGCGACGTAGTGATCGAGCTCGTTGATGATGATTGGCCCGTGGCTGTTCCAGCCAAGGATGAGGGTGCGTTCGAGCACCCGTTCATTGGCGACAGGGTTGCAGATCGCACGTTCGTCCACTGGGGACACTGTCGCCGGGCTTGCCGGCTGGACGGTATCTGCCACATTAATGTCGCTGTCGTCGGCAGCCAGGACGATCAGGGTGTCATCCGCGCCGATACACGTATCCATCGGCGGGTTGAGCTGCACCCGTCCACCTGCGTAGCACAATCCAACCGGCACGGCATTTTCATATGCCGGCAGTACCTCGGCAAACGCCTTGCCCACAAGGGCGGGGTCGCGGCGGAAATAGAGTTCGTTTCCACTGAAGTTAAGCAGTTCGGTGTACACCGTGCTCAGCCCGGACTCGCGGCAGGTCTGCATCATGATGCGCGAGATGACGTCACGCGCCAGCAACAGGTGCACGCCATCCCCACCCGCGATCCGTGCAACGCCGACGTTGCGCGGGTCTTCGAGTTCGGCCACGATGTGCGGAAGTTTGCGCGGGGCGGCATATGCCATTGCGAATGAACTCGATGGGTCGCGCCGTTTTGACTGGTTGGCAAGCGCCAGAATGGTTTTGATGACTTGCGAGTCCGGGTCGTCATCGCCTGCCGGCGAGAGAATGATGATGGCGCGCGCCGCGTAGGGGTTGACGATCTCCAGGTCGTACAGGTCAATGGGGCTGCCGCTGCGGCAAATGACGTCAGTGCGCCCTGTCGCCCCCACCTTCTCCCGGATCTCGTCCTCCATTTCCACCTTGTCCTTATCGGCCAGGATGACGATGCGGGGCCGTCTTTTATTCGCATTGGCAATGACCAGTTCGGAGATGATCGTGAAAATCTTGGGAGACCATCCGAGGATGAGGGTGTGATCGCGTTCGAACACAAACGAGCGCCCTTTGCGCAATGTCTCCAGCCGGCCTTCGATGCCGCTGGTCAGCACGCCGATGAAGGTGCTCACCACGAACAAGCCGCCTATGGCCACGACAAACATGACCACCCGAAAGGGCCAGCCCACATCCCCACTGATCAGGCTGGCGTCGAGGGTGTGCACCATGCTGTTCCACGCGGCCTCGGGAAAGTCGAGCGTCTGGCTGCCATCGGGCGCAATGCCGGTGACGGTGAGAAATAGCGCGGCCACCAGCACGAGTGCCAGCGACAACAGCGACAATATGGCCGTGAGCGCGATAGGGCCGGCCGACATGATCTTGTCGAATGCGTACTGCAGACGCGCGAACAATGCTGTGCCTCTCCCCATTGATGATGAACCTCCTTCCACACGGCAGCTCGCGCCACACCTCGTGCTTGCGCCGGAGTGTTGGCCAATCGATCATCCGAACATCCGAACCCACATTTTAACGTCCCCGCTCAATCGATCGTGTGTGGGGTGAGAGCAGGCTTATGGGCGAACGTCCCCCTTTTTTACGGCGTGGCGTTTCTCACCACGAGCATCAAAAAGAGTTTATAAGGATAGGGGTAGTTCACAGATTTGGTGAAGACTGGACGCCACGGGTGGGCCACCTCGAACGGAGAGGTCAATTCCAGGTGCTTCAGACCGAACGACGATGCCGTGCGAAACGTGACGGTGACCGTGTCGCTGATGAGCAGATCACCTTCCCACACGACCTGCCTGGCATTGGCGTCCCAGGTTGCAGCGCCTTCGGTGACAGAAATGACGTCTACAAAGTCGTACAGGGGAACGTTGGCCGGCGTGAAGATACCGCGCGCGCCGAATGCGTCGGCGTCCCCGGTGTTTCTGAGGTACCACGTATATGAGATCATCTCATGCGCGAAGACCTTGGTCGAACTCACCGTCGCATCGCTGGCGCGCAGGTCGGGGGCGCATACATGCAAGTTGACTTCGTACGGGGAAGGCGCAGATGACACGCCGGGCATGCTCGCCGTCAGCGTCACCGCCTCGGCGCCGTATGGGAGTGGTTGCGGCACTGTCACTTGCTGCATCAGCGTGTACGTGGACTGTCCCGCAATGGCGCCAACGACATGACCAGTCGCCTGGCACGCCGAATCTGTGCAATTGAAAGAGTCCGTCGTCGTCACCACCCCACCGGCAAATGCGCCATTGCCCTCATTCGTTATCGTCCACGTGACGCCCGATGTCGCCCCTGGCAGGAGACACTGCGGCACGTCGGCGCCAAAGCTTAGCAACGGCGTTGCCGTGACTGTGATGACGGTTGGGTCGGGGTCGTCAGTGCCAGGGTCATCCACATAAGGATTATCCGTGTCAGTGATGACTTGCGTGCTGCTCACAATACCCTGATTCGTGATGGCAAGAGATCCTGGCGGGAAGGGGTTGGCAATGGCCGCTTGAAAACTGATGATGACGGCATGTGACAGGCCGACCGGGATATCGCCAATGCTGACGAAAACGCTACGGTCACCGGGGCCGTTGCCTTCAAGCACCGTCCCCTGTGTCGTTTGCACTGTCCCGGTCACCAAATTCGTTCTTGAGTCGAGCGTATCGCTGAACACAACATCGGTGGCGGTCATAGAACCGTCGTTATACATGCCGACGGTATAAAGCAGGATGTCGCCCGGTGACACATTGCCATCCTCATCCACATCGGTGGAAAGGGTGACTATCTTGGCCGCGATCAGATTAGGTGGGCAATCGGGCGCCAGTACACTGGCACTGCCCGCTCCAACTGATACAACAACAGATGACAACCCAGTCCGTGCTGGAGCATCATCGGCAGATACAGAGAAGCTCGCTGAACGTGATGGCGTCATTGCCGTCACAGAGGGCGTATCAGATTGCCATGTAGCAGCTCGCGTGGCCAATGGCACCGCCATTGTGATCAGGAATAGATATGCGAAACAGACAAGCACACGAACATACATCCGGTCAATCAATCGGCGTAGCATGGTGATCCCCTTGTATATCAACGTGTATCAACGCGTTCTACCCTTTATTAGGATAAACCTTATACAGCTATGGAACGACTATTAAACAGTATAAATAGCGTTCCCATTCGATAATTATAAGCCGATTGTGAAACAATAGCAAAGTAACAGTACGATGAGGTGTGCCATTACGCCAGCGATGTTGTATAGCAGGAAATAGACCATGCAGCATACATCGCTGCATGGCCATACAGGGGGATGCGGGTTATGACCGCTTGATCTCAGCGGCCTCTTTTAGCAGTTGTTCGGCGCCTTGCTTACCGGTCTTCCCGGTCGTGCCGAGCATTTGGGCCAGTTCTTCGAGGCGCTCGTCGCGTTGCAGCCGGCGCACGGTGGTGACGGTGCGGTCGTCATGCGCAACTTTTTCAACTTTAAAGTGCGCGTCGCCATAACTGGCCAGTTGAGGCAGGTGCGTGATGCACAACACTTGATGCGCGCGCGTCAGCGCCCACAACTTATGCCCGACCACGGACCCGACACGGCCGCCGATGCCCTGATCGATCTCATCGAAAATGAGGGATGGCGTGCTGTCGGCGCGCGACAGCACCGCCTTCAACGCAAGCATCAGCCGCGCGGTCTCGCCGCCCGAGGCGATCTTGGCCATGGGCTTCAGGCCCTCGCCCACGTTCGGCGCAATCATGAATTCCACACGGTCGACACCGGTCGAGTCAAAGCGGATTTTCGATCTTCGATCTTCGATTTTCGATTGGATTTCGGATTCGCCCTGGGGCTCGGGGGTTGGGTGATGGGGGCCGGGATCTTTCAGTTCGCCCAGTCCTTTGAGTTGCAACCTCCATTCGGCTGTCTCACTGACCTCAATCCCATTCTCATCCTCTTCCTGCGTGATGCTGACGGCGAAACGCGCGCCGCCCATGCGCAAGTCCTGCAACTCAGACTCCACGCTCTTGCCCAGTTGTTCCGCGGCGATGCGGCGCTGGCACGACAATTCCATGGCCACGGCGGCCAACGCCTGGGTGAGTTCCGCCTCGCGTGCCTGTAAGGCCTCGATACGCTCGGCGCTATTCTCGATCTGGCTCAACTCGTGCTCCGCCTGTTCGGCAAAGGCAATGATCGCTTCGACCGTATCGCCATACTTGCGTTTGAGCTTCTTGATCAGGCTCAGCCGGTCCTCCACCTGTTGCAGCCGGCGCGGGTTGAATTCGACGGCCTCGCGGTAATCCTGCAGCGTGCGTGCGACTTCCTGCACGATGGCGGATGCTTCGCCAAGCGATTGGACGTACGCTTCGAACTGCTTGTCGAAGCGCGCCAGGTTGGTGAGCGCGCGTGACGCCTGGGCGATTTGGTCGAGTGCGGCCTGTTGGTCGCGTGACGACTCGTACAGCACGTTGTACGCCTCCTCTGCGTACATCGCCAGCGACTCGGCGTTGGCAAGGCGCAGATGTTCGTCCTGCAACGCCGTCTCCTCGTTCAGCTTGAGCTTGGCCGCACGAATCTCCTCCAACTGGAACTTGAGCATGTCGACGCGCCGCGCCCGTTCGCGCGCGCTGTCGATCAGTTGCTTCAACTCCTTGCGCGTGGCGCGCAACTCGGCCACCTTGTTCGACACCCGTGTGCGCAGCTCCCACAGGTTGGCATAACGGTCAAGCAGGTTGACGTGCTCCTTCACGCGCAACAGCGATAGATGCTCGCTCTGGCCGTGCACGTCCACCAGCCGCTCACCCAGTTCGCGCAGCACGTTCTGGCCGACGGACCGCCCGTTCACACGGCACAGCGCGCGGCCGTTCGCCCGCACCTCGCGCCCGAGCAACAGTTGGCCCGGCTCATCCGGCTCAAGCCCCTGCTCGGACAGGATGGCTTCGACCTCGGGGCGGACCGCGTCGTCGAGCGTGAACACACCCTCGATCAACGCACGCTCGGCACCGGTGCGCACAACACCGGTTTCGGCACGGTCACCCAGCAGCAACGCGATCGAGTCCACGATGATGCTCTTGCCCGCACCGGTCTCACCGGTCAACACATTGAACCCGCTTGCAAACTCGACATTTAGCGAGTCGATGATCGCAAAATCGCGCACGCGCAATTCCGTTAACATGGCTCAGCTCGTTATATCCCGTTTAGTAGAAGACTAGAACATTTATTCTACCCGGTTTTTCGCGATAGTGAGCGGCGTCACGCCGCAGTGCAGAGAGGAACCTCATCTTACGAAGAAAGGGGCTGTTTGGCTGTTTCTCTGTCCGAGCGATCAATCTTGTGGCGGATGGCGACGGACGTTTACCCACACACTGCGTGCAGCAACGATCAGAGGGCGATTCATCTTCAACGCGCCAACAGTGGCTCTCCCGCAGGTTGTTTTCCCGTTTATGTTGGTGCCATCGTCGCTCCACTCAAAATGCTCATGCCATTGTTGATAGCGCGGATTGAACAACGCAATTCGCTCACCTGAAGTCGGGTCTACTGCCTCGACTTGATCAAGCTTGTAGGCATTGCACGAAGTGCAAGCCAGACACAAGTTGTCAAGTGTCGTGGCGCCACCATGGGCCCGTGGGATGATGTGATCAACTTCGCAGAGTTGACCAATGAGCCATTCAGAGCTTTGACAATACTCACAGCGGTGCCTGGCACGTCTGCGCACCAAGTCAATCAGCCGTTTCGGGATCTTCGAAGTTGCCATCTGATGTTGCAGTGAGATCAGACCGGTTTGGAATGTCGTACCCACGGTGGGCAAGGATCGCAAGCGCCTGAGCGCGAAGCAAAATCGAGCGATCCTGTAAGTCAAGTAAGTGCGCGAGTTCGCTTGTTTCCGCTTTGCTTAATGGTCGAGCCCCGCCAGCATGACTCAGTTGCGCCAAGCGGCGCTGTTGGGAGAGCGAAAGGGATGGTTCTGCCGCTGCTCGTAACGCCTCATCATTGAGCATTGTCAATGCAGCCAGTTCGTCGGCAAGATCATCCGGTAAATCGGAGAGGCGTGGCAATGCAACATTGACACTGGTCGTCAATACATCTTCCACCGAGCGATGTGTGGCAGCCGCAATACGCTCGAGCCGCCGAAAGACAGGCTCAGGAACCTGGACGCTGACAGTTCCTATAGTCATATAAAGGATGATACGCAGAAGAGTTCAGCCGGTCAAATGGCCTCTAAGAGGCACTGAACACTTGATTCTGACCGTTACGCCACAATCCGCCGTAGCGTCGGAGAGCGAGCAGCTACGGCTGTTGCCAATCCCAGGCAGATGGCGCCGCCCACCAGCACGGCAGTGGGCGCGCCAAAGCTCTGCGCCATCCAACCCACGAACAAACTGCCGAATGGCGCAACGCCGTTGAGCGCCCACAGGTAGGTGCTGATGACGCGCCCGCGCAGGTGGTTGGGCACCAGCAATTGAATCAGCGTATTCGTCATGGCCAGCGCCGTCACGGTGCCCCACCCAACCAGCGTCATGAGCGGCAACGAGGCGCTCAAGTCGCGAGTAAACGACAACACCACCAACGCCGCCGCAAACACGAATTGGCCGGCGCTGAGCAGCACCCCTTTGCGCTTCATCATGCTGAAGCTGGCCAGCGTGATCGCGGCGATCAGCGCGCCGACACCCTGCGCCGTCACCATGGCGCTGTTGCGCGCCGCCACGATGGCATCGGTATCGCCGGCCTGCCGGAACACATCGCGCGCAAACACGGGCACCTGCTGGATGGCAGGAAAGCCGAAGAAGCCCGGCACGGCGGCCATGAGGATGAGCAACGACACCACCGCCGTCGCCCGAATGAAGCGCTGTCCTTCGCGGAACTCGCTGAGCGCGCTCACGCGTGGACCCACGTTCGAGCTGTACTGCGGATCGGGATGGACGAAGAACAGGCTGATGATGACAAAAAGATAGCTGACGCCGTTGGCGAAAAAGGCCCAGCCCTCCCCGTGATTGCCCAGCAACACCAGCAGCGGCGCGGCCAGCGCCGGCCCTAATACGCGCGCGGCATTGAAGATGGTGGACTGCAGCGCGATGGCGTTGGGCAGCGCATCCCTGCCCACCAGTTCGATCAGCATGGCCTGCCGGGCGGTAATCTCCACCGAGTTTGCCACGCCGAGCACGAACGCCAGCGCGATGATGTGCCAGATGGTGACCATGCCGGTGAGCGCCAGGAACGATAGCGTGAACGCCTGCAACAGCATCACCGCCTGCATGACGATGACGACCTTGCGTTTGTCCATCCGCTCCACCAGCACCCCGCCGGGGAGCGTGAACAAAAGCGCCGGGAGTGAGGCTGCGAAGCCAATCAACCCGAGATAAATCGGCTGGCCGGTGATGCGGTATGCCAGATAGGGCTGGGTCGTGTTTTGCATCCACGTGCCGATGAGCGACACGAATTGGCCGGCCCAGAAGATGCGGAAGTTGTGCGATGCGAGCGCAGGGAAACGTGCCGTGATGGTGTCGGAAAAGTTCATGAGATAGCCGGGTATGGTGTAAGAGGTATTGCGTAAAATGTAATGTGTAAAGAGCTTTTTACGTTTTACGCATGTAACTGCTCAGCCTGTTTAGCAGAAACGTGGTAATAATA
>JAMDDR010000049.1 GCA_023488685.1 Chloroflexota bacterium | reverse complement strand
ATCAGGAATACGGTGCCGTTGATGTCGCCGACCACGTAGCCGCACGCATGCAACGCCGTAATGGCAGAAGCCAGGTTGCGCGCGGCGCGGTGCAGATAGCGCCAGTCAAATCCCGGCAGCGTGCGCGCCCGGCTGCGCGGGTTGAATACCACCAGCAACGGCACCGTATTCCTGATGTACGGCATCGTATAGCCGGCGAACTTGCCGGTGGAGGTGTACAGCAAATCGATCGGCCACGCGATGGATGCGTGGCCCGGCGTATGGCTGGGATCGGCCGGCGGGTTGGCCTTCATCCACGCGAGCTTATCGTCGTAGCCCTTCGGCGGCGCAGGCACGTAGATCTTGGCGACCAGATGCCCCTGCCCGGGCAACGGGTGGATGGCACCTTCGCCGCCCCGGTACAGCTCCTGGCCCAGATTGATGAGCTTGCGTGTGGAATCGTAAACGATCATGACGCCAGTTGACTTTCCTCGGAGTGTTCGGACGGAGCCGAGGAGGTCAGTATATCTGGCTCGGAGGGGGATGGGGGCGGGCGCGCGGCCAAAACCAGCGTTTTGTCGTCGTCCGTGCGGGCGCACACGCGCTCCGACCCAAGAAAATCAGCCAGTTGCTGGACGCCGAGATCTTCTTCGTGCAGCCCCCGGATGAAAGCGAAGAGCGGGGTGAAGAACGGTCTGTGAGGTTCGTACTGTGGCAGCTTCAGTGCCAGGCGCAACAGCCCGTCTGTGCTGACGGCCAATGCCTGTGCGGGGAGGTCGTGGACCTGGATCTCGACGTACTCACCGGCTTGCGGCATGGTCAGGAAGTAAGCTTCGTTCGCGTACTCACCGCGCTGCGGTCGCACCGTGCTGACCAGGCTGCCATCGTCATCCTGCATCACAGCCACCCCATCGCCGATCTGTCCCACGATGAACTGATTGGGCGTCACGGCGACACAGGTGAGTGTTGTGGCGAATTCGCGCAACGGGCTGGCGCCTTGTGCGGCGAGTTGCCCGATCGCCCCGCGCGCGTCATCGAACGCCCCCGCCATGACGGCTTGCCATCCAGCCTCATCATCCGGCAGTTGTTCGCCCAGCGCTGTCGCCAGCGCCGCAATCGCCTCTCGCACGGCAAGGGCCGCGCCTTCATCCGATCGCGGCGCAGACCCTGCGCCGTCCGCGACGGCAATGATCAACGTGCCCGAAGGCAACACCTGGTACTGGTGCGCATCCTGGCAGGGCGTGTTCCGCTCCCGATGGGACGTCCCCTGCACCGATGCCCCAACCACGCGCCATATCAGATCATTCATGGATGGAGGGAACGCAGGTTAATGTGAGGTGTCGACCTGTGCCCAACCCACCGGCGGCAACGGCGCTTGTTCGCCGGGGCGCGATTGCGCGACCGCGGTCAGGCTCTTCGAGAGCCATTGGAACAACTCGCGGAAAGCCAACCCCTTCAATTTAAGTGGAGGGCGTTGATCCGAGAAGCGCGCCAGGGTCTTCATGTCGGCTCTCTCCACGCCGACCGCATAGAACAGCGCGCCTTTGCGTTGTTCCTCCTGCTTCACCTGCTCGGCGGCGGATTCCCAATTGGAATCGGTCGGGTTGCCGTCCGTGATGAGAAAAATCCAGGGCCGGAAGTAATCGACGCCATTGCGCTTATAAACTTCCTTGCGGTCGCGCAACAGGTCCAATGCCCGGCGCGCGGCCTCACCCATCGGCGTCTCGCCGCCGGCCTTGAGCGTGGGCGGGTGGAAGTTGTCGGCGATCACGAATGCCTGCTCCGCATCAAACGGAATTTCTTGCGCGGCTGCATCGCCCGAACCACTGACGTTTAACGCGCGCACGGCGCCACCGAACGTCACCACGGCGACTTCGACTCGCAACGAAGCAAGACGGTCGGCCTTCAGGGCACTGTCGAACTCCTTCAACCCGGTGTTCAACTCTGTAATGGGCTGGCCGTGCATCGACCCTGACGTATCCAACAGCAGCACCACGGCGCAGCGAGGTTCTGGGTTCTCGGCGAACTCGGCTTGCTCAAGTTGTGTTTGTGCCATTTATCGTTTCCTCCGATGACACAACAAATCCTACCAGCAAACGAAAGAAACGCGCAGCCAGAAACCCGACTTTGGCAAGCGCAGTACTCTGCGCCAAAGTCGGGTTTCTGAATCGGGGAGTAGTCACTGATGATCTCTGGATGGATGCGAACTGAAGTTGTCATGATGGTGCTGCCTTGCGTGAGCATCCGTGCTGAGCAGGATTGAGCGATCCTCCTGGATATCGCTGGCTTGACCCGGCATGGCGGCGGCCCATAGCTCCGCGGCCAGTTCGGCCGGATTGGCGCTGCTGCCGTGCCGCACCCCGTAGCGGGCAAAGTATTGGCAGATGCGTTTCACGTCACGCACGAACAGCGTGTATGCGCTGGGATTAAAGTACGGATCAACCGCCTGCGGAAAGTCGATGATCCTGATCTGCCCCTCCCAGTACAGGACGTTGTAAGCCGACAGGTCGCCGTGTACCCGGTTGTTCGCCAGCATCAGCCGGACGCTCTCGATCAGTTGGTCAAACAGCGATCTGGCCTCAGCCGCTGGCAGCATCACCTGGTCGAGCGCGGGCGCGGGCGCGCCGGGCTCACCCAAATACTCCATCAAAATGGCATTGTTGCCAAACCCATAGAGCTTGGGGACAGGCACGCCCGCGCCCTGCAGGATGTTCATCGTCTCATACTCGTTTTGCAGCCACGATCCATGCAGCAACGCCTGGCCATGGCGCGTCTTCTTGGCAATGGCCCGCAACGCGCGCGCGTCACGCACCTGTTTGCCCTGCTGGTCGACGGCAGAACGGCCTTCGCGGTAGAGCGCGTCGTTGCTCAGGGTGCGGAACATACGCGGGCGGTACACTTTTCCAGCCAGGTACTCGACGCCGGTGCTGGGGTGGGCCACGCAGCAGTACACCGTCGCCTCCTTCCCACCCTTCACCTGTGATAGCACGTCGAGGATCAGGTTGCTCTCATAGAAACCACCCAGCGAATCCATGATCCAACGCCGCTCGTGACGCGAGGCATGGAAGGTGGGCGTGAAGCCACTCCCCGCGCCCATCGCGACGGCGCCGGTTTTCTCATCGTGCTCGATCAGTTCGGCGATGACGTGAGCGCCGGCGCGCTTGCGTTTATTCTTCGAAGCCCCATCCCGCCGGCTCCTGTGGCGGGACCCTGCCGGGTCATCCATTTCGTCGAGGTCGTCAAGGGTGAACGCCTTGTTTAAACGATCCAGGTCAAACGACATAATCTTACTCGCTGCGATTGCTTGCCAGGCCATGAAAGCCTGCATACAGGGTGGAAAAACAAAACAGCCACGGCATGCGTGCCTGGCGCAAGCGTGGCCAAAAGAATGACAGCAAACAAAAAGCCACGGGGCTGGGATGCACCCGTGGCCGCAGCGATTTTCAGATCAGGTGAGATGAACGAATCGTCAGCACGGCTCGGCAGGTGCACCCAGGACAGGCGCAGGTACGCGAACTTGGTTTATTCGGACTGCTGCCATCTGTGCACCTCCTTGTCTACTAAAGTTAAGATTCAGACAGGCGTGAGGATACCACGAGTTTGAGACGCGGACAAGTGAAAAAACAACCCAGGCTAAAAGCCTGGGCGATCTGTGCCTGGGATGCTTGAAGTGGCACGCTATGCGGCGCGAACAGAGTTACTGGTCGTTGAGCGTGCCCAAGTTGGCAATGGTGCGCACCAAACCCACGGCGGTGACGAGAATAGGTAGCAGATCCTTTGTCTTCACCTCGGGCAACGTGACTTCCTCCCGGTCGCCCTGCTCACCCTGGACGGTACGGATGTACAACATGGCCGACGCAACGCCGATGAGCAGCCCCAAGAAACCCCCGATCACGGTCACTCTGGTTTTCCAGTTCATCATGTTACCTCTTGTTACCTCGTGTCCTTATTGTAGCGCGCAACACCGGTAAATCCTTACAGACGACCTTTTATGCTTCTGGTCGGAAAGGCACCCATTCGTACACGATGTCGTCGCATTCAATCAACCAGCGATAGCCTCGGATGAAAAGAACTTCGTGGATAGCCTTGCCCTGCTCTGATAGACGAACCTCATCCACATACCAATCGCCATGTCCGTCAGCACCATGCGCATCGTAGTCCCCGCCCCCTGTAATGCTGTAGCTAGTGGTTTAAAGCCTAAATTCTGCAATGAATTGCTTGCCGGGTCCGACGATATATGCTATTGTGAGCCATCGATCCAAATCGAGATGGAGAGATGCCCATGCGCGGACGTAAGCCCGACAAGTTTGTACTGAAAGCGAAAGATAAGACCTCCTTGGTTGAACTACTGCGCGATGGCCAGACCCCCTTGAAAGTCGCTCGTCGCGCGCAAATCTTGTTACAGCGAGCCAATGAAGAACAACGCGTCGTACTGCTGGGGGACAAAGTCGAGCAGGATGAAACCACCATTTGGCGCGTCTGCGAGCGCTATCGCCAGGGAGGACTGGCCGCGGCATTGTATGACGCCCCGCGTCCAGGGCGCCCGCGCGTCTTTTCCCCCCGCCGAACGCCAGGCGATTGAGGACTTGGCCTGTGTGGAGCCAGCCAGCGTCGGTTGGCAGGTGACCCATTGGTCGCAACAGAGCTTGGCGGCTGCGGTGGGCGAGTTGGAATACTTGGAATACGTCGACAGCATTCATCAGACGACGGTCGGGGACATCTTGCATGAGGCCGACTTGCAGTTGCATCGCTTCCGCTACTGGAAGACGACGGTCTGGGATGACGAAGCCGTCGCACGGGCGTTGAAAATCCTGTGGTACTACGAGCGCATCGACTGGCTGTGGCAACGGGGCGAGATCCTCCTCTGTGCGGACGAGCAACCCAACCTCCAGGTCCTGGAACGAGCCCGACCCATCCAACGGGTGCGCCCGGGTCAGATGGAGCGTCAGGAGTTCGAGTACCTCCGGCACGGCACCCTGAATCTGCTGGTCGGCTTGACGGTCCACAACGGGCACATGTGGGCCGAGTGTCTGGAGCGGAACGACGGGGCGCACTTCCGCCCGGCCGTGCGGCGCTGGCTTCACCCCTACGGCTGGGCCAAACGCATTCACTTGGTGATTGACAACTGGTCGAGCCATGTGAGTGAGGACACCACGGCGTTCTTCCGCGAGGTGTCGCCACGAATCCATGTGCTGTTGACGCCGGTGCATGCCTCCTGGCTCAATCAGGCCGAGTCGCTGCTGGAAGCGTTCAGCAAGCGCTATCTGCGGCGTGGGAGTTGGTGCAGTCGCGAGCAGATGATCCAGCATATCGCGCAGAGTCGTGAGGAATACAACCATCGCTATGCTCATCCTTTCCAGTGGGAATGGTCTTGTCGCGACTTTCGGTTCTGGCTCAACAATACGCCTGGCATAATTCATTGCAGAACTTAGGCTTCAAACCACTAGAAACGCGTGTATAGCGAATTTCGATATGACCATCATGATTCGCCCCCAGTAGCTTGAGGTGGATACCCACTGTCCTCGTTTCGCTGCGTTCACCGGTCGCGTCTTCGTAGATGGTTAAGTGTTCCACCCAGGCGTCATGTGGGCAGCCGGAGTCTCGCAGGTTGTAGTGCCAGCCGGCCAGTGCAAAAGCGCGTGCGCCCGGCGGGAGTACCTGCGCGATGGACTTCAGATACTGCTCATATGTCTTGAAGGCCGCGGCCTTTTCCTCATAGGTCGAGCGTTTATGGTATACGTCAATCAGGATGCCCATTGGTCTACCTGTGCCGTCTGATCATCCGTGTGGGGCGTAGCGGGCAAACAGGCGGCCATTTTGCCATCTTCCTTATACAGATGCCCAAGTTCGATCCAACCTTGCGTGTAGGTGATACGTTGGCCTTTCACCACCTCCACCCGCTGCGTCATGTCGCCGTTGCCGTCGTACACGCGCACACGAACGTTGCGCCGTTCGACAACGCCGTGGCCGTATGTGGTTTAGTTGAACTGTAATACTGTGTGACGCCACTTTGACGACGAAGTTGCCGGTTGAGCCGTGGTAGTTTGTCAAACCCCGGAATCTGATGATCAACCCGCCGCATGGGTTAAGCATATTGCAGTCGTCCAGCACGATCTGGACTGGCTAGGCATCGGCCACGAGTTGACTACACTGTCGTGGAGCAGCAATACCTACAAGCTGCCGCAGTCACAATTGCTGATGCACTGCCCGACTTTCAGTAGTCGGTCGGTATTCTGCTGATAAAGAACGCGAATGTGGCGTAAGCCTCCGTGGCCGAACGGCTTGCTACTGCACCCACCGAGTGTGAGCAGGCCCCGTGATGTTGGACCGACTTGCAAAGTACTTGCGCTGTAACGGACTTCCCACGACTGTCTTACTTCATAGCGATGCAGCTATGTCACAACACGTTATGAAAGTTTTTCGTGGATCCTTTTGGCTACTGCGTCGAGGTAATCCTGATACAACTTGGGTTTGATGCCAGTGGCGATTGCATCCCAAGACGATGCCGCTATGTTTGACAGTGGGAATATCTTCCCAAATGTGTAAGTCCTTAGCTCTCCACCCTTAATCGCCTCTGCGGGGTTGGCAAAAACAATCTCTTCACCAAGTATCGTTTCACGGCTACGCCATTCGCCTTTAGCATGAACCACCAGCACTTGACCGATGTAAGCCATTAGCTCACGTATCAGGGTCATCAGTTCTTCATCGCCCAGCGCTACGCCAGCGTGGTTCAACTGCCCATGCATCTGAATGAGCATCTCCTCCAATCTGTTCAGGCTAGCTGGGGACAAATCCAGTTCGGCACCCTGTGCGTCCAGGCGTCGTTTGAGCCCCTCTATGAGCGTCAATCGCTCTGAGGGATCAATTCGACCAGCCAAAGGGTGTTTCTGTCTGGCAAGCTTCACTGTTAATTGCTGTGCATATCGCATGGGCTACTCCTAGCCTACCGCACATGGAGTACATGCCATGGGACTCCTGCCTGTTGTAAAGCTCCCATGACCCCGGAACTGGGTCTGGCATTAACAAAAATCCACATGGGTTTTTCTGCCATGTTCGCATCAAAGGCTATCTCCGCTCGTATTTCAGGTCTAAGTGTAACCACTCCGCGCACGGAAGTTTTAACCTCGACATATGCGCCCTCAACTGCAACAAATTGTCCATCATAGATTCTGACCTGACCGGTCATTTTGTCAACAACCCTGATTTGCCTGACTTCCACCGGGAGTTCCTGACCAACCTGCTGCTCACCCCACCGGCCAATAGCATTTGGGTTTAGACGTGCGCTTGCCCTTAGTGATACGTAAGAGCTTCCGAGGGACGTCACAACCCCAATCGCCGAAGTCTCAAGCGCAGACTCTTTCGCCCAGAAATTATAGGTTGAGAGGTCGAGCTCTTCATCAGTTGGGATGCTACCGTCATTGTGCGTCACGTGACAAGCGGCACACAGATGACCGACCTCAATCAACTCAGCCCAGTGAACATATCCCTGGCTGGCGTAATTTGCAGCAATCGCGCTTTGGTAACCGTCCCGTGGGGCAAGATATGTTCCCGGCTGAGTTGATTGGACAATTTGTTGCAGTTGAGGCACTCTTATTCCAGTAACACTGCTCTGATACATATCTGTCCAGGAAGGGGTTGCCCCCCCTCCGGTGCCACATTCGCTGGCATCCCTCCCCGCGCAAGCGACATCATGCCCGGTAGGGTCGGTGTACTTGAGAGGATTGTCCAGAGCATACGAGTACCTGTTGAGGCTCTGCGGATCACCCGGCTGCGGCACGAGGCTGTCCGCGGAGAGGAACCGGCCCAGCAGCGGCGAATAGACCCGCGCGCCATAATCGTACAGGCTACCCACCGCGCCTGCGTTCTCCTGGCGCTGCCCCGTGAAACGCCGGTCCGTGGGGGTGGCACTCGCGCTGGGATTCGCCCAACGCGTCTCGCCAAACGGCGAGTAGCGCAACTGCGCGATCGGTTGGCCGCTGCTGTTGGTCGTCAGGCTGGCCGAGCCGAGATGGTCGCCGTGTAGCCAGTAGAGCGTGCCTGGCCAACTCGTGAAGACGCGCATCGCCACCCGCGTGCCGCCGAAGGTGTAGTAGAACGTGCGGGTGACCACCCCACCCGCCAATAGGTACTCGTAGGCCGGGCTGATGCTCCTCACTTGCGCCGTGCGGTCATTCCGCTCGACATAGTTGTCCAACCAGCTCTCGCCCCGGTAGATCGCCGTGCTAAAGCGCCAACTCTTCCCCGCCGGCATGAAGTTGCTGTAACTCGCGCCGCACGCCCCCGTGCTGCTGCAACCGTCCCGCTCGCGCACCTCAATCCTGAATCCATTCGCCTCGTCCACCCGCAGCGTCAGGCGGTACCAGGTGTTGGTCTTCAGGGGGTTGAGGAGCCCCCACTGGTAAAGCCAGTCTCCACCGTTCAGGCGGTACTGCACGGACAGCCGATTGTCGTGCGCGAACACCGCCCAGCGCGAGTGGTTCGGCCCGTTGCGGTCACTCTCCAGCATCAGGTACAGATACGTGTTGGCGGCGTTCACCCGGAAATCCACACTGGCGCTGTCGCCATTGACCAGGTTGTAGCTGTTGCGCCAGGATTCCCGGTAGGCCTCTGCGCCCAGGTTGCGCCACACTGGGTTGCCGTCACCGGCGAAGGGCACGGTGGACGAAGGACCGAATGTCCAGGCCGCGCTGTTGGCCACATCGAACGTGTCGCTGAAGAGGGCTGCGCCGTGCGCATACTCGGTCTTGTGGGCTCGAAGGCCAGCGGCGTCATAGGCGAAATGCACGGATGCCTGGTCTTGCAACACGGCTTGCAGCCGGTTGTTCACATCCCAGACCTGCGTGTACGTGACGCGCTGCGTAGTACTGACCTCCACCCGCTGCGTCATGTTGCCGTTGCCGTCATACACGAACGTCGCGCCATTCGACAACGCCGTGACCGCATGCGGCTTGGTCGACGTATAGGTCAGCGCCACCCCCGCCTTGCTCACCAGGTTACCGATCACGTTGTAGCCGTACGTCTCGGTGTAGTCGCCGATCGTCTGGGGCACCCCCAACGGGTTCGGCACCGCCCCCGTCAGCCGGTCCAGCGCGTCATACGTGAAGTCCTCGCGCTGCCCGCCCGTGTCGTCCCGCAGCGTGATGACGTTGCCCACGTGGTCGTAGTTGTACGCCAGGTTCAGCAACGTCCCCGTGTAGTACCCCAGCGCGCAGTTGCTGCTCGTCACGCAGATCTGGCGCAGCCGCCCATACGCGAAGTTCGGATAGCCGGGCGCGAAGTTGTCCAGCCCCCAATAGAGGTAGCGCGTCGTCAGCCCATTGCCCGCCATGATCGCGGTC
>JAMDDR010000338.1 GCA_023488685.1 Chloroflexota bacterium | reverse complement strand
GCGCAAATGCTGGCCTCAGACGTTGCAACAACCCCTCCCCACCTCCCCTTGCCAAGGGGAGGAGCACGACGCCCATCTCCCCTCCTTACCAAGGAGGGGCTGGGGGTGGTTAGCTCAACCCCACCCGAAGCTCCCTTGCCAAAGGGCGAAGCGCACCCATCTCCCCTCCTTACCAAGGAGGGGCCGGGGGAGGTTCCGACGACCCCACCCAACCTCCCCTTGCCAAGGGGCGGAGAGCGCCGTTCTCCCCTCCTTACCAAGGAGGGGCCGGGGGAGGTTGCGATGTCGCAGGAACCGGGCAATGATGACAACGCGCCAGGCACAGGCCAGGACGAGGGTTTCAGCCAACCCGCCCGCATTCTCGTGGTCGAAGACGATATCGACACACTCCATCTATTTGGCCGCCTGTTGCGATTGGCGCCGCTGGAGATGGAACTCCCCTACGCCAGCATCGCCCCCATCGAGGCACACGACGGCGAAGAGGCAATTGCATTCCTGCATACGCTAGAGGGGCAATCCATCGACGGCATCCTGCTGGACATGCAGCTCGGCGCCGTGAGCGGATTCGATGTATTGCGCGATATGGAAATGGACGAACGCTTGCGCCGAATCCCGGTGTGCATGATCACCGGCGGCGAATTGCATGACGAGCCATTGGTGACGCCCTACCTGGCGTTGACGTGCCAGGACGGGCTGACCACACGCGAACTGACGCAAGCCATTGCAGCTCTCATGCCGATTGTTCTGCCTGGGTTGAACGTTCGTGCGCAGGACGCGCAGGCAAAGGATATGCGCGCGCTTCAGCCGAACGCAACACCGCAATCAATTGAGCCGCGCTGAAGGGCTTGGGCAACACATCGACTGCACCCAACGCGTAGGCAAGGTCATGGCCTTTCACCACTGAGCTGACGACCACTGGGATTGTCGCCGTCTGGGGATCTGCCTTCAGCAGCGTCAACACATCCCAGCCGTCACGCTCGGGCATCATGATGTCGAGCAGGATGCAGACAGGCTGCAACAGGGCCGCCTGCCGCAACGCCTCGTCGGCGCGTGTCAGCGCAACGAGGTGATACTCACCACTCTGCTCCAGGTAGCGCTGCACCAGTTCGATTGCATCGGCGTTGTCCTCGACCATCAGCACGCAGCGCGTCTCGCTGATCGGCAACGCCAGTTCAAGCATGTAGGGCAAGCTGACAGCTTGCCCTACATCGAGCAGGCGCACCTGTGCAGCCAGGACACCGGCCATCTGGCGCACGGTTTCCAACTCCTCCGATGCCGCTGTATCTGCCGAGGGTGTGGGTCTGTTCAGCCGTAACACCACCTGGGGCGCCTCGCCGGTCACGGCGATACTCAGCATACAATCGGCCACCCCATGCACCAGCCAGCTCAGCGCGCTGATGATCATCTGGCGCGCGACAACCCGGCTGGCCCGCACCAATGGCAGTTGCGCCGGTTGCACAACCTGCACTTGCAAGTTCTGGCGCTGCAGCAGCGGCTCCAGGATGTTGAGCGATAGGCGCAATAAATCATCAATGCGGACAAACTCGGTGGGTGTTTGCGCCAGCGCCGGTTCGGCGGTTGTTGGCAAAGATGCGGCCATGACAGCGGATTGCTCGAACAACATGGTCGCCGCGGCGCTGATGGCACGCTCCTGTTCACGCTTGAAATGGCGTACGCTCAGGTTTAGCTCAGAGGCCGCCTCATTCTGCGTCAAACCCTGCACGTAACGGAGATTGAGCACGTTATAGATGCGCGAGGCGGGTGACCGCTCGGGCACGGTGAGAGGTGGGCGTAACTGCTTGATCACCTGCTGCAGGGCTTCCTGCAACGCGCACCCACCGGCAAAACGGCCTTTCACCACAGCCTCGCGCACATGACTCTCCAGAAAGGCCACGTCATAGAGACCTTCCAGTGCTTCATGGGTCCAGGCAATCAACTGCGGGGTCACGAGCATGACGTTCTCCATCCAACGCAATCATACTCGAAACCCAGTGTACAATTTCCTGTACCTACTGTATCAAGCGTCGTCACTTCAACCACCTTACACAATGCCACACTGCACTCCCGCCGTGCGTCGTTAACCCGTGCTCAGGCGGATGCGCGCGATAAAAGCGCGCCCGCTTAATCAAGACTGTTCGTCAACAGTCTATGTAGGAGGAGTCTAGCCATGGGTAAAGTAAAGGTGTCTCGACGTCAGTTCCTGCAAACGATGGGTGTGGCTGCAAGCGGTGTTGCCGTCAGTGGCATCCTGGCTGCGTGCCAGGTTCCGGCGCCACCTCCACAGGCAGCCAATGTCACCAGTGCGCCGACTCAAGAATCCACTACGGCACCAACCAGCGCGCCAGCCGCAGCAGGCGGCACGGTTAAGTGGGCGGAATTCTACTCATTGCTTACCGACGCCAGCGGCAAGCTCAACCAGGACTGGATTGCCGGCGTCGTCAAACAGTTCGAAGACGAGAACGCAGGGTGGAAGGTCGAGCGGGAAGCCATCAAATGGGACCAGATTGACCAGAAGGCCATCCTGGATCTCACCGCGGGTGTTGACCACGACCTGATGTTCAGCTCGCCGCAGCTCATGGCCAAGCACCTCAAGGCTGACACCTACTTGGACCTGACCCCCTGGATCGAGAAGATGCCCAAGGCGGAACAGGATGACCTGAACTGGAGCCCAGGTTGGAAGTCGGCCACGGTGGGCGGGAAGCAGATCGGCATCGCCACAGGTGTCCACACCCGCACACTTGCCTACAACCGCGACATCTTCAAAGCAGCGGATCTCGATCCTGACAAACCGCTCACCACGCTCGACGAGATGGTAGAAGTCGCCAAGAAGACCACCAAGGCGGACCAGGATATCTGGGGGCTGGGCATGTTCCTGGGCAACAGCCGCGCCACCATCGAACTGTACTATGCCCCGATTGTGTGGAGTTTCGGCGGCGACTTCTATGATTCTGCCGCCCAAAAGGCGACGTTGACGGGTGACGCCAGCATAAAAGCGGTGCAGTGGATCTACGACCTGGTCCATACGCACCAGGTGACGCCGCCCTACTCCTTCGCATCCGATGCCGACTACAACAACCTGATCATGACGGCGTTTACGGGCGGCAAGCTGGCGCAATCGATGGGCTACGGCAGCTACTGGATTGGCGCCATGCAGGAAAAGAACATGACCACCGGCTGCTTCCCAGCCACAGCCGAATGCAAGGTGGGCACGGGCGGTGTCATGGTGCAGCCCGGCGCCGCGCGCGCGCAGTTCACCAATGCGTGGTGCCTGTCGATCCACAAGCTGAGCAAGAACAGCGACGCCGCATGGAAACTACTGCAAACCATCTTCAAGCCTGAGAACCTGCGCACTTACCCCGATGCTGGTCTACCAGCACGCCTGTCCGCCTGGGAATCGCCAGAGTACAGCTCTGACTTCTACAAGATCTGGCTTGACGCAGCCAAGAACGGCAGACCCATGCCCCCAACGCCTTATTACCCAGAGTTGGCCGACACCATGTCCGCGGCGATGCAGGAAATCCTGTCAAAGAAGTCCGATATCCCAGGTACGCTGAAGAAGTTCGAAGACGAGTGGAACAGCAAATACAGTGGTCAGTAGCTTCGGCACCGCGACACAACGGTCACACACTGCGAGCCTCCTCCTGCGGGGTTGTGCCGCAGGAGGAGGCTCTGGCAGATTCACATTCACGGGGAGATCCTGAGCATGGCCTCTGTCAGCAAGCCTCTATCCGAACAACCCGCGCGCGAGCAGCCGGCCACCCGGCTGATGAAAGGTCTGCGTAGAAACGCGCTACCCTACATCCTGCTGCTGCCGCTGGTGGTGATCCTGATATCGTTCCTCGCCATCCCGTTCATCTCGCTGATCTATTACTCGCTCCAGCGGACGGAGCTTGGCGTCGGCAACGTGTTCGTTGGGCTGGCAAACTTCAACATTCTGCTGCACGAATCACGCTTCGCCGCTAACCTGACCGCGACATTGGTATACCTGGCTGGCGTGCTGGTGTTATCGGTGCCGATGGCGTACTTTGCCGCCGTGCTCATCAGCTCCAACCGCCGGGGGGTCGGCGGTATCCGCACGATCTTTCTGATCCCCTGGGTGCTGGCGCCGGTGGTCACTGCGCTGTTGTTCCGCACGATGCTCGACCCGCAAAGCGGGCCGATCACGATCGCCATGTCATGGTTGCTGGGCCATCCGTTTTATCTCACGCTCTCGGAAGAAGGTTCGCGCCTGCTCATCGTGCTGCACAGCGCGTGGCGCAGTTTCCCGCTGGAGATGTTGCTCATTGCAGCCGGCATCACCTCCATCCCGCAGGAGTTGTACGAAGCGGCGAAGGTGGACGGCGCCGGGTTGTGGCAGCAGTTCCGCCGCATCACACTGCCCCTCACACGCATACCACTCTTCTCAGCCGTGCTGTTGATCAGTGTATACACGGTCCAGGATGCCGAGGGTGTATATGCGCTCACACAAGGTGGCCCGGGCTACGGCACTGAGGTGACCGGCGTGCGCCTGTTCAAAGAGGCGTTTCTATACTTCAACATCGGCTTCGCATCGAGCATCGGCATCGCCCTGATCACGCTTTCAGTCCTCGTCATCGTCATCTACTTCCGCATTCTGGGACAAGGGGAGAAGGCTTAAATGACACGCACGCGCTGGATGTTCGCCTGGTTTGGCGTTCTCTTCATCCTTCTCATCATCGTGTTCCCCATGTACTGGGGGCTGCGCACGTCGCTGACTGAAAATGGCGTGCTCGATTTCGTCCCGGGCCGGCTCACGCTGATGCACTACGATGGCTTGTTCGCGGGTGGATTCCTCACCAATATCCAGAACAGTTTGATCATCTCGATGGGCACCATCACCTTCACGTTGCCCATCGCGCTGATGTCGGGTTACGCCCTGGCCCGCTTTGACTTCCCCGGCAAGCGCTTCAGCGCGGTGCTGCTGGTGCTGCCGCTGCTGCCCGCCATCGCCGTGCTCGTCCCTCTCATCCTGTACATGCGGGGGCTGGGCATCTATAACACGTTGTACTCGGTGATCCTGGCAGGCACGGTCTTCGCGTTGCCTTACTGCACCTGGATGATCCGCGGTTTCATGTTGTCCATCCCGCGTGAGATTGAAGAAGCCGCGCTCATCGACGGGTGTGGCCCAATCAAGGCGTTATTTTCCATCGCCATCCCGCTGGCGGCACCCGGCCTGATCTCGGTGGCAATCTTCACGCTCATCAGCGCGTGGAACAACTATCTGTTCTCGTTTGCGTTCACCACCAAGCGGGAACTGCAGGTCGTGCCGGCGGCATTGCTGGGTTTCATTACCGCCTGGGGCAACAACTACGGCGGCATGAATGCCGGTGCCGTGGTCGCCATCCTGCCCCCCCTCATCTTCTTCCTCATTTTCCAGAAGTGGTTCATCCAGGGCATTCTGGCAGGTTCCAGCAAGTAAGGCAAGCTGACAGCTTGCCCTACAGCTTACCCGATCTGCTGAGCCCGCCTGAGCCACGTGAGCAAACTATGTAGGGCAAGCTGTTAGCTTGCCCTACGGTTGCTTGCCCTACGGTTGCTTGCCCTACGGTTTATAGTAAGTCCATTCCCAATCTTCCCACGCGGAGACAAGGTTCGCCTTAACCGGATTATTCACCACATATGTGATGATGCGCTGCATCTCGGCGTTATCACGCACTACATGGTCGTAGCTTTCATGCTGCCAGAAGTCGCCAGTGCGATCAAGGTACTGATTCGCCATGCGTGCCGTATAGCCTTTGAGCGAGTGCAGAAATGATGACATCGATTGATACCCACCACTCATCTTCGCCAGAGGTGTACACACCATATGTACATGGTTAGGCATGATACAGTAAGCGTGTAGCGCGTAGAAATGGCCATCGCGATAGCGCAATGCCTCTGCGACCAACGCTGCAACCTGCCGGTCCCGCAACCAATGCGGACCACTGCCGGCTGTGTCGATCAGCGCATCCCACTTGGCAAACATACGCCGGTGAGCAAGATCAGCCTGCAGAGTGCGTTCGTGCACGTCTTCAATTCTGTCGAGTGCCACATCGGTTCTCCGACACTCTTCCAACAACTTGGCTGAAGCCTCTTGTGGGATGGATCCTGCCAGCCGGAACGTGATGAACAGCGTCGCACCATCGGGCTGATAGTGCGGCAAGCGCCGTCGATAGAACAGATGGTATTCCAGGGTACTCATGGCAGGTCGTGTTGTAGTAGGGCAAGCTGACAGCTTGCCCTACAGCCTGCCCTACATGAGCCGGTACTTCGGCGCGTAGCCGAAGGCCTGCTGTGCACGCCGGATCGAGACCAGCGACGCGCGGCCTTCCAGCGGCTCCGTCACGTGGTCCGCCAGGTCAGGCCGGAACTTGCGCAGGATATCCATGCTCGGCTCCGGGCAGCGCGTGTCGGCTGCACCCAGGTAGTACGCGCCATGACCGGGCAGGTCGGGCGCTTCCAGCGCCTGGCGGATGCCGGTCGCGATGTCGTACAGATGCACCCATTGGAACAGATCGTCGCTCCAGGCAGCGGTGGGCGCGAAGCCCTTCGCCAGTGCCTTCTCGTACATCTCCACACTCCAGACGCCGGCGAAACGGAACGCAGCCGTGGTGATGCCATAAGCCCGGTGGAACGCGGCGCAGGTCTCCTCGTTCACGTACTTGCTCAAGCTGTAGGCATCCTCTGGCACGGGCGGATAGCTCTCGGTCAGCGGCATGCTGGTGTAGACCGGCGGCTTACCGCTCAGGCGCCAATAGATCGTGCCAAATGCGTTGACGCTCGACGCGCAGGTGAAGCGTTTGACGCCGGCCTTGCGGCACACGTCCAGCATGAGATACGTGCCGACGACATTGATCCGCATCGTCTCCACGCCGAACTCGGGCAGACCCGAGACCGATGCGGCCAGGTGCACCACTGCATCGACACCTTCGACCGCGTTACGCACGGCGGTCTCGTCCATCAGATCAGCCACCACGAATGGCCACTCGGTCTTGAACGGCACTTTGGCGCGCTCGCCGCTGCCGGGAACAAACATGGTCGCCTCGGACGGGCCGACGCGATCAAACAGGCGCAATTCGTGCTTTGGTTCGAGTTCCTTAATGAGCGCGCGCGCAACCATCCCGCACGCGCCGGTGATGAGGATTTTCATAATCTCCTTCGGTGAGGATATTTACCGCGAATCGACACGAACCTTCACGAATGATGATGCGCGCAGATTCGCGGACTTGAATCTAAAACCACTGGAATGTGATGCCGAGGAACGGCTCGGTCTTATCCACCGTCATGCGATACATGGACGGTGCATCCTGGCACGGCATCAGGTGCGTGACGAGTGGGCGCAACCGCATCTTGCCGTCAGCCATCAGTTGCAGCGTCGCCTCCATGCGCGCACGGTTCCAGCCGGAGACGTAGTGTGTCGTCAGTTCGCGCTGCTGCAGCAACCCCATATCCGCCCAGGTTGTCCCTGGCGTGAAACCGCTGTACACGATCTGGCCACGCCCGTTTTCGAGCAACGCCATGTACTGCCGCTGCGCATCCACTTTTTGCACGGTGTCGAGCACGGCCGTCACCGGCTTGCCCCCGGTGAGCGCCTTCACGCGCGACACCACGTCGTCCACACGGGCATTGAAAGCCGCATCGGCGCTGTATGCCGCCGCCAGTTCGACGCGCTCTGCCCGGTGGCCCACCAGGATGACACGCGCACCGCGCGAGCGCGCAGCCTGCGCCGCGCTCTGGCCGATGATGCCATCACCGTACACCACGACCCAATCCCCCGGCGAGAGCACGGCGCGGTAAGCCGCGTTGTAACCCACCTGTGCCACCACGGTACCCGCGGCGTCCACTTCGTCCGCGCCAGCGGGAATGCGATAAAGCTCGCTGGCACGCGTGTTGCCGACAGCCATGTGCGAGCCCCAGTGCGGCTTGACGGGTCCGTCCCACACACCTGTGGTCGCCATGACTTTGTCGCCAGGTTTCCAGCCCTTGACGTTGCGCCCAACCAACTCGATCACGCCGACACGCTGGTAGCCGGGCACGCACGGGTACGGCGTCGGCTGCCAGGTGAATAGATCCTGGAACGCCCAGCCTTCCGTGCCAACGCTAACGGTCGAATACGTGGTGCGAATCTGCACCTCATCAGGACCGGGATCGGGCATTTCGATGTCCTGAAATGCCACCTGTCCCGGCGCGGTAAACACAACTGCTTTGGTCTTCATTGTTCTCAGTTCCGAGTAAAGATTTCTGAGTGCTGAGTATCTGGCGCTCAGTGCTCAGCGCAGAGTTATAGTATCAAAAGGATTCTTTGTGTTTGTGTCAGGCCGTAAGCTTCACGACGGTGTCGACATCTTCGCGCTGGTAATAGGGCATCGTCAACACCACGGCATCATCCTGCCAGGCCATCTTCACCGGCGAGCCGTCGCGCAATAACACCGCGTTCTTGACGCTCTTTGGCACGATCTTGAGCGTGACGCAGTCACTGATGTCGTCGAGCACATGCACGTAGTGCACGCCGTCCTTGCTCGTGCTGACCACATCGGGCGTCGCCATCACCGCGCCGACGCGCGTGCCATAAATCGATTCGCCGTTCAGCCGCAGCCATGCACCCATCTCGCGCAAACGCCGCGCGTGCTCAGGGAGGATCTCGCCCAGTGCGGTCGGTCCCACGTTCAGCAGGAAGTTCGACCCTGCGCTGGCCGACCGCACCAGGGTGTGAATCAGGTGACGGGTGGACTTGTGGTTTTCATCACCGGCATGCACACCCCAATGGTCGTTGATGGTCATACACGTCTCAAGGGGCAGGTCGTAGATCTTCTCGGCGTTAAAACCGGCGGTGTTCTGACCCGGCAGATCCTGCTCGAAGCCCTGGATATCCTCGCCGGGGATCGGCTCGGCGTGCCGGTTGTTGACGACGACGGCGTCGGGCTGCAAGGTGTGGATCATGTCATACAGTTGCTCATACTCGAAGGACCCACCGGACGCGAAGTATGCGGTGTCCTCGTTGAGCGCGGCGTGGGGCCAATCGCCATCGAACCAGATGCATGCAATCTCCCCAAATTGCGTGCACAACTCACGCACCTGCCCGTGCAGGAACGCGATGTAGTCCGACCACGCCAACCCACTCTCCTGGCGGAAGCGGTAAGCCGGGTGATGCCAGTCCAGCAGCGAGCTGTAGAAGCCGAGTTTGACGTCATGCCGGCGGGCGCCGGCATCGGCCAGCTCACGCAGGGGATCGCGCTTGAACGGCGTGCGCGTCACCTTGTAGTCGCTCAGTGCCGTGTCGTACATGCTGAAGCCGTCATGGTGGCGGCTGGTAATGACCATGTACTTCCGG
>JAMDDR010000128.1 GCA_023488685.1 Chloroflexota bacterium | reverse complement strand
CACACCGACGTTCGCAAGGCGGTGGGATCAGGTGAGCTAAAGCTCGGGTTCGTGAACCATTACTACTACCACCTTTCGGAGGCCGAAGGCGCACCCGTCGGCGTGATTTACCCCGACCAGGACGAAGGCCAGATGGGACTGGTGGTGAACTCGACCAACATCGGCATCATCAAGGGCGGTCCGCACGCCAGCGCGGCGCAACAGTTTGTTGACTTCATGCTCAGCCCCGATGGGCAACGCGTTTTTGCCGAGAAGAACTACGAGTACCCCATCATCCCTGACGTGCCGCTGGCTGAGGGAGTGCCCGGCCTCAGCCAGTTTAAGCTGGCCGATATAACGCTGAAAACGCTCTGGGAGGGGCTGCAACCGACCAAGAACTTGGTACAGAAGGCAGGCTTGCCATAATCGCCGGGCGTGGGGCCGGATACGGTGGAAGCGGAAACAGCACATCCCTCCCCTGGTGGTGGGCACGCGCCCGCCGGGTGCTCCATCCGCACTTTAGTGGATTGACACTTGTGGCGATGGCGGTCAGTTTACTGGCTGCCACGCCACTGTTGTACGTCGTCTTGCGCGCGCTCAGCGCAAGTGGTGACGTCTGGGCCAGGTTGTGGCTGGGCCAAGCGCCGCTGTTGTTCACCAACACCGTCGCCCTGTGCCTCAGCACAATAGGCTTTGCTACCGTCATCGGCATGGCACTGGCCTGGCTGGTCGAGCGCACCAACTTGCCGTGCCGGTCATTGTGGCGCTGGGCGCTCGCACTGCCACTGGCCGGGCCGGCTTACGTCGTCGCTGCCTGCTACATCATCCTTTTGCGGCGCGGCGGATTGCTCGACGAGTGGGTCATGCACCTGACGGGCGCAGCGCAGGCGCAGGTGCCTTTACCGAACATTTATGGCCTCGGCGGCGCGACGCTGGTCATTGGCCTATGCATATTCCCATATGTGTTTCTGCTGGCTAGCGCCGCGTTGCGGACGATGAACCGCACCTGGGAGGAGGCCGCGCGCACGTCTGGCCGCAGCGCGTGGCAAACCTTCCGCGCGGTGACCGTGCCGATGCTGATGCCATCCGTCATGGCCGGGGTGCTCCTGGTGGGCTTGTACGTGCTCTCCGACTTTGGTACGGTGGCCATGCTGCGCTATCAGACGTTCACCACCGCCATCTACAGCCAGTTTGCCGGGCAGGTCGATCGCAGCGGCGCGTCCATCTTGAGTGCCGTGTTGATCGTAATGACCTTGCCGCTACTGTGGGCCGAAGCAGGCCTGACGCGTCGCGGCCAGCGTTACAGCACGAATACCCTGTGGCGGCCACAGCAGGCGTTGGCGCTGGGCCGCTGGCGCTGGCCGGCGTTGGGCTTTGTCTGCCTGGTCGCGCTGCTGGCGCTCGGCGTCCCGCTGGCCGTGCTGGGCGGGCTCAGCGTACAGGCATGGCTGTCGCCCACAGACGCTGATCGCATTTGGAGTGTTGGTGGCGAGGGGATTTGGGGCTACGGGTTGAACAGCCTGGTCCTAGCCGTACTGGCTGCGACGCTCTCCACGATGCTAGCCTTTGCGCCCACCCACTTGGCCGTGCGCAATCCCGGCCGCCTGGCGCAGACGCTGCTCGGCCTCACCAAAACGGCCTACGCACTGCCCGGCCTGATCGTGGGCCTGGGTTTCGTCATGATCTTCAACCAGTGGTTGCCGGCCATCTACGGCACGCTGTCCATGCTGGTGCTGGGCTTCGCGTTCCGGCTGCTGCCACAATCCGTCGCCACCAGTGAGGCGGCACTGAAGTCCGTTTCGCCTTCACTGGAAGCAGCGGCGCGGGTCATGGGCTGCAGCGGTTGGACAGCGTTCTGGCGAGTCACCCTGCCGGTCGCCACGCCCGGGCTGCTCGCAAGCTGGGCGCTGGTCTTCATCACCGCAATGAAGGAACTGCCTACGGCGATCCTGTTGCGCCCGCCGGGGTTCGACACACTGCCCGTGCGGATTTGGGCTGCAGCGAGTGAGTCCGTCTACACGCAAGCAGCGCCGCCCGCCTTTCTGCTGGTCGTCCTCACCATGGCGCCGCTGATCTTGCTATACTCGCGCCACGGCGTAGGCGTTGAACGCGTACTACATGACCGCGTATAGGACAGCATGGGTTGGACATAAGGTGGCAGGAGCTGATGGGAGCTAATAAGCGCGAGAACGTGGCGGCGATGGTCATTGAGTTGCGCGGTGTAACGAAGCACTACGGCGATGGGGGGCATGCAAAAGTTAGGCAACCTCTCACCCAGGCCCCCACTACTGTAGAAGCCGTGAATGATTTGTCGCTCGCACTGCCGCGCAGCCAGTTCCTCGCGGTGTTAGGGCCGAGCGGTTGCGGCAAGACGACCACCCTGCGCCTGATCGCGGGCCTGGAGGCACCGGACAGTGGCGAGATCTGGCTGAACGGCCGGCGCGTAGCCGGCACCGGTGATTGGTTACCACCCGAGGCACGACGTGTGGGGATGGTGTTCCAGGATTACGCCCTGTTCCCACACCTCACGGTTGGCGACAACGTCGCCTTCGCCATCTCGCACTGGCCGGCGCAGCAGCGCGCACGGCGCGTGGAGGAAATGTTGCGGCTGACGGGGCTGGCAGGCAAGCGCTCTCAGTACCCGCATCAGCTCTCCGGCGGTGAACAACAGCGGGTCGCGCTGGCGCGTGCGCTGGCCCCCGACCCAGCGGTCGTGCTGCTCGACGAGCCTTTCTCCAATCTTGACGCGGCGCTGCGCAAGAGCATGCGCGGCGAAGTGCGCCAGATCCTGGAGCAGGCCAGCGCGACGACCGTGTTTGTGACGCACGACCAGGAGGAGGCGCTGAGTATCGCTGACGTGGTGGCGGTGATGGGGCACGGCACGCTGTTGCAGATCGGATCACCTCACGACATCTATCTCCGCCCAGCCAGTCGAGAAGTGGCCGAGTTCGTGGGCGAGGCGAACTTCCTTCCAGGCGCGGCACGCGGCGACCTCGTGTCGTGTGCGCTCGGCACGTTGCCATTGGCATCTCCAGCGCACGGCCCGGTCGAGGTGATGATCAGACCCGAAGTCCTGCTGCTACAGCCAGCACGACCGCCAACCCCCACAGCGTTGGCGCAGGTTGAGAGGGTGACGTTCTTTGGGCATGATCAATTAGTGCGCCTGTGCCTTGGCAATGGCAGTGCGCTGCATGTGCGCACTGGACCGCGTCCCGATCTCAAGCCTGGCGTCATGGTGGATGTCGCCGTGCACGGGCTTGTGATGGCCTATCCGCTCTGATAATGGCCACTCGCGGCCTCATCTTCGATTTGGGCATGACGCTCGTCGGCGCAGACACGATCAGGTGGGTTCCGGGCGCAAAGACGGCCTTGCAGCAATTGGGTGCGGACCATGTACGTTTGGGGGTGATCTCGAACACGGGCAATCTCAGCCGCACTGAACTGCAGAGCCGATTGCCGGCGGATTTCGACTGGAATGTCTTCGACCACACCCTCGTCCTGCTCTCCAGCGAAGTGGGGGTCGAAAAACCGAGCCTGGACATCTTTCGCCTGGCGATCGACCGTGCTGGGGTCCCAGCCGCGCAGTGCCTGTATTGCTCCGAGGATCTGCTGGAGACACTGGCGGCGCAGCGCGCCGGGATGGCCGCTGCGCGTATGGGCGCGCCATCACGCGGTGATCTGCGCAAATTGGTGCAGACACTGCGCGATCTGTCTGGGCTGTCCTGATTGGCACTTGCGAGAGTCAACGCCGCCGCCTGCGCGGCGTAGCAGCAATGGCTACTGCGGCGGAGCGTGTGGGCTACGCTGAGGCCATTGCCCGGTCCTCATCATCTCACTCTCAGCAAAATGAAATTTGGAACAGCATTGCTTTGGGGCCCAACGCGACGGCAACATCGTTTAAAGTGGAACCCAATGTCAAGACACGAGACGCCTTAAACTTCAGGTAGAGGTCCTTTAACATTCATCAAAAGATGATATACCTCATTGAGCGTCAGACGACACGAGGTTCTCTCTTATTTCGGCCAAAATCGTGTCTGACAAATCGGGAAGGCTTACTCTGCACTTTGTCTGCATCGTTGTTTGCAGGTTACTCGATAGCGCAGATGCCTATATCCCTTTTTGTTCAATTAGCGCTACATGGGCTCCATTAACAGAATTAACTCATGTGCCTTTAGTCTTGCTGCTCGGTAGCTGTTATTTCCGCCCAAAGTGCTGAAACGGCTATCAACTGCGTTCTCGACTATGTGGAACCATTCTCTGGCAATCTCAATAACTGACTCGCCTGATAACCCGTTACTACATTCATTTTTCGGGAAAGTAAGAACAACTCTTGCTCCTGCGGACGCGAGAGAATTTAGTAGTTGCTTAACAGCATTTGATGCGCGAGATTTAAGACTAAAATCGGATTGTGGTCGCTCCTCGTATGGTGGATATCGTCCAACACCCGTGATAGGTCCACATTTGCCACGAGCGATGGTTTCTAGTACATGATAAAAGCGACTATAGTGGACATCAGAGTAAGGAGGGTCAACGAATACCAAGTCATGTCTTTTTAGTTGCTTTGCTACTTCCACTGCGTCTGCGATTAGTGTTTCACCTTTTGCGTTCGCATGCCGACCACAAAGCATTTGTAAGGCATTTTGACTTTCCGAAAATGGATCACGATCCCACGCCTCAAAAATGAACTTTATTGATCGCTGCGTTGGTTGGAAGGGCTGCGCAGTATGTCCGGGAGATGCAGCGCACCTACTGGCTGCTATGATGAGTGCAGCGAGGCATACATTGTGCAGACATGGCTCATCGGGCAGGTGCCGCATCAAAAAATCTAACTTAGCTGATTGTGCAGGACTAAAATAATGTCCACCATAAGCACGCCACATCAAACCAGTTCCTTTTTTGTCTTGACAAAGTGCGCGTGCTGAACTCACAAATTCTTCACCTTTGTAAGCTCTGGTTAACAGGCTTATATCTCGCCAGACAATGGAATGCTTAGAAGCTCTTCTTGCCGTGTCGATCCAAACCGCTAGTGCTTGAGCGTAATCGATGGGTTGAGTACGGCCAATAACTGACTCAGCCAAACAAGTCGCATAGCTCTGCAGATCTACCGCTAGTACAGGCTTTGTTGTATGTTCAGCTATAAACCATGACACTGCCGATGAACCGCAGAACAAATCCACAATGCGATCCGCATAATATGATTGCTCAAATAAGAGTTTGCCCAGACCGTTCTTGAGCAAGGCCTGTTTGGAACCCATGTATTTCATACGGCAAGTGACAAAATACCAAGGCGCTCAAGTTGGCAGATTTTAAAAAGAGAATGTGGCATATCTCTCCACATTGCATATGGCGAAAATGAGGCTCTGCTTGTAGAGTTTTGCCATTTCTCTACATCGCCCGCCGCATCTGTTATGTCTTGATCGAGCATGAAAAAGTCGGTAGGAGGAGATTGTCGTTCCCACAAATGTGAATGAATGCCATAGTTGACAAGGACTTCACGATGCCAGCTTATAGTGCCTCCTGTAGCGCGTAGTCTCATTTGGCTCCATTGCTGCTTGACTATTGCGCTGGCAAGACGGAGTAGGAATAACGCTCTGCTAAAGACTGCGGCTGTTGAAATCGGTGCAGTTTTATTGGCAAGGCGTATCAATCTGCCGCCAGCAGTTCTGTGAGCGTTCTTGACCTCACTGACTAGCGATTGAGCATCTGCTGCTGACATTCCTTTGAGCCTAACGAGTTCTTGTTCAACTTGTTCCCAAAAGTCATGGTCACCCATGGAAAGAATGTCACGACATTTAACACAGAGACTATGGATAATGGCTAGGTCGATTGTGCCAAGTTGTGCTGGGGCTGCTGGGCTGAATGCTAATGGAGCAGTCTTTACGAAAGAAAGCCACATTGAAGAGATTCCGTCAAGAGCTTGGGCGCGCAGGTCTATGTTGTAGGTAACGGTGTTTCGGTATGTACTGTCTTGTTTCAAGGTTTTAAGATCGATGCTCCAATTCTTAAGCCATTCCTCTACGAATGAGTTGACGCTTGGTTTGCCACCACAGATTTCAGCCCACTCATCTACATTCATACCATAAGCACCCAGACATGATTGCACTTTTTGTGCAGAGAATGGGTTTTCAGCCCATAGGCTAATCGCCTTCCAGATTACTTCATGCGTTTTACCTGAGAACCAATCAACATTGCCAGAAGCTTGTATGGCAAAGTTCTTGTTGTTTACAATTCCCACTCCGTTAGAGGCTAAGATTGATAGGGCTGCTCTCACTTCCGCATAGTATGCAAGGTGAAGAGAGATATTTCGCGATCCTCTAATTGATGCAAGGGCGGATTCAGACAAATAACGCCAACCATCAAAAAGATGGCAAAACGTTGACATCGCTAGGTAATCGGCCAACTCTTGAACATCAGGAGTGGCAAGTGATGAATCCCACAAGCCTTGTATGAAGTTGTACGCCGATAAATCGATTACTCGGCTGGTGGTTGGAAGATATGGCCATGATAAGGCGGACTTCCCAATACGGCGAGCTCCAGCATCAATGACCCATTCCTCTGAAGCGTTGTTCAATGCAACAGCTGTGGTAACTGTCATTCAGGATCCTCATCTTCTTCAGCATCCATGATGCGATCTGCTAGCTTTTTAAGATTGCTATTGGCGTTGTCACGGATTTGCTTAAGCAGATTTTTGCGAAGGAGGGCATATCCGCCACTCCCTCTATAGGCGGCGGCTTGGTTATAAGCATCTTTCTCTTTATTCTGGTCTATCACAGATGCTAGTCGCCAGTCGAATTTAGCTAATAATGTACAAATTCGCGATATAAAACCTATTGTAGTGTTTAGGTTCAAGCGCAAGGAGTTTATAGCATCGCTAACGGCTTTAATATCATCTTCATGATGTGCTTCTCGGTTCCATGACCACTCATCAAGGTTAATCTCATTCTCATCATAAGCAACCACTAGCAAGTCATTTATCACGCTCAGGAAACCTCTAACGCCTTGATCAGTTGCTAGCAAAGTGTCCGGGCCGTCAAATGCTGGATCATTCACTTGCAGCCTGCTGTTCTCAGGTGGCATTTGAAGATTGTGTGTCCAAGAAGCATGAGCGTTCTTTATGGCGTCTCGTAATTCTTGCCAGCATACGATTAGGAGAGCTGCTTGTTGTTCGCGGCTCCATTCGAGGATCGTATTGTGACTTCCGCGTGGCGATCCATATAACCCCCCAACACGTTTACCAGCAGTCTTGTATGTTTTTATGAAAGTGGCAGTTAGACTTCTGATAAAAGAGGCCTGTGTGACTTTGCCTCTTTCGCGTCCCCCAAGGCGCATAATGCGGTCCTTCCATGGACTCTCTGGATGAGACCAAAGGAGGATTGTTAGATCTTGTGCACGAGTATTCCTATAAATACTCGGGCCTTCAAACCTAAGTAGCCAGTCTTCATTCCTTAATAGTGGGTACAGATCGAATACTAGACTCTGATCAATCTTTTTGGGCAATTGATTTATTGTATAAAAAAGATATGCTTGCCAAGTTCGATCAAGACCATGGAAGGCCACTACAGGCAATTCTAGTTTTTTTAACCTAGAGCGGAAATCTTCTGTCCACGGCAACTCAAGTTGCTCCGGTTCTTCAAGTGCCCACAAGCGATGCTGACCATCTATTATTTCTATAGGATGCACACGTGGCTGCCAGTTAGGGTCCTCCAAGCCTTTCGGGAGTGTGAGTTGTGCAATACCATTATCATCTTCGACTTGAACAATATCCCGGTCAGCGATTCGTTGATTTTTAGGACCTCGCCTATCCCCAGGCACTAGTATATTCGCGACGATTGCTGTAGGTACCCAGCCTGGCATTCTAAGTGTTCTGGCTTCACTCTGATCAATGAGTTTTCTTTTATCTATTTTCGAAAGAGGGAATCCATCTTGTAGATATCTTAGGATCTCTTCAGATCGCTTTGGATCATGTCGTCTCTGAATATTAATGTCATCCGCCGGATTCCTATTTGGATCTCGCCGGTACACCCCTGACAGACGCTTGAGATCATAGGCATTTAAACGGAATAGATAGAAGTGTGCTTCAGGTTTACGCCTATATGTCACATCGAAAACCGCGTCATTCCACTCGGGCAGCCACTGATTTACTATCAAAGCACTGATATTGTCCTGCATATCACAGCGCCCCTTTTCGGCTATCTCCTTGCTATCAACTGGTTTGATAGTATTACATCTTTGTGTTCGGATGACACACTGTAAGTTGGTCGCTTCAAAGAGCTTTTACAAGAGCATCCCACCTCAGCCCTTAATTGTTGCTCGCTTTCAGTCTCAAATTCGATCTTCTGTGAACCATTAAATTGTTTCTGTGTTGGGGTGTTGCTCACCGTTCCCGCTTCATGTGTTCGACTTCCTGCTGGCTCAGGCGCGGGCCTTCGCGCCCCTCGATGCCCAGGGCGGCGCGTTGCGCGGCGCGCCAGCGCGCCAGCCGCTCGGCCACAGCCTGTTCGTACCCCACGTCGCTGGGCGTGTAGAAGATCATGCCGGCGATCTCGCGTGGCAGATAGTTCTGCGCCACGAAGTGTTCGTCGAACTCGTGCGGGTACATGTAACCTTTGCCGTGTCCCAGGCCGCGCGCATCGCGGTTGGCATCCTTCAAATGGTCGGGTACCTCGCCCACGCCCTCGCGCTCGATCTGGGCCCGTGCACTGAAGTAGTGCGTGGCCGTGTTGGATTTCGGCGCTGTGGCGAGATACAGCGTCGCTTCGACCAGCGGGAAGATGCCCTCCGGCATACCCACCCAGTCGAATACCTGCGACGCCGCCGCGGCCACCACCATGCCCATAGGGTCGGCCAGACCGATGTCCTCGCCCGACAGGATCAGCAGCCGGCGCATGATGAAGCGCGGGTCCTCGCCGGCGTAGATCATCTTGGCCAGCCAGTACAGCGCTGCGTCAGGGTCGCTGCCGCGCACGCTCTTGATGAAGGCGCTGATCGTGTCGTAGTGGGCGTCGCCTTCCTTGTCATACAGCACGGCACGGCGTTGGATGCTGTCCTGTGCCACCGATAGGTCGACGTGGATCGTGCCATGCGCGTCAGGTTGGGTGGACTCGACGGCCAACTCCAGCGCGTTTAGCGCGTTGCGCGCGTCGCCGCCCGCCACCTTGACGATGTGGGCCAGCGCGTCCTCGTCCAGTTGCACCTTGCGCCCGCCGTAGCCGCGCTCGGGGTCGCGCACAGCTTGCAGCACGATGGCGCGCACGTCGGCGTCGGTCAACGCCTTCAATTGGAACAGGCGCGAGCGTGAGATCAGCGCGCTGTTGACCTCGAAATAAGGGTTCTCGGTGGTCGCGCCGATCAGGATGATGGTGCCGTCCTCGACATGTGGCAGCAGCGCGTCCTGCTGCGACTTGTTGAAGCGATGTATCTCGTCCACCAGCAGAATGGTGCGCTGCTGGTACAGCGCGCGGCGCTCC
>JAMDDR010000197.1 GCA_023488685.1 Chloroflexota bacterium | reverse complement strand
AGGCCAGAATCTTAGTATCGTTTGGCTTTACCCGGAAGGGCGCCATCTCGACAGTTACATCGTGTTTGTTAACCCTTCAATCCCGTCAGGGTGATGCCTTCGACGATGAAACGCTGCGCGAAGAAGTACAGCAACAGACAGGGCATCAACACCACCACGGACGCCGCCATCAGGTAGCCCCATTGCGTGTTGTACAAGCCGCGGAACGTGGCCAACCCCAACGCCAGGTTGTACTTATCCCCGTCATTCAGAACGATCAGGGGCCACAGGAAATCATTCCAACCGGCGATCACGGAGAACACCGTGACCGTGGCCAGCGCGGGCTTGGCCAGCGGCAGCATGATGCGCCACCAGATGCTGATGTAACCGCAGCCATCGATCTTGGCCGCATCGTCCAGTTCGGTCGGAATGGTCGCGAAGAACTGGCGCAACAGGAAGATGTAGAAGGCGCTGCCGAAGAACGCCGGCACCAGCAAGGGCAGATAGGTATTCAGCCAGCTCAGGTTCTTGTACATGATGAACAGCGGCACCATCGTCACCTGCGCCGGCAACATCATGGTCGAGAGCAGCAGCACGAACAGCGAATCGCGCCCGCGGAAGCGGAAGCGCGTGAAGCCATAGACCACCCAGGTGCTGGACAACAAGATGCCGAACGTTCCCACCACGACCAGGAACAGGGTGTTGGCCAGCAGGCGCGGGAAGTGCATCAACTCGAGCCCATTGGGATAGTTCTCCCATACGATCGGGTTGGGAATCCACGCGGGTGGATAGATCCAGATGTCAGCCTCGACCTTGAGCGACGACGAGAGCATCCAGAAGAAAGGCAGCGAGAAGACCATCCCGAGAACAGTCAGCACGACATACCATGTAATTTTGCCGATCGTCTTTTGCGCACGATAGCGGGAGGGCGCCTTGTAAACCACAGTAGTATTCATCCGGTCACCTCTTCACCACGTCGCCCTCGTAATACACCCAGCGATCCGCCAGACGGAACTGAATCACCGTGAGGATCAGGATGATGATGAACAGGATCCACGCCATCGCCGCAGCGTAACCCATGCGCAGCAAGGCGAAGCCCTGGCGGAACAGGTACAGCACATAGAACAGGGTTGCGTCTTGCGGGCCGCCGCTGGTCATGACGTAGGCCTGGGTAAACACCTGGAACGAGCCGATGATGCCCATGATCAGGTTGAAGAAGATCACCGGTGTCATCATTGGCACCGTGATATTCCAGAAACGCTGCCACGTATTCGCACCGTCGATCTCCGCCGCCTCGTACAGACTGCGCGGGACGCCCTGCAGGCCGGCCAGGAAGATCACGGCTGTGCCGCCGACACCCCACAGGCTCATGACGATGAAAGCAGGCTTGGCCCAGTGTGGATCGACCAGCCAGCCCGGCGCATACAGCCCGAGCGAACGCAGCAGATAGTTGATCAGGCCGAACTGGGGGTTGAACAACCACATCCACAGCAGAGACACAGCCACGCCCGACGTCACCGCCGGCAGGTAGAACACCGTGCGGTAAAAGTTCATGCCACGCAGCTTGACGTTGAGCAGCATCGACAGCGTGAAGGCGCCGATGATGCCCAGTGGCACGCTGAACAGCACGTAATAAGCTGTGTTATACAGCGACAGCAGAAACAAGCGATCCGCTGTGAACAGATCGACGAAGTTCTTCGTACCCACCCAGCGTGGTGCCGTCACGAGTTCATAATCGGTGAAACTCAGGAGAAAGGAGGTGACCACGGGGATCAGGGTGAAGATGAGAAAACCACCAATCCACGGCGCAATGAAGAACCAACCCCAGCGTGCCTCACGACTGGCCATCCTGGACTGGCGTTTGATGTTGGTAGGCGCCTGCGCCAAGCCTGCCTGCATATCATTACCTCCTCTGCAGACCCTTGCGAAGCCCGGCTTGGATCTTCGCAAGGGTTGCAGATCGGAGCACACTAATCGCGCATGCTAATCGCGCACGCTAATCGCGCATGCTACTTGCTGCCGGCTTCCTTCGCCAGCGCATCGCCGATCTTCTTCGCCGCGTCGTTCAGTGCATCCTGCGGCGCGCGATCGCCAAAGATCGCCTCGTCGAAGGCCTGCTGCAACGCATCGGTGATGGCCGGGTACTCGGAGCTGCGTGGGCGCGCCTTGCCGCTCAGCATGGCCTCAAGGAAGATCTTCAACTGCGGCACGTCCTTCAGGCGCTGCTCGGCGATGGTCTTGCGGCCCGTCACGGCGTAGCCATACGTGGACCCTTGCAACTGGTACTCGTCGCTCATCGGTGGCGAAGCGGTCACGATCGACTGCGGGATATGTTTGCCCGCCTTGTTGGCCGAGACCAGCCAGCCGCCCACGCCGCTGACGAACTTGCCGCCGGCTTCCTTGGGTGGCGCGGCCATGATGTCCCACTTGAACTTGGGCTTATTGGTCTCGGTCAGGTTGGCCAGGTCAAACGCGCCCGTCTCACTCATGACCACCAACTGCCCATACCAGGTGCCTTCCGGTCCGGCCTGCATCACGCCGGACTTCGGCCAGATGTAATACTTCTTGATCAGGTCCGACAGCCACTGGATGGCCTCAACCGCCGGCGCGTCTGCGATGGTGACCTTCTTAGCGGCGTCGTAGACATCGCCACCATTGGACCAGATGTAGGATAGGATCATCCAGGTCGAGCCCTCACCCTTGCAACACCAGGTCTCGAAGGCGGCTTGCTTCAACGCGTTCGGGTCGAAGCCGGCTTCGCTGGCCTTCTTGCCGCTGGTGTCGATGGTGAGCTCCTGCCCGACCGACACCAGTTCATCCCAGGTCGTCGGCAGTTTTACGCCCGCCTTCTCGACCATGTCCATGTTCACTTTGAAGGCTTGCGAGTTCGTTTCGATCACCGACCCGTACACCTTGCCCTCGTACTCCATCTCCTCACGCGCCGAGGGGTAGAAGTCATCCAGAATCTTGGGATCAATCCCTGTGATTTCGGCTGTCAGGCCACGTGCGGTGTAGGTCGGCATGTTGATGCCGTCGACGGCGAACAGGTCTGGCAACGTGCCGCCGGCTGCCGAGGTGGTGAACTTCTGCTGCCAATCGCCGGGGATCTGGGTGAACTTGAACTTTACGCCGGGGTTCTTGGGCTCGAAGTTCTTCTGCGTAAACTCCGTCACCTTCATATTGTCGTCGAGTGGATGGGGTGCCCACAGTTCGATCGTGACCGCTTCGCCACCCGCGGCAGCAGCCGTTGGCTCAGGCGCTGTCGTCGCCTCTGTTCCTGCGGCGCTCTGTGGGGCAGCCGTGGGAGCAGCCACCGGAACACAGGCCGCCATGGCAAGGCCGACACCGCTCAGACCAGCCACTCTCAGAAAATCGCGCCGATTCAACTTCCTGGTATTCATCGGATCTCCTCCAGATTCGTGCCAAAACAAATCGCTCGTGAAACAAGCTTTGATTTATAAAACGCGGACCTGTCTGACAAGGACGGAAAAGGATGGAATAGGTGCGAGTAGATTTAGTACTTGATGTGGTGATCACCTCCATATTCGACCGTCCAGCCACTCGGCTGAGCGGTGGAACTGCGGATGACAAGCGTCGTCTGCAGGCGAATATGCTTCACAGGCATGCCAGGCTGCTCTATCCTGTCGTGCAGCAGCGTAAATGCCGTCTGCCCGAGCTGGTAGGCCGGCTGGACGACAGTGGTCAGCGGCGGCTGCAGGTACGCAACCAACGGCATGTCGTCGAAACTGACCACGGACAACTGCTCAGGGATCACAATCCTGCGTTCGTGAATGGCGTCCAGCGCACCCAACGTCATCAGGTTGTTGGCGACAAAGAGCGCCGTCATGGGACAGCCCAGAGCCAGCAACTCGCTCGCGCACTGATAGCCGCTGGACTGCTTTGCATCGCCGATGCGGATCAACTCGTCCAGCGGTGTGCGCCCGTGTTGGGCCAGCGCATCCAGGTAACCCTGGTAACGTTCACTGCCGACCGTCAGGCCCAGCGGCAACCCGATAAAGCCAATGCGGGTATGCCCCAGGCCGATCAGGTGCGACACCGCTTCACAGGCACCTTCGCGGTTTGACACCAGCACTGAATCAATGGCATGGTTCCTGACTTGACGGTCGATGCCTATGACAGGAATGCCGCATTGGCCGAGCTGCTGCAGATGTGTATCCGCCTCGTTCGTGGTGGCAAGAATGACGCCGGCCACTTCCTCGGCGCACATAACGTCGACATACAGGCGCTCTTTGTCACAGCTCTCGTCCGTATTGCATAACACGACGGAATAGCCGTGCTGATACGCCACATCCTCTATGCCACGCGCGATGGAGGTAAAGAACGGGTTCTGGATATCGGGGATGATCAAGCCCAGCACGTTGCTGCGCTTCACACGCAATCGGCGCGCCACCCGGTTAGGGCGATAGTTCAAGGCCTTGATCGTAGCCAGAACCTTATCCCGCACCTCTGGCCTGACATTGGGCACGTTGTTAATCACCCGAGAGACAGTGGTCACAGAGACCCCTGCCTCTCGCGCGACATCTTTGCCGGTCGGGAATGTCGAGTTATGCTCAGACAACTCTACCTGACGTCTCCTGTGTATGTAGGTCAAACATTGAAATCGATTTCTGAAATCGATTTCACTAAAATTTTAAGGCGCGCATATCGTTCTGTCAATACTCACAGTGGTCAGAGAACGGACTTTGTAGCGGTCATCGCCGCCCAGGGTGATAAGATCTGCGGTGCTTATCATCCGTTATTCCACGAATCGGAGGGTTCCATGGCATCGTCTTTTCAGTGGTTCGACTTCGTGCGAGTGGACAACACGCGACGCTCCAGGCGCGCTTCCAGCACCTCGCCACTCGGCGATAACCGCGACCGGCTCAGCATGGTACGCGGCGAGACCGCGACGTTGCTGGACGTGCAGGGACCAGGCTGCGTCACGCACATCTGGTTCACCTGTCATAGCATCGAGAGCTTTTATCTGCGCAAACTGGTGCTCAGGATGTACTGGGATGGGGAGACAGAGCCCAGCGTGCTGGTGCCGCTGGGCGACTTCTTCGGCATCGGGCATAGCCAGACGGCCAACTATGCAGCGCTCCCCATGGTCATGGCGCCCAGCGACGGCACGGGCCTGAACTGTTATCTGCCCATGCCGTTCAGCACCGGCGCCAGGATCGAAGTGCTCAACGAGAACCTCGCCAGCGAGACGCGCCTGTACTACAACATCGACTACGAGCAGTGGGATGCGCCGCGTCCCGAGTTGGGCCGCCTGCACGCCTGCTGGCACCGCGAGAATCCGTGCGACGGCATCGTCGAGCCCCCGGAGATGGACGATCACACCTTCCGCTCCGCTGGCACAAACCTGGACGACAGCCGCAACTATCTGTTGCTCGACGCGCAGGGCAGCGGGCAATACATCGGCTGCAATCTCAACATCCACAACCTGCGCTACCCCAAGGGTGACGACAACTGGTACGGCGAGGGCGACGAAATGATCTACATCGACGACGACAACGAAGGTCAGCGCAATCGCCCGACCATTCGCGGCACCGGCACCGAGGATTACTTCAACACCGCATGGGGGCCACAACAGCAATTTGCGTCCCCATTCTTCGGCCTTACGCTGACCGGGGGACACCTCAACACAGGGCTGACGTCGTGGTACCGCTGGCATCTGGCAGACCCGGTGCGCTTTGCGCGCTCGATCCGGGTGTCCATCGAACATGGGCATGCCAACCGCCGTTCGGACGATTACTCCAGCACGGCATATTGGTATCAGTTCGAACCGCACAAGGCGTTTGGGCTGCTGCCGGTGTTGCAGCGCCTGCCGCGCGCCGACTTCCCGCCCTTGCGGCCGCCGGGAGCGTGACACAACGAACTATTACCTTATAATAAAATACGAGCCACCGATCCCCACATCGTACGAACACACGCACCGGTTTGCCAAGGCAAGTGAAGCTGGCACAACAGGAGGTCAGACATGGATCCGATCGTCCTTCCAATCATCACCATCCTCGCGACTCAGATTGGGCAAGTCAGTGGCGGCCATGTGACCGTGAATCAGCGACCGCAACAGTGACGGTTCCATCTGCCTGGAGCGCTGCCTTATGGGGAAGCCACAGACCACTAACCAACTCGTAATACTTCGTCAGAACCTCATCGAGTACTTCAATACTGACGAACTGCGATCACTGTGTTTTGACCTGGGGATCGACTGGGAAAGCCTGGCTGGAGAGGGGAAGAATGCAAAAGCGCGCGAACTGATCACGTACATGCAACGGCGCGGGAAGCTGGACGAGCTGATGAAGGCAGTCCGCGAAGTGCGCCCCACCGTCGCATGGGGGCCTGTCACGCAGGAGATCGGCATCGAGCAGGATGCCATCGTCGTTCCGGGCGAACTGGTCAAAGACGCCCGCATCATGATCGGGCAGACCGCCATCCAACCGGATCACATCAGCGATGGCAGGGTGCTCATCACTGCGCCTGAAAAGCAGATCGACTTCCTGAACGCCAGCGGCCAACAGGAACTTGGTAGGGGCAACTTTGACGCGGCGTTGGACAACTTCCAGCGCAGCCTGGGCATCGCACGCCACAATGGTCTGAAAGACCCGCAGGCACAACTCCTCAGCCTGATCGGCAATGTGTATCGCGCGCGCCAGCAATTCAACGAGGCGCTGGCACACTACCAGCAGAGCCTATCGGCCTACCGCGACATTGGCAACCTGGCGGGCCAGGCTGGCACACTGGTTCGCATCGGCAATGTGCTGCGCGAACAGGCGCGCTACAAGGAGGCGCTGGCCGCGCTGGATGAAAGCCTGGCACTCACCCGGCAGGTGGGCAACCGCGGTGATGAGGCCAGCGCACTGCTGAACCTGGGCAACGTGCTGCGGTCGTTGGGCGACCCCGCCGGCGCGCTGTCGCGCTACGCAGAAGCCGAGCAAATCTGGCGTGAACTGGGCGACGTGCAAAGCCTGGCTCTGACATTGAACGAGAGCGGCTTTGCCCTGTTGAACTTCGGGGACCTGCCCGCCGCGGAACAGAAATTGCACGAAGCACTCGCCCTGGCGCGACAGAACGGCAGCGACTCGGACGTGGCACAAATCCTGACCAACCTGGCCGTGATCGATACGCAGCGTGCCAACTGGGCTGACGCCGAGGCGCGTTATCAGGAGACGCTGGCGCTCTATCAGAGCCTGCGCGACCGGCGCGGCGAATTTGCCACGCTCAGCAGCCTGGGCGGCCTGCACGCCAGCCAGCAACGCTGGGACCAGGCGCTCAAGTTCTATCAGCAGAGCTGGTCCACTGCGTTGCGCAACGACGACCTTGCCAGCGTGGCGCTGGCGCTGACGAACATCGGCCACGCGACCTCACAAATGGGCCATGCGGATGAGGCGCTGAACTGGTTCCAACAGGCGCTCAGTTACCAGCAGAGCCTGGGCGACAGCGCGGGCATCGCCCGCACCCAGGATAGCATCAACGCCATCTACGCGCAGCGCGACGAAGCCAAACGCCCACTCATGCTGGTCGTCGCCGAGGCGCAACGCTTCTTCCGGGCCGCCGGGTTCAAGATCGCGACCACCGGCGCGGGTGACAGCTTCATCTGCGATCCAAACACACCGCTGTGGAAGAAAAAGCTGAAGGCGCCGGTGTACACGAGCTGCCTGATCAGCCGGATGCTGGACGGCGAACATGTTCTCGACCTGCGTGAGGCGGCCCAAAAGGCCGTGCCAGCCAGCACGCAAGCGTTCGTGCTGGTCGACCAGACCCCCAAGGACGACGCCTGGTCACAGATCCTCACCCTGCGCTTGCAAGCGTTTAACCTGATGCCCATCTCGACGTCGCTGTTGTACGAGAGTAAGGCCGCCGGCAAGGCTAACGCCGAGAGCATCGCGCTGCAACGCTACCTGGAGCGCTTCATCGGCAGCGGCTCGGACCCCTATAACGTGCGCGACCCTGTTACCGACATCACCAACTTTTACGGGCGCGAGGCGTTGGCCGAGAGCTTGAAGGACGAACTGGCCCAAAATCGACCGATTGGCCTGTTCGGTTTGCGCAAGATGGGCAAAAGCTCGCTGATGCGGTTCATGCAGCAGCGCATGCCCTGCCCGACCGCCTGGATTGACTTGCAAGCGGGCACGGAACTGCAAGGGGTTTACGAACGCATCGTGCGCGCGTGGCACAATGATATCCAGGCCCGCTTCAACCCACTCAACCTGGACCTGGGCAATGCCCTGATCGGGACCGCCGACCCCAGCGGCGACTTCGTCAAGATCACCACCGGCGCGCTCGACGCGATGGCGGCCGAGATGGCGGCCGATGTGGCAGCACAGATACCGGATGTGCGGCTGGCCATTTTCCTGGATGAGATCGAACTGATCCTGCCGCCGGATAACGCGGACGCCCCGACGCTGGCGCGCTACCTGACGCTGATGCGCACCCTGCGCGGGCTGGTGCAGGAGGACGGTCGCGTGTCCTTCATGGTCGCCGGCGTGGACCCCGCGGTGAACCGCCGCAGCCGGTTGGGCAACGAACAGAACCCGTTCTTCCAACTGCTTAAGGAAGTGTTCATGCCGCCTCTGCTGACGGAGGATTGCGTCAAGATGGTCCGCAACATCGGCGCACAGGTGGAGTTGTCATTTGACGACGAGACTGCCGCCTTTGTCGCGCGCGCCAGCGGCGGGCATCCCTTCTTTGCGCGCCAGTTGTGCAGCCTGGCCTACATGCTGAGGCAGCGCCAGAGCGGCCGGGTGAGCATGGAGGAGTTGAGGGCCGCCGCGGAGAAGTTCATGTTCGATCCGCAGTACGCAGCCATCGTCAACGAAAGCGGGCTATGGGGCGAGATCAGCAACAGCAACGTATGGGGCGAGGCCATCGCCCGGTCGAACCAGGATGTGCTGCTCCTGTTGGGCAAGGCGAACGATGCCCAACCCGAGGCCGCGCTGGTGAACGACATTCCTGCGGAATGCCACGCGACCGCACAACAACCCCAGCAGGCCAACACGCGCAGAAGCGCGCTGTACACGCTGAACAATGTGTACGTCGTGCAGCGCGACCAGCCGGGTCCCGCAACCGGCTCCCGTTACGCCATCCTGTTTGGCCTGTTTCGCAACTGGATCCGCCAGATCCGTTTGGGCCTGGACGAGTAACCGATAACACCAGCGGGCATGCGCCATGGCGACCAACCCGTTCCACTTCAACAGACCGACTGACCCGGCGGACTTCCTTGGCCGGACGGACGAAATGCGTGTCATCGTCGACGACCTGTGCAATGCCAGGGGCGACTCCCACGCCATCATCGGCGGCCGGCGCTTCGGCAAGAGCAGCTTCCTGGAAGTGCTGTACGACGAACTGATCAAACGTCTGCAACAGGTCGAACCGCGGTGATGAGGCCAGCGCACTGCTGAACCTGGGCAACGTGCTGCGGTCGTTGGGCGACCCCGCCGGCGCGCTGTCGCGCTACGCAGAAGCCGAGCAAATCTGGCGTGAACTGGGCGACGTGC
>JAMDDR010000564.1 GCA_023488685.1 Chloroflexota bacterium | reverse complement strand
CACGTCCGCGGCCTTCTGGATGAACCTGCAGTTGCGCTGGGAGTTGTACTACGCGGAGCAGACCGAGCAGGCTGCACTGAGGTCCATTCGCCCCTACACAGCGATCACGGAACGGCTGATATGACAATGCCACTACGGTAAGGTCGCGTGTTAAACTTGTTATCGCATGGATGGCCGTTTCGAATGGAACAATGAGAAAGCACAGCGAAACATTGCGAAACACGGTGTCTCCTTCGATGAAGCTAGAACGGTGTTTGATAATCCATTCGCTCTCATTTTCGATGACGAGGCCCACTCGAATGGGGAAACACGCGAGATAATCATAGGACATTCCAATCAGGGTCGATTGATACTTGTGAGTTTCGCGGAGCGAAGAACCAGGATTCGTATTATAAGTGCGCGAATGGCAACCAGGCGCGAGCAAAAAGATTATGAAGAGAATGTCGGCTTCTAAGCCACGCCGCACAAAGCCTCGGGCTGAAGATGAGCTGAGGCCCGAGTATCAATTTGATTACCACAAGGCTAAGCCTAATCGATTTGCCGGCCAACTTAAAGAAGGTAGCATGGTTGTCGTTCTTGACCCAGAGATTGCGGCCTACTTTAAAACACCGGAAGCTGTGAACACCGTTTTAAAAGCCTTGGTGAAGGCTTTACCACAAACAGGCGCTTGAGCAGCGTGAGTCCCCGCTGGCGTAAAGTCCTGCACGATCTGTGGAACAATAAAACGCGCACCCTGCTGGTTGTGTTATCCATCGCCGTCGGCATCTATGCCACCGGCACCATCGCCGGCACACAGGTGGTGTTATCGCGTGAAGTGACACGCGTGTACGCGGCCAGCCACCCGGCCAGTGCGACGCTTACGTCCACTTTCGACGAGGACTTCGTCAAGGCGGTGCGCCGCATGCCGGAAGTCGCAGATGCGGAAGGGCGGCGCGAGGTGACCGTGCGGGCAAAAGTGGGCGACGAACTGCGCACCCTGTTGCTCATTGCCGTTCCCGATTTCGACGACCTCCGCATCAACACCTTCCGGCCGCAGTCGGGGGCATGGCCGCCGCCCAAACGTGAGATGCTGCTCGAACGCTCCGCCCTGGCGTCGTTGCGCGCCAGCGTGGGCGATCAGATCGCCGTCGAATTGTTTGACGGCACCGAGCGCTCGTTGCGTGTGGCCGGCCTGACCTACGACTTCCAGTCGCCGCCGCCCATCCTCGGCGGCACGTCGTACGGCTATATCGACATGGACACGCTGGAATGGCTGGGCTTTCCCCGCAACTTCAACCGGCTGAACGTCGTCGTCGCCCAAGACGCGCTCGACCAGCAGCACATCCAGGATGTGGCGGACAAGATCAAGGATCGCGCGGAGAAGGACGGGCGCATCGTCACCGGCATCCGCGTCCCAACGCCAGGCAAGCCCGCGCTCGATAACGCCGTGCAATCCATGCTGCTGATCCTGGGTGTGTTGGGCGCGTTATCGCTGCTGGCGAGCGGCTTCCTGATCGTCAACACGATCTCGGCACTGCTGGCGCAGCACGTGCGGCAGATCGGCGTGATGAAAGCGGTGGGCGCGCACGCGCGCCAGATCGTTGCCATGTACCTGGGCATGGTGCTGGCCTTCGGCATCCTGGCACTCGGTGTGGCGCTGCCGCTGGGGATGCTCAGCGCACAATGGTTGTCTCAATTCGGCGCGAGGTTGTTGAACGTCGACATCGCCGACCTGAGTGTGCCGGCGCACGTGATCGCGTTGCAGGCGGCCATCGGGTTGGCCGTGCCGGTGCTGGCGTCACTCTACCCTGTGCTGGTCGGCACGCGCATTACGGTGCAGGAGGCGATCAACTCGTACGGCGTCAGCGGTCACTTTGGCGAAAGCATGGTGGACCGCGCCGTTGCGCGCGTGCGGGGGTTGTCGCGCCCGTTGCTGCTGTCGCTGCGCAACACCTTCCGGCGCAAAGGCCGGCTGGCATTCACACTCACCACGCTCACGCTGGGCGGCGCCATCTTCGTCGGCGTGTTCTGCGTTCGCGATGCACTTTTGCACACGCTGGCCGACTCGCAACGCTATTGGAACTTCAACGTTGCCATCTACTTCAGCCGCCTTCACTCCATCGAGCAGGTGCGGCGACAGGCGCTGGCAGTTCCGGGGGTGCTGCAGGCCGAGGCGTGGGGCAGCGACAGCGCCGTGCGCATCGGCACAGGCGGCACAGAGAGCCGCAGCTTCAACGTCATCGCGCCGCCGGCCGGGACCAGGCTGATCAAGCCCATCGTGTTGCAGGGGCGCTGGCTGCGCCCCGACGATACGAACGCGCTGGTCATCAACACCGACATGTTCGAGGATCACCCCGATTTGAAGGTCGGCGACACGGTGCGCCTGAAGTTGGACGAGCGCGCAGGCGAGTGGCAGGTGGTTGGCGTGGTGCGCGGTGTGCTGACCGGGCGCACCGTTTACATGAATTACGCCGCCTACGCGCGGGCGGCGCGACAACCCGGCCGCGCCAGCAGCGTCATGGTGGTCACCGACCAGTCCGAACCCGACGCGGAAGCGCAGACCGCCAGGGCGTTGGAGGAGCACTTCAAGCGTGCCGGGTTGTACACCAGTTCGACATCCACCACCAGCTCGGGCCGTGCGACCTTCGAGTACCAGTTCGGCCTCCTGATCACGTTCCTGGTGCTGATGGCGATCCTGCTGGCGGTGGTCGGCGGGCTGGGCTTGATGGGGACGATGAGCATCAACGTATTGGAACGCATCCGCGAAATCGGCGTGATGAGGGCGATTGGCGCATCCACCGGGGCGATCATGCGCATTATTCTGAGCGAGGGCGTGTTCATCGGCCTGCTCAGTTGGTTACTTGGCGCTGTGCTGGCGCTGCCGATCGGGCACTACCTGGGCGCGGCGATTGGGACCACGTTGCTGCGCGAGCGGCTAAGCGACACATTCTCGCTCACGGGAGCGGGGCTATGGCTACTGGTCGTGGGGGTGATCTCGACGCTGGCGAGCTTCCTACCGGCCTGGCGGGCGGCGCGGCTGAGCGTGCGCGAGGTGCTATCGTACGAGTAACAAATCATGCCACTGCGGGGCGTCCGATTGCTTCGGCCGGCGATTCACCGCGCCTGATCACACGCACCACGGCGCCAGCTTCAGCCAGCGCGCCGATCAGGACCGCCGGCGACTCCACACCGCTAAACGTATGTGCGTCAATCACGATGGCGACCACGCGCAGGCCACTGCGCACGAGCTGTTGCACCGGCAAGGCCCAGGTAACATCAGACGAGGCGGAAATGGCGATCACGGTTGCGCCACGCGGCAACAACATCCCCTCGGCGCGTAAGACGCGCTCGAATGGCACCGCGCCATCTGCCCGCAGCACCGACAACATCTCCATCAGCTTGTTAATCTGGCGCTCGCCGCGGTCGCTGCTGAGCACCTCGCGATGGTGCGCGTAGGTGATCAGCCCGACGGCGCGATCCTGTCTCAGGAAATGTTGAGCCACAGATGCCGCCATCGAAATGGCGTACTCTTCGGTCTGCGGCGGCAGCACGAACGTTTTGGCCGTGTCCGGCGCCGTCTCAGTGAACTCATCCTCGTCGCCGGCCGGATCGGGCAGCCGCACATGTGCCTCACGCTGCAAGTCGAGCATGATCCAGAGATCTGACATCGGGTCAAGCTCGAACTCTTTTACCGTCAGACGCTGCCGCTTGGTGCTCAACGGCCAATGAATGCGGTTGATGACGTCGCCGGTCATATAGTCGCGCACGCCGGATGCGTTCGTGGTGACGTAGTGGGTGCGCCGGCGCAAAGCCTCACCCCCAGGCAGGTGACCGACCGGCAGCGGGAATTCGCGGAACTCATAGACGGCCGGGTAGACCAGGATGCTGTTAATCTTATGGACGGCGCGTTCCATCTGATAAATACCGAGCGGGTCGCCGCTCCGCACCAGCAGCGGGCCAAGCGTGTAGCGCCCGCGCCGGCTGCAGAATGTGGACACGCGCCAGCCACGCCACTGTAACGGGCCGATCAGGCCAAGCACGCGACTGGCGTAATGGCTGGGCAGCGTGGATTGATCGCGCACCTCGATCCAAAGCTTGGGGATGCGGCTCAGGTTTGCCAGGACAAATTCCTCATCCAACGTCTGCCCGACCTGCGCGACGCGCGTGAGCGTGCGACGGCGGATGCGCAGCCAGTTCACGCTCAACCACGCCCACGCCACCGAGACGGCGATCAAGGCGAACAGCGCACCGGCGAAACTCCACCACAGCGACCGCCCGCTGCCAAGCGCGCCAATCAGCGTGACGATGAAGAGGAGCAGAATAACGCGGTAGCGACTCATCTTCTCTCCCCTGCTCCCTAGCTCCCCCTCTCCCCTGCTCTCATTTAGGCCTTCACCTTTGTGCCCGGAACAGGCGTGCTGCTCAACATCTCTTCAAGAATGCTCTCAGGGTTGATGTCCTTGATGCGCGCCGCCGGGCTGATGATGATGCGATGCGCCAGCGTGGACGGGGCCAGTGCCTTTACGTCGTCGGGGATGACGTAGTCGCGCCCGTGCACAGCCGCGCGCGCCTGCGTGGTGCGGTACAGCGCCAGTGCGCCGCGCGGGCTGGCGCCCAGGTATACATCGGGGTGCGAGCGGGTGCGGTCGACGATCTGCACAATGTATTGCTTGATTAGCGTGTCCACGTACACTGACTTGAGCTGCTCCTGCATCGCGAGCAAGTCGCCGGCGTCGTGACCTGGGCAATTGACTCGATCGGGTGCGTAAATTGTTGCGCGTCGAGGATCGATACCTGCTGCTCGGGGGATGGATAACCCAACGAGATGCGCATCAGGAAGCGATCGAGTTGCGCCTCTGGCAACGGGAAGGTCCCTTCGTACTCAATCGGGTTTTGCGTTGCCAACACCAGAAACGGCTGCCCGAGCATATGGGTCACGCCATCCACGGTGACCTGCCGTTCCTCCATCGCCTCAAGCAACGCCGCCTGTGTCTTGGGCGTGGCGCGATTGATCTCGTCGGCCAGCACGATCTGCGCCATCACCGGGCCGGCGCGAAATTCGAACTCACCGGTCTTTTGATTGTAGATCGACGTGCCGGTTACGTCGGCCGGCAACATGTCCGGCGTGAACTGGATGCGTTTGAAAATCCCACCGATGGACTTCGCCAGCGCCTTGGCCAGCATCGTTTTGCCCACACCGGGCACGTCTTCGATGAGCAGGTGGCCCTGACACAACAGACAAATGGCCGTCAATTCCACGACGTCACGTTTGCCGAAAATGACTTTCTCAACGTTGCCGATCAATTGGGCCGCAAAATTTTGGACTGACTTCATGTGATTAGTTTTCTTGCCGCATCTAACGCCGCGTCGTAATCTGGATGCTGCGCGATTTCGGGGACGTATTCCACGTACCGGATCGTGCCACCCGCATCGACCACGAAGATGCTGCGCTGATTCACCCTCATTTCTTTTACGTGCGTGCCGGTAGCCTGGCCAAACGCCATGTCGTGATGATCCGACAGCACCATCGTCGCTTTTGCTTCAGCGTCGTTAACCCAGCGCCGTTGCGCCCAGGGCAGATCTGCGCTAACGGTAACGAATGCCACAGCGGGCATCTTTTGTGCTTCCTCATTGAGCCGCTTCGTCTGAGCGTCGCAGATGCCACTGTCCAACGAGGGCACCACGCTGATCAGATGCACTTGGCCTGCAAACGATGTCGTGTCAACCTGGCTCCAGTCGGTAGCGGTTAATGTGACGGCAGGGAATTTGTCGCCTATTTTCAACGGGCTGCCGATCATGGTCTTTGGAACACCCTTGAATGTGACGGCACCGTGTCGTTCTGTTGCCATCGTTTTTTCAACCTTTTCAATCCATTCCTTTACAAAGATGAATGTACCCCAACTGAAAAGATAATACCATACGGAACTTACATCAGGCTGAGTGCCACCCCACCACTCACTGAGGGTGGTGCCCCGGCGCGGCTCCTGTGCGCATCAGGCGCTACAATTCAGCCATGCGGATGCGACAGCAGCTTGAGCAAATCGAGGCGAGGGCGCTGGCAGCTTACGCGGCCAAGAGCGCCGAATCCCGCGGGCGGGTCCACCCGGAATCGCCGGCCCCCTACCGCACCGAATTCCAACGTGACCGCGAGCGTGTGTTGCACACCACGGCATTCCGGCGTTTGCAGGGCAAGACCCAGGTGTTTGTCGTCACCGAAGGCGATTACTACCGCACGCGCATCACACACACGCTTGAGGTGGCGCAGATCGGGCGCACCATCGCCCGTGCACTGGGCGCAAATGAGGACCTGGTGGAGGGGATCTGCCTGGCACATGACCTGGGGCATCCACCGTTCGGGCATTCGGGCGAAGCCAAACTGGCGGAACTGATGCAGAACCACGGAGGCTTCGACCATAACCAGCACAGCTATCGCATCGTCACAGAGCTGGAAAGCCGCTATGCCGGCTTTCGGGGTCTGAATCTGACTTACGAATTCCGCGAAGGGCTGGTCAAACACGAAACCGAGTACGACGTAACACTCCCGACCGATTACGAGCCTGGGTTTCGGGGCACGCTCGAATCACAGATCGCCTCCTTCGCCGACGAGCTGGCTTACAACACGCACGATCTCGACGACGGCCTGCGGGCGGGACTGCTCGACATTCATGATGTGGCGCAGGTGCGCTGGTGGCAGCGTGCGTGCGAGGCCGCCGGGGTGCCCAACGACGCGCTCTTCAACGACCTGGTGCGACACCGCGTCATCCGCCGCCTGATCGGTGAAATGGTGACGGATCTGTTGCAAGAGACGTCACAACGCATCGAGCAATCCGGTGTGCAGAGTGTGGCTGACGTGCGCCAGTACCCCACCCATATGATTGCCTTCTCGGATGCGACCCGTGAGATGAACCGCGATCTGAAGGCGTTTCTTTATGAATACATGTACCGGCATCCGCGCGTATTGCGCATGCACATCAAATCCGACCGCGTGATCGAGGACCTGTTCCGCACCTACAACAGCGAGCCGCGCATGCTGCCCGAAGGCCCGCGCGCCTGGTTGAAGCAACTGCCGCGCGAGCGTGTGATATGCAATTACATCGCCGGCATGACGGACCGCTTTGCCCTGGATGAATACGCCCGCTTGTTCGACCCGCGTGAACGCGTGTGAACGAGTGTAGTACACGCCAGGCGCGAGAGTGGTAGAATGTGTTGCCGGTCGTTGGGGCGTGGCCAAGTGGTAAGGCAACGGACTTTGGATCCGTCATTCGTAGGTTCGAATCCTGCCGCCCCAGTCAGTGCAACCCCTCTCCCATTGGGAGAGGGGTTCTTCGATCCTCTATCGGTCTTTGAGTGGCTTGTGGCCGTTCTTGCTGCTGTGTGACGGGTGAGTGTTCGTAGCGTTCGTAGCCTTGCGTTTCGTCGCGCGCGGGACCGGCATGAGCGCAGCATCCCACACCTGCTCCACACGGTCGGCCAACACGAACTTGAGGCTGTCGCGCACCTCCTGTGGCAACTCGTCCAGGTCCATGGCGTTACGCTTCGGCAGGATGATCGTCTTCAGGCCGGCGCGGTGCGCCGCCAGGATTTTCTCCTTGACGCCACCGACCGGCAGCACCAGACCGCGCAACGTGATCTCGCCCGTCATCGCCACATCCTGGCGGACCCTGCGCCCCGTGAATGCCGACACCAGCGCGGTGGACATCGTCACACCCGCGGATGGCCCATCCTTCGGTTGCGCCCCAGCAGGCACGTGCAAGTGAATGTCGCTCCGCTCGAAGGCCTTTTCGTCAATCTTAAGATCCGCCGCACGGCTGCGCACGTAAGACAACGCGGCCTGCGCGCTCTCGCGCATCACGTCGCCGAGTTGGCCGGTCAACTGGAACGCCTTCGCACCGCGCATGATGCTGGCTTCGATGAACACGATATCGCCGCCTACGGGCGTCCACACCATGCCGGTCGCCACGCCCGACGTCTCGGTGCGATCGGCGACTTCCGAGTAAAACTTGGGCTTGCCGAGCAGATCCTGCAGTAGATCGGCTTTCACGTCGATAGGGAAGATGGCCTTGCCTTCAGACATGCGTGTGACCAACTTGCGGCAAATGCCGCCAATCTCGCGCTCCAGGTTGCGCACGCCGGCCTCACGCGTGTAGTCGCGCATCAGTTGCAGGATGGCTCCTTCGTCAAACGTCACCTCGCTCGGGCGCAGGCCATTCTCTTTGATCTGCCGTGGCACCAGGTAGCCCTGAGCAATGCGCAGCTTCTCCTGCTCGGTGTAACCGCTGAGTTGCAGGATCTCCATGCGGTCGCGCAGAGGGCCAGGGATGGTGTCGAGCGTGTTGGCCGTGCAGATGAACATCGTCTGTGACAGATCGAACGGCACGTCCAGGTAGTGGTCGCGGAACTCGCGATTTTGCTCCGGGTCGAGCACCTCCATCAGTGCTGCAGACGGATCGCCGCGAAAGTCGGCGCCAATCTTATCCACTTCGTCCAACATGAACACCGGGTTGCGCGTCTCGGCACGGCGCACGCCCTGGACGATGCGGCCCGGCATCGAGCCGATGTAAGTGCGGCGGAAGCCGCGAATCTCGGCTTCGTCGTGCACACCGCCCAACGACATGCGGATGAACTTGCGCCCCATGGCCCGTGCAATGCTGGCGCCCAGCGACGTCTTGCCCACACCTGGTGGGCCGACGAAGCATAGGATCACGCCTTCGCGCTCGCGCCGCAGCAGCGATTTTGGATTTTGGGCTTCCGATTTCTGATCCTGAGCGGTTGCTGCATCGGTCGCCGGTCCGTCCCCTTTCGCCCCCGTCGCGGCGGCGGTTTCAGCCGTCAGCTCGAGCTTGCGCTTGCGCACGGCCAGGAACTCCAGGATGCGCTCCTTGATGTCCTTCAACCCGTAGTGGTCCTCGTTGAGCACCTGGCGCGCATGCACGATGTCGAGGTTGTCGGTGCTGATCATCTGCCAGGGCAGGGAGACCATCCAGTCCAGGTATGTGCGGATCACGCCGTATTCGGCGGCTTGCGTCGGCAGCTTGGCCAGCCGCGCCAGCTCACGCTCGGCCTCCTGGCGCGCTTCCTCGTTCATGCCGCTGGCTTCGATCTTCTTGCGCAACTCGTTGATCTCGATCAACTGTTCGTCGGCCTCGCCCAGCTCATGCTGGATGGCCTTGATCTGCTCGCGCAGGAAGTATTCGCGCTGGACCTTCTCCATCTCACTCTGCGCCTGCGACTGAATCTTCTTGCCCAGTTCCAACACTTCCAGTTCCTTGTTGAGCAATTGCAGCAGGAACAACATCTTGTTGGGCAGGCCATCCATCTCCAGCAGCTTCTGCGCATCGGCCATCTCCATGCGCATATATGTGGCGACGGCATAGGTGAGCTGGCGCGCATCCTCGATGCCCTGGATCATCTGTGCCAGTTCGTCGGGCAGATTGGGGATCAGCTCGGCCATCTTGGCGAAGCCCTGGCTGATGTTGCGACGCAACGCCTCGATCTCCAGCGTGTTATCCCAGGTC
>JAMDDR010000545.1 GCA_023488685.1 Chloroflexota bacterium | reverse complement strand
CCAGCCAACGGAGGCGCCCGAACCACGAACCGATGAGATTCAAGAAGAGGCAGAGGCGCCGGTGAGCGCGGCCCCTGCCGTTGAGGCTGAAGTGGCGCAAGTCCCCGATGAAACGGCGCCGGAGACATTAGACCAGGCGGCTGAGGCGCACGCCGCCGCCCCACGTGTGGCCGATGTCGCCAGCGCTGCCGTGCCGTTCGCCGGCGACGTGGAGGGATTTCGCGCGCAATTGTTGGCCCTCTATAATCAGGTGCGCGCTACCGCAGGCTTGGCGACGTTGAGCTGGTCACCCGCGTTGCAGCAATCCGCCCAACTTCACGCCGAAGACTGTGCCCAGCGCGGCTACGGCAGCCATGTGGGATCGGACGGCGCCGACACACGCATGCGCATTGTTCGCGCCGGTTATGTTGGCAGCGTGACGGGCGAGAACTGGGCCTGGGGGCAGACGGCCCAGCAGGTCTTTGAGGCGTGGTTTACCCAGGAATATCCCAGCGGTCCGCACCGCGATAACATTCTCTCTGCGCACTATAACGAAGTCGGCTTTGGGATCGCCCCTGCCAGTGGCGGCTACTATTTCATCGCAAACTTCGGCACGCCATGATTTGCTTGACCGCTTTTATCATCCGTGCTAAGCTAGCCCGGTCACTTAATAAACTTGCTCACAGTATCCGCGTGAGACTGAAGAGGAGGTGACCGCCCACGAGGAAAGCGAGTCGTACTTTATAGCGCATGCCATTTTTCTGGCCATGCGTGCTTTTCGTGTTTTGTGCTCGTTATCTAACGACCGTGTAATGTGGTCGCGTTATAGACAAGCCTGTTGATCGATAAGTTGAAGTGTCTTGAAGTGTCTAAGATTTGGTCGGAGTAAAGGTTTGGTTTGAGTTTGGTTTAAGAAGGAGTGAAGAGGAGAAAAATGTCCACAAAGCGTAACCTCGTCCTGGCAGGCACAACACTTGCCCTTGCATTCCTGGTCGCCTGTGGTGGTGATGCCACGCCAACGCAAGCGCCAACACGGCCCCCCACGGAGGCCGTTCAGGCTACGGAAGCCAGCCAGGCGACTGAGGCGCCCTTGCCGACGGATACTGCTGCGCCGGCAGCCGAGGCCCAGCAGTTCATTACGTGGTATCAATACGACGAGCAGAACGAAGACCCGAAATCGGACGAACGTGTCGGCAACGCCTATCTGCGCAAGACCATCCCCCTGTTCAACGAGCAGTTCAGTGGTAAATTGACATGGGTGAATCAACCGCAGGCCTGGGATAAGATGACGCTGGCCCTGGTGGCGGCCGTGCAGGGCGGTGGCGAGGTGCCCGACTTGATGCATACGGGTTCGGGCGAGCTGGTGACCTTGTACAACAACGGGGCCGTGGAGGACTTGACCGACTGGATCAAGAGCATGCCCTGGTTTAGCGATCTTGATCCTAACGCGGTCCAGGCGTGCACCGCGCCTGATGGCAGGATTTATTGCGTGCCGGTGTCTGAGCAACCCCAACTGGTGTTCTACTGGAGCGAACACTTCCCCAACGGCTATCCTAAGACGCCGGAAGACTTCCTGAAGCAAGCCGAGGAATTGAAGCAGAAGAATGTCTATGCCATTACTTATTTTGGCTCGACGGACTTCGACGGCGAAGGGACGACACGCTACTTTTGGATGGCGGTCAGCTCGTTCGGTGGCACCTTTGACGATGGCCAGGGCAACATGCGGCTCAACACGCCCGAAAATGTGAACGCAATCGAGTTCATGCGCGAGATCGTGGCCAAGGGCTACTCGCCCGAAATCGTCTTCGCCGGCAAGTTCCAGGAGGAGGAGCCGATGAAGACGGCCGAAGCGGCATCGTTCCCCACCGGCGTGTTCGGCTACCGCTACGTCAACCCGCTCAAATCGCCCTCGGGTAAAGAGTACAACACCAAGACGGAGAAGGACATGCTCGACGCCATCGAGGCAGGCGACGTCAAGCTGTCGTCGTTCGTGGCGCCGGAGGGTCAGAAGCCTTCGTGTGGCCTGTCCGTCAGCGGTTTCGTGATCCCCAAGGGCGCGAAGAACATGGACGGCGCCAAGCAATACCTCAACTGGATCATGGACCCGCAGAACAACCCCGACTGGGTGCAGGCGCCCGGCGCAGGGTTGCCGGCGTTGGGTTCGATCCGGGCTGCACAGACGTTCCAGACGACCTTCTACAAGCAGGCGATTGAGGCGACAGCCGGTCTGTGCAAGCCATGGTATGGCTCGCTCACCAAGCTGCCCGACGCGAAGAAGGTGATTGCCACGGCCATTTACCGGCTGATCAAGGAAGATCCCACGGCCGATATCGCTGCCGAGTTGACCAAGGCACAGGACGAGTACAACAATAACAAGTAACGCTGCCGTACCAGTACAATCCGTGACCGGCTCAAGATCTTCATCCGGCGTGCGCATCCGGCAGGGTTTTTTCTCGCGGACGCTGCCTTTCTGGCTGCTATTGCCAACACTGATCGTGTTGGCGGCGGTCCAGTTCTACCCCGCTTTTTATTCCATATTTCTGAGCACGCAGGAGTTCCAGGCCGGCAACATGAAGTATGTCGGGCTGAGGAACTATGAGCGAGTGTTCAGCACCAGCACCTTCTCCGACAGCCTCTTTATCACGTTTGCCTTTCTCGCTGGCTATGCGACGTTGACGCTCGTCTCGTCGTTTGTCGTCGCGCTGTTTCTGAACCGCAAGCTGCGCCTTTCGTCGTTGTATCTGACGGTGATCTTCATCCCCTGGGTGTTGTCGGACGTCATCGTCGGGTTGGTGTTCCGGTTGTTTGTGGTGCCGGACTACGGATTGCTGTCGTCGTTCTTTGCGGATCCCGCGTTGTTCGGGCCGCCGAATGGGGTATCGATCCTGACAACGCCACCACCGCCGCAAGTCGTGCCGGGCATTCCGCTGCCGCCCGCGCCGGCCTTGATTTACCTGATCTTTGCGTCGGCGTGGAAGGCCGTGCCATTTACGACTGTGCTCATCCTGGCAGCGCTGCAGACCGTGCCGCGCGAGATCCTGGAGAGCGCGTCCATCGACGGCGCGAGTGCTTTTAACTCGTTCCGTTTCATCACCTTTCCACTGGTGTTGCCGACCATGGTGGTGGCGCTGTTCAATCTGACCCTGGGCGGCGTGAACGGCGTCGGCATGGTCTTCAGCCTGACCAACGGCGGTCCGGGGACGGCCACCGAAGTCCTGAGCTTTCTGCTCTACACGATCGGTTTTGGCCGCCTGGAGTTCGGCCGCGCCGCCGCGCTGTCCGTATTCATGGCGGTGATCAACCTGGCGTTGATTCTGTTCACGTTACGCCTATCGCGTACGGGGCGCGCGTAGGCCGGGTGGCCGGCGCGCTCACGGGTTCCTGGCCCAGGCGAGGTGACGTTGGATGAGTTGGATGATTGACCATTGGATTGAGTAACCATGCAAGTGACTGGCACAAGTGGTCGCCCGGCACCGCTGCCCCGCAGCGCACGTTACTACCGGGTGCGTAAGGTGCTACAGCCCTGGTTCTATAACAGCGCGCTGATCTTCATATGCGTGCTGATGTTGCTGCCGGTGCTGGGGACGCTGAACATCTCGTTCCGGCGGCAGGTGGATGTCCAGCGCAAGCCGCCGGTGTTATTCCCGTGTGACACGCCAGAGCGATCGTTCGACATCCGCGCTTGCCGGTTCGTGCTCGAAGGCTACGAGCGCATCATTGGCCCAAAGCCGAACCCAAATGCACTCTTTGGCGTCGAACTGGCCGGCCGCATGATCAGCACTTATCTGCCCAACACACTGCTTTATGCGCTGGGCGCGTCGGTGATCGTGACCACGCTGGCGGGCATGGCCGGCTACGCGTTTTCGCGTTACCACTTCCGCCTGCGGCGCACGCTGATGGTGGCAATCCTGGCGATCACCGGCATTCCGCTGTTGACCAACCTGATCGCGCTGTACCAGATGGGCGTGACATTGCGCAAGGCATTCCCCGGATACGAGGAGCGCATCTTCCTGATCTTCGTCTATGTCGGCTTCTTCCTGCCGTTTAGCATCTGGATCGTCAAGAGCTTCTTCGATACGATCCCGCGTGAATTGGAGGAGGCGTCTTTCATCGATGGCTGTACGCCGTTCGAGTCGCTGTGGCGCATCGTCACGCCGCTGGCGACGCCGGGGCTGGCTTCCGCGTTCCTGCTCTCGTTCGTCGGCGTGTGGAACGAGTTCATCGCCGGCTACCTGCTGGTGAGCAAGAATACTCTCAAGACGGCCATGTTTGGCCTGTACGACTTCATTGGCCAGTTCGTCATCGGCTACCAGGTGCTGGCGGCGGCGTGTATTCTGATCGCGCTGCCTGTGGTGATCCTGTTCCTGTTCACGCGGCAAGTCTTCTTCCGCGCCATGGTGGAAGGCGCTTTGAAGGGTTAGGTTGCGGGGCTGGTTTGAAAGGTTGGGAATTTGTAGTAAATTGAAGGTGTTTCTGGGAAAGTCATTATGGCAGACAAAACACCTTCTGCGGGTCATACGCTCAAAGAGCTTTCTGAGGATGTCGCCAGGCAGTTGACCGGCGGCACAAGCACGCAGACGCTCATCGATCAATTAGTCGCGCACGGCTGGCCGCGCGTGACAGCGCAACAATTTGTGGCGAACGCCAGCCACATGTCCCTGGCCTATCAAGCAGGCGTGCACGAACGAGACTGTGCCGTACAACGGTACAAACAACAAACGCTGCGAGGGGCGTTGTGGGTGGTCCTGGGCATTGGCATTGTCGTCGTGTCATTCACGATGCGTGACGCGGCCTGCGGATTCTTCCACTTTGCCATGGGCGTTGGCCTGTGTGTGGTCGAATTCCTGGATATGTGTGCAGGCTTATGCGGTTGGCGGGGCAGGTAGTTGGCGGGTGCCCCGCGCGGCAGCGGAGGGATCATGCCGGATCAATCATCAGAGTCGGCAGGCGTGCGCTTGCCTCCACTTACACTCCAGGAGGTTACCAACCTCGTCTCCAGGCAATTGGCTGCAGGGCAAGGTCGCGATGTCATCATCCAGCAGCTCGTTACGCGCGGCTGGCCTGAGGTATCCGCACGGCATTTTGTCACCAATGCCGCTCAAACGGCTCATTCTCCCCAATCCCAAGCGGCGCAACACGCTGGCGAAGATGCCAGGGACGACGAAGAGCGCGCGGTTGTGGCTGAACTATATCGGCGTCGCATGATCCGGGGCCTGGTCTGGGCGTTGACTGGCCTGTTCACCCTTGCCATGTTTTTCAACGTGTCGCAGGCGCTGGGGGGTGTGTCCCTCTTCTTTATGGCTGCGATCATCTTTGGCGCGGTCGATTTTGTGGTGGGCCTGATTGGCTGGTGGCGCAACCGCAACTGAGTCATCCGGCAAGTAGGGCAAGCTGTCAGCTTGCCCTACACCACACGGGCGCAAATCGACCCGTGGTAATATTCGGTCTCATCTTCATCGCTGCACAAGGCGCCCCGCGCGCGGCGTTGAAGAAGGCATCGTAGATTGAATTAGTTCGATTGGAGTTCGTCATGGCTAGCGAAACGCCTACTGCGCAGCAATCGCTGCAACACCTCTCCGAGTCCCTCACCCGCCAGATCTCCAAAGGTGCCAGCCAGGAGATGTTGATCCAGGAATTGGTGAGCCAGGGTTGGCCCGAAGCATCTGCCAAACGCCTGGTGGTCAACGCCGTGCGCGCTGCCAACAAGCACCGCCGTATCGGTTCCGAGGCACGCGCTACTCGGGCCCGGACAAGAATCATCCGCGGGCTGCTATGGCTCGTCGCTGGAATCGGCATCTTGCTTGTTGCGCTGGATGTCCGCCATCTCACGGGGGACTTCCCGCTGTTGTACGTTGGTGCCATCGTCGTTGGCTTCTTTGACTTCTTCATCGGTCTGATGAATTGGCTTGAGGAGCAGGAATAGCTCGATACGTAAAACGTAAGCATATTACGCATTACGTTTTACGTTTGTAACTGCTCAGCCTGTTTAGCAGAAACGTGGTAATAATACACGCCCATGAAGTTGACCCGCGAGCGATTGAGCGAACTGTACGAGCAAGGCCAGGCGGCCTTGATCGAAGAGGTGCTGCAATCTCAAGCCGCGCTGGAAACACGCGTCGAAGGGCTGCTGAAGCGGGTGAGCGCACTGGAAGCGCGGCTGAATCAGGACAGCCACAACAGCCATCAGCCCCCCTCGCGGGATGGGTACCGCAGGCCACCGCCGAAGAGCCAGCGCAAGCCGAGCGGGCGGCGGAGTGGCGGCCAACCCGGGCATCCTGGGACGACTCTGAAGATGGTGGCCGAACCGCATCACGTGGTGGAGCATTGGCCGACGCGGTGCGCCGAGTGTGGGGCCGGACTCGGGCAGACGCAGGCGAGCGGCCACGCCAAGCGGCAGGTGCATGACCTGCCGCCCCTGCAGGTCGAGGTGACGGAACACCGCGCGATGCAGGTGGGCTGTGGGCAGTGCGGGACGCTGACGCAGGCGAGCTTCCCGGACGGGGTGCAGCCGGGGGCACAGTACGGCAGCGGGATCGTGTCCCTGGCGGTGTACCTGCAGGCGTACCAGTTGCTGCCGCTGGAGCGCGCAGCCGAGCTGCTGCGTGACGTGGCGGGCTGCGAGATGAGCGAAGGGACGCTGGTCCATCTGCTGGCCGGCTGCGCGCAGCGCGTCGCACCGATTGAGGTGCAGATCAAGACGGCGCTGAGCGAGGCGGCGGTGACGCACTACGACGAGACCGGCATGCGGGTCGCCAATCGGCTGGGCTGGTTCCATGTGGTGAGCACCGACCAACTGACCTTCTTGGCGGTGGATGAGCGGCGCGGCACCACCGCGCACGCGCACATCGGCCTGTTGCCGGGCTTCACGGGCGTCGCGGTGCACGATGCCTACGCCAGCTACTTCACCTGGGCTGGCGAGCACGCTCTGTGTAACGCGCACACCCTGCGCGACCTGACGGCGGTGGCCGACACCACCCGCCAGCGCTGGCCGACGAAACTCAAGGCGCTGCTGCTCCAGATGAAGACGGCCGTGGCCGAGGCAGTCGAGCGCGGTCAGAGCGCCTTAAGCCCGCCAGCCCTGGCCGAGTTGGAAGCGCAGTACGATCGGCACGTGCGCCGGGCGCTGAAGGCCAACCCTCGCCCGCCGCGTCCGCCGGGTCGGCGCGGGAACGCCCCGCGCGCGGGCTTCGCTTGCAACTTGGCCGAGCGGCTGCGCGACCACAAGGTGTCCGTGCTACGCTTCCTGCACGACTTCCGCGTGCCGTTCGACAACAACCAGGCCGAGCGCGATCTGCGCATGCTCAAGGTCAAGCAGAAGGTGTCCGGCTGCTTCCGCAGCGTCGAGGGAGCACGTGTCTTCGCGCGCGTGCGGGGCTATCTCGCCACTGTGCGCAAGCAGGGCTACGCCGCCCTGGCGGCGTTGCGTGCCCTGTTTGACGGGCACCCCGTCGCCCTCAACTTGGGCTGAGCAGTTACAAATAATCTTGGTAATGCCAATCTACAGTTAAGCGATATCAACCGAGTCGAACGAGCCATAGGCTACTTTGAACAGGCTTTATCCATAGTCAGCGACACTGGTAATCTACCACTCAAAGGTTTGGTTCTAGGCAACATAGGTGTGGCGCATGCAATACAGGGCAATAATAGTCAAGCGGCTGAATACTATGAAAAAGCGCTAGAGTTGGCGCTGAAAGTCGGCGATCGCCGGTGCGAGGGGACTTGGCTAAACGCTCTAGGCTCCGTCTATCTTGGGGAAGGGAATGTAGAACGAGCGATAACCACATGTGAACGGGCTTTGAACATTCATCGAGAAACGGCGGATCGTTTAGGTGAAAGTCGAGACTTAGAGCGCTTGGGTATCTGCCACTACGAACGCGGTGACAATCAACGGGCTATCGAGTACTTCAAGCAGCAACTTGAGATTGCACAAGGGATAGGTTATCGTCGTGGTGAATTGGTAGCTTTAAATAACTGGGCGACCGCATCTGCAAACATTGAGGAGTCTATAGATCTCTCCACACAAGCGTTAGCAATTAGCCGAGAGATTGGCGACCGCCGCCATGAAAGTGAACTTGCCGCCAATCTGGGTGCTGCCTATTTCAGAGTGAGGGACCTGTACCAGGGCGCTAGATACTATGAACAAGCAGTAAATATCGCTCGTGAAATCGGTGATCGCCATGTCGAGGAGCGCACCGCTGGCACTTTGGGACGTTTCCACCTTGACATTAAGGAATATTCCTTGGCAGCTACCTTTTTAAGCCAAGCACTAAATGCAGCTCGTGACGTCAACGACCATCGAGGTCAGCTTGAGGTTGGCATTCTCCTGAGTGCCGCTTATATTGGGTCCGATAATAGCCGCCAAGCCATCAACCTACTTGAGAATACATTACAGATTGCTCGTGAGATCGGCGAACCGCACTACGAAATGCTGACTAATAGCATGCTAGGCGAGGCATACGCCGCAACAAATAACATGTCGGCGGCAATAGCAAGCTTTGAACGAAGCCTGTCAATAGCGCATGAGAGGGGTCATCAAATCGGGCTGCTTGACTTCACTATGAGTTTGGGGGCAATCCATATGGAAATAGGAAACACCACCAACGGTATCAAGTGTTTTGAGCAGGCAGTAGGTATGGCACATAAATTAGGCGATAGGGAAACCGAGTCATATATCAACTGGGCATTAGGCATGGCTTATAAAGAGTTTGGTGATCTGGCACAGGCCGTACAGGTCTTGCAGAAGTGTGTCAACTATCAGCGTGCGATTGGTCATCCAGATGCAGAGAGCCATGCCTTACAGGTTGCTGCCCTTCGCATTAAGGCCTTACTCGGCCACTAATCGCTGCATTGCTCATCTGACTCTTGCATACAATACAACGAGTCCCTTGGCGCGGGGGCGCGGAGATGATCGCGCAGGCGTCGTTGGACCGCGGTACTCGCCTCACACGCAGCTTTGACCGTTCGCCGGCCGTGCGCGCATCATTCGCACGCATGGGCATACACGGCGTGAACCCTGGCCTGTACGACAATACACCCGAGAACGAGAAATGTATCGCCCGGCGCAAGCGTTTCCTGTGCCCGATGGGATGCAAGACCTGAGAAAAGGTGGGAACCATATGCATATCGTTCATGTGCACGTGCACGTCAAGCCCGAATCTGTAGAGGCTTTCCGCAATGCGACGATTGAAAATGCCCGCAACAGCGTCACAGAGCTGGGCGTTGCGCGCTTCGACGTGATCCAGCAACCGGACGACCCGACCTGCTTCGTGCTGGTGGAGGTGTACCGTACGCCGGAGGACCAATTGAAACACCGCGAGACGGCCCATTATCTGAAATGGCGCGACGCCGTCGCCGAGATGATGGCGGAGCCGCGCACGGCCCACAAGTATGCCAACGTGTTCCCGGACGACGCGGGGTGGGGGTAGGGGGTCAAGCATGCGTTTTGAATTTGCAACGGCCAACCGCATCGTGTTTGGGCCGGGCGTGTTGCGGCAGGCCGGCCCGCTGGCCGCCGAGATGGGCAAGCGCGCGCTGGTCGTGACCGGCTGGACGGCCGC
>JAMDDR010000352.1:5086-9623 GCA_023488685.1 Chloroflexota bacterium | reverse complement strand
CAATGACTTACGCGCACTGACCCGCTATATGCTCTTTGACTCGTGGGATGCCCTGTTCCGCTTTATGCTGGAGGGGCTCGAAATCGCTATCCCGCCCGGTCTGTTTTTCTCAGATTGAGAATCGCTGAATATAACCCTGCTTATTGGACATCATATCGAAGAAGGGGTGCTTCTGGTCAACTTTGACGTAAATATAGCCATTCTTATCAATCCTCCCGCCTCGCCAAGCATTTGAGAGCGGACCACTATGGACGCATTTTCTACACAGCCCAGTAAAGTTGTTCTTGCGAATGGAGGCTGCATAATTCCTATGCTCATGGCCGCATTGTCCACAGATTACTGGCACTTGTTGACCCTCACGCCGTGACCAAGCAATAAGACTACCATTCTCGAGTCTGATATCCTCCCATTGTTCGCCATTAGTACATTGTCGGCAGATGCCGACAAAGGTTTTCCTTGTAGCATTATTAAAAAGGATTACGCGCTCACGACCACACGCGCCACACTTGACAGGCACGTAGGGATCTTGACGGCGAGACCAAGAGATGATATTGCCATTTGGCAAAAGCTTATCTTGAGTATTTCTGTGATATGGCATAGCGCACCTGCACTTTGGATGACGAACAGTCTAAGCGCGAAGAGGCGATTTGTCAACACGAAAGTGAGATAATCTCACAACTAGATGCGATATAACTGTCCGCGCAACAAATGATCAAATCCAAGCTCAAGCTTCTAATCGCACAACGTGAAGTAACAGACGGGCGTAAGATCACGAACGAAAGCCTCGCACAGCAAGCCGGGCTTTCGGTCAATACGATTGGCCGCCTTGCCGAAGGCAAAACTGATCGTATTGACTTCTCCACGATAGACAAGCTTTGTCTCTACTTTGGCTGTAATGTCGGCGACTTGCTTGAATTCGTTCCAGATGAAAAGCGACAAGCTGCTAACAAATTCAAGCGTTCGAAATGACAAAGCTCAAACCCTCCGGCATTGCATACTGGCCAGAAGATGAACGACCTCGTGAACGCCTGTTGGCGCTTGGCGCTCATGCGCTGACTGACGCCGAATTGCTGGCGATTCTTTTACGCGTGGGTGTGAAAGGCAAGAGCGCAGTTGAATTGGGTCATGACTTGGTGCGACGGTTCGGTTCAGTACAAGCGATGCTGAAACTGGAGGGGTGAAATACGCCAAATGCATGCGCCTGCAACACAAGTAAGCCGGGGTGAGATTCAGCGAGTCGTAGACGAAATCGTGAGACATGTCCATCCGCAACGAGTCGTGCTGTTTGGGTCCTATGCCTACGGTACACCCACGCCAGATAGCGATGTGGACATGCTAGTGCTGATGGAGACTTCGCTGTCGAATGTTGAGCAAGCAGTAGAGATTCGTAGAAGAGTCGATATCCCGTTCCCGACTGATTTGCTCGTTCGTACTCCGAAACAGCTTGCGGAACGACTGGGAATGGGTGACCTCCTTTTTAAGGAAGTAATGTCCAAGGGGGTCGTTCTTTATGAAGCCGATCACGTTGGGATGGGTTGACAGATGCCGAGATGTGTTGGCAAGCCGCACAACAAACGCGTCAACTCATTCGCGCAGAGTTAAGGTTATGAAGTCACAGCACAGGTGCCATCTCACAGCATAGCTGCCTTAATAACCAGGGGCAGATACACCTTGGGCGCGAGCACGACCACCGAACCCAGCATCCCAGGATGGAAAGAGCAGTGATAGGCCAATACGCCCGGGGTGTTGAACGTCCGGGAGAAAACAGCGCTGGACCCTAGTGTGCCGGAATCCCACGGGTCTACGCCGCCGGGGTCGCTGGTGACCGTGTGGGCAACGCCGGTGTTGTTGGTCCAGTACACCACCGTGCCGGTCGTGACGGTGATCTGGGGCGGGCTGAACACCCAGTTAAATGCGGAAGGCTCGGTGATGAACACATCTGTGCTGGTCGCAAGCGCGGCCGGCGCGCTGACGCCAGAAGCGGCGTCAGCCACAGCCAGCCTCTGCGCGTACAGCCCATTGAAGATCAGCCCCAGGATTGCCACCCCCAGTAAAAGGACCAGCACATACCGCACACGCATCAATCCCCGAGCAAGCTTTCTCGCCATCCTGGCAACCTCCTCTATGGAACAAACGCTCGCGCGACGTCCAATAGATTCATGGTGGCCCTGGCAGTTCCAATCAGGGGTTAAAAGCTCAGCTCTGCCACGGAATCGATATCAAACCATTCGTCAAGATCCTGTGGCCCGGCCGGCGCGGCTGTGTGCCCGCCAGCGCGCCTGCACAGCGTGCGGTAGGTACAGTAGCCGCAACGGCGCTCATCCTGCGCCATTGGGAACTGCGCTTCACCCTCGCGGCTCAGCACATCCTCCATCAAGTCCAGCAGCCATTGCCGATCCCGTTCATAATCCGCCTGCGAGTAGCCGATCTCGACCCACGGCTGCGCGGGGAAATTGGCCAGCCAATAGCGCATACAGCATTGGCCAGGCGAGAACGGCAGGCCATCATTGTAGGCAGCGCTGGCGGTTGCCAGCACGAACAGGTAAATGCGGGTCTGAAAACGCTGCGCCAGGAATGCATCACGCGGTGGACGCCCACCCCGCAACGTCTTCCAGTCGACGATGACCGCTCTTCCGCTCCCTATCTCCCCAGCTCCACCTCTCCCACCGGGTGAGGGCGCTCCCCCTCGCCCTTTGGGAGAGGGTTGGGGTGAGGGCTCAGTCGAATCAATCGCCAGTAAATCAAACCGCGCGTACAACGAATGCTCGCCCACCTGCGCGACCAGCGCCAGTTCGGGCAGGCGTTGCGGAGGCAGATCGTCAAAGCCAGTGGCGGCGAAGCGCGACCACCACACCTGCAGTTCATCGCCATCGGCAGCGGAGCGGATGCCATCCGGCGAAGCCGGCGTGATCCCCAACCAATATCGTTCGATCCAGCGATGCAATACTGCTCCCCGCCACAGGTAGGACTGATATTCGAGCGGGCTCAGGCCCGTGGGGCCGGTCTCGACCAGTGGCCAGGCTTGTTTTTCGACGTAACGCAGGTGGAAGCGGCGCGGGCATTCGGCGAAATCGCTCAAGCTGTGCTGGCTGAACTTGAAGGTCGGATCGAGCATGTACGTATTATGCCAGTAACGGACGAGTTGCGAAACCTGTGACATTTATGCCAGCCTCAGCGTCAGCCTGGCGCACCCTTTCCGCCGCCTTGCCGTCAGGCACATTTACCACAATGGTGGCGTCATGATAGTGTGAGGGTTTGGAAGGTTCGGATAGGGTTCGGATAGTGACGGCTCAGCCCGGCGGAGCGCCTGGCAGGGCGGGAGGTGAACGATGGGTACAGGAATGGCAGTGGCAATTGTCATGGCCTGTCTCGCGATCCTGGTGGTCGCGAAAATGAGGGGGCCAGTCGACGATGAGGCGGCTTTGATCATGCTCACTCGCAGTGAAGCGGCTGGTGCCAACACCAGGGCGGGGGCCGGGGCATTCTTCGTGATTCTGCTGTTCATCATCTTCCTGGCCGCGATTCTGATCGGGTGACTCGACCAACTCAATTCTGATAACCACAGTTTCAATTGGTATTACCATATACTTAAGTTACGTCACTCCTCTGTGTGCGAAAGCCGGCTTTACATGCCGTGCGTCCTTAACGGGGCCTAGCTACAGAGGGGTGATTTTTTATACATCAAGCAATACGCGTTATACCAATCCTGCACTCAGTACGGCTCTCACCGCCAGGGCCAGCTCGTTCTCGTGCCCGTGGCGCTCGCGGCTATAGCTGATCACCAGTTCGCGTTTGGCCCGTGTGATACCCACGTATAGCAGCCGCAGGCGCTCGGCGATGTACTCCAACCGCGCGCGGCGGATCAGTTCGATATCGCCAGGCAAAGGATCATCGCCGCGCGCCAGCGCCTCCAACTGTTTACGCGCCTCGGTGGCCGGATCGTGCCCGCCCAGGAACCACTGCTCACCACGGAACTGCCCGCCCACCTCGTGCGGAAACTCCACCTGATCCACACCGGTGAGGTAGACGCGATCCCACTCCAACCCTTTGGCCTTGTGCATCGTGGTGACGGTCACCACACCCTGCATCGGCTCGAAGCCGGACTCGATCAGCGCGTTGCTCAGATATTTCTGGCGGTTGTCGGCGATGTCGTCCAGTTCGCGCGCCAGGTCGGCCAGTTGCATTTGAGGGTTGACCGCAGCCAGCCGGCGCAGGCTCAGCGCCAGGCTGTGCGCGATGGCCAGGTCGCTTTCGGACGCCAGCACATCCTGCCCCACCGTGAGCACGAGCTGGTCGATGGGCAGCACGCTGGCGCGCAACCACTTGGACACATGCATGCTGAGTTCCTGGAGTGCCTGCTGTTCGTGCTCGCCAACATGCACGTTGGCCGGCAGGGGCGGCTCGGCCGCCGGGGAGGGGAACAGCAACCGCTCCGGGTGCACGCTGCGCAACAGCGTGTTCATGCGGTTCTCGATCACGTGGCGGTTGGAACCGATGCCCATGTCGACCAGCGCCTTGCGCAGATCCACCAGCGCGC
>JAMDDR010000352.1:0-5076 GCA_023488685.1 Chloroflexota bacterium | reverse complement strand
AGAAACGCACCGCCTGCGCCAGCACGCGCGCGACGTTACGCACCGGCAGTGAGTTGCGCAGTTGGTCCTGGAAGATTTGGCGGTCAGGATGCCTGGCCTGCAGGGTCTTCAGCGCTGCGACGATGGCGCGCCCGAAGTAATTGGTGGGCACCAGGATGGCACAGGTTCGCGCTTCGTGCTGCAGTACGAAGCGCACGGCGTTTTGCGCCACCTTTTGCGCCTCGACCTCCTCCGAAGCGAAGTGCTGCACGTGGATGCGCGCTTCCTGCGCGGCCGGATTTGGTTGTCCGTCGCCATCCCCGGTGGGATGGATGCGCACAACGTTGGTCAGTGCCATGCTGCGCACATCCGGCTCCGGGTGCTCCAACACGGCCCAGTCGGCCAGCCGGTTCGCCATGTCGATCATCGGCTGTGCACTGCGCCCACTGACCGACAGCGGCAGCTTCGTCACATCGGGCCGCTCGATGAACTCGCGAAAGAAGCGCACGTCCGATGCCGTGAACGTGGTCATGATGGCCTGGTTGGGATCGCCCACGCGCACCCAGTTGCGGTGATCGTGCGAGAGCATGGTCAGGATTTTCTCCTGCAGCGGCGTGCTGTCCTGTGCCTCGTCCTCCAGGATAAACGGCCAGCGTTCGCCCAGCCGCCGGCGGAACTCGTCGTCGTTCTCCAGCGCCATGATCGCGCGCCAGATCAGGTCGTCGAAGTCCAGCCGGCCGCCCAGGTTGAGAATGTGCTCGTAGCGCTCGTAGATCGCAACCCCGATGCTGAGGAAGGGAGAGAGGGGGAGACGCAGCACATCGGCCGGCGTGAGCCGCAGGTTCTTCGCCAGACGCGTCACCTCTTCGCCCAGCCGCTCGGTGGCGGCGCGCCATTGTTCCTCGACCTGGTAGCGCTGCTGCGCAGACAGATCCGGCGGCAGGAAGCTGTGCCAGTAGTCCGCCTGTTGCAGCGTGAACCAACGCGCCGCGTCCGGCATGGATTGCCGCCCGCTTAGCTCGTCGTCCACACGAAAATCAGAGGTCGTGCCGGCCAGGTCGGGGCGCTCGCGCACGATCATGTGTGCCAACCCATGCAAGGTGAGCACGCGGTAACCCGAATCGGTCAATCCTTGCTCGGCCAGGGTGGCGCGGATGCGGTTACGAATATTGTCGACCGCCGACGTGGTGAACGTGACGACCAATACCTCGGCCTCATCCGGCACCAGCCCACGGATGAGCAGGCGCGTGCCCAGCGCCGCCAGCGTGTGCGTTTTGCCGCTGCCGGGCACCGCCGACACCGCCGCCAGCCCGCCGGTGTAATCGGCGATCAATTGCTGTTGTGGTCGCAGATTCATTTCGCTTGTCGCAATACTTTTTGTATCGCCCTTGCCAGCGGGCCGGCTTCCTCCTGCCCGCTGATGCTCAATTGGCTCGACACCAGGTAAAGCTTGCCGGCACAACGATAGGTCAAACCACCGATGACCTTATTCAACATGAGTTGGCGCGAACGATGCTCATCCTCCTCCGTCCACACCCGCCCGCGCGCCCAGCGGCGCGACAGCACGTAGGGATGCGTCAGCGGTTGATACACACGCTCGTACCAGCCTAGCGAGTTGATGTCCAGCCAGAACTGATAACGGGATCGGAAATTGTTGATCAGGTAGGTATAGGCCGGCGTCACCAATACCGCGTCGTCGTCGGCGATATCCGGCTCACGCTCGGGGGCGTATTGCGCCGCGATGATGTCCTCGCCCAACGTGTTGATATATTCCAGGCCGATATCGAACGGCGCTGTGGCAGGGCGCGCCGCAGGCAATTCCTGCGCCGTCAGTTGAGCACGCTCGAACACTTCTCGAAAGGTGCGCGCAGAGCGAAACAGCTTATCGCACACCAGCGCGCCCTCGCGGTCCTGGTGCAAACCGAAACCCGGCTGAGACAACACATCGGTGAACAGACGCTGCCAGAACAAATCAAGCTGATCGGCCGTCCCAGTCAGCCACTGCTGCAATAGCGAGTATCGTTCGAAGAAGCGCATGCCCACGCGTTGCCACAGCGCTGGGTCTTCAAGCGGAACGAGTTGGCGCGTCGAGGCTTTCAATGCGGCATCCGCAATCAACTGCGCCCGCGCGACGTCGAGCTGATCGACCGCCACACTCAGCGCGCGCGTCAGGTCGGATACGAGCACAGGCTGGCCCCATTCCGGGTGCGCCAGGCTGGCACAAATGACCAGCATGCGCACGATGGGGTGGTCGTGCAATGGACGCGAGGGCCGCACCAGCCGTACACGAATATCGTGCGGGTGCAACCGCTCCTGCAATTCGAACCGCAATACATCTTCCACGTAAGGCGCCAGCACAGCGATCTCACGCGGGTGCACGCCCCGGCCGGCCAGATCGACGATGTGATTCACCACCCAGTCCACCATGCCGGTCCAGTATTTTGTCGTGCCGGGCGCGTCGCCAAGCGCCTCACGCAGCGCCACGCCCTCTTCCGGCGGAAGGGGGAGAGAGGGAACGGAGGATGGGCGAGCCGGGGGACCGAACCGTTGGCGCAGTGCCCTGCCAAAGGCTACCGCCTCCGGCGCAGCCGTGTAGGAGTGATCGAGCGACACCACCTCGTCGCACAGCGCGCGCAACGTGCGCGCCGATTCCACATCGGCCCCCAGGAAGAGGCGATAGCCACCCGGGTCGTCCTCCGCCAGCCAGGCCGAGTCGCACGTCTTCAGCACCTCGGCCAGGAAGTCGTGCATAACGGGTGGGTTCTCCTCGACGTTATCGGCCAGCACGTGCCGGTAACGCGCCGTGATGTAGTCACGGTAAGAGGACGTGTCGAGCAGGTGTTGCGCGAACGTCTCCATCTGCAGCGAGAAATCCAACAGCGAATGGTCCAGGCAATAGCGACGAAAGTCCAGCGCCACTTCCTGCACACGGCGGAAACTCACCAGGCGCTGGCTGTCTCCCGACCACGCCGCCCCCAGGCGCTCGGCGATCTCGTCCAATCCGAAGCCGCACTCCGCCGCCTTGTTCATGCTGTCCAGAATCTGGCCCAACAAGCGCGGCCGGAACAACTTCAGGTCATCAAAATCGGCCGCGCGCGGTGCCACGATTTGGTCGAGGAAGTATTGCGCCGCCTCGACGTTGATCATCACCGGCTCGTGCTGCGGGTGGGTGAAGCCGGCGCGCTCGGCAATGAGCGGGAAGAACAGGCTGACGTGTTGTTGCGCCAGGCCGTAAATCGTGGTGATGTCGGGCTCCCCACGCGCTCTGAAGCGACCTTTGATCTGGGCCAAGGCGGCGCGGAAAGCAGCAGCCTGTGCCTGCTGGGGCACGAGTACCAGGATGCGATCCGGGCGGATGTTTGCGCTGATCAACGCCACCAGGCGCGCCACCAGGCGGCTGGTTTTCCCAGCGCCCGCCGGGCCAGTGAAATAGATCTTTGTCACTCCGGGTGCCATCCTATCACTCACGGGTCACCCTATGAAGAGACAAAAAACCGGTTTCGGCATACAGAACTGCGCTGGCCGAAACCGGTTTCCCATGAACGACGCGCCAGCCGGCGCGTCGCTCTTACAAATCAATTATTACTGACGCGCGCAATCATATATTTGATTGGCCCATCCGGCGTCTGAACCAGCACCTCTTCGTTCAGTTTATGTCCTAGCAGCGCCTTGCCCAACGGAGACTCATTGCTGATCTTGCCATTGGCAGGATCTGCTTCTGCCGATCCCACGATGACGTAATGATCCTCATCACCGGTCGCAGGATCGGCGATGGTCACCTTACTTCCCATACGTATCTCGTTGGACGGGCCCTTTGACTCGATGAGCACGGCATTTGCCAGGATGGTCTCAATGGTCAGGATGCGCCCCTCCACGAACGCTTGCTCATTCTTGGCGTCCTCGTATTCCGGATTTTCCTCGACTTCGCCCTCCTCCATGGCGTCATGAAGCCGTTTCGCGACCTCGGCGCGGCGAACGTTTTTAAGAAATTCCAGTTCTTCTTCTAGTTTCTTCAACCCCTCAGGGGTGAGGAATTCCTGCTCGTGCATGGTGCTACCCGCCTACGGTAATAATAGAAATGACTGAGTGAGCTTGCCCTCCGCAAACTTACCTCAGTCACCAAGTCCGCAAATTATACCGTATGATCAGCGCCTATGCCAGTGCGGGAATAATAGCAACTCAAGTAAGCACTCAAGTGAGCACTCACGTAAACACTCACGTGAATACTCGTGACTACGGCTGATCTGGCAAGCATCATCCAACATTGAGCATAATAGGGCATTATGATTGAACTCGCTTCGATACGAAACCTGATCATAGACATGGACGGGGTTCTCTGGCTCGGCAACCAGCCGATGCCTGGACTCGTCGAATTCATCGACGCACTACGCCGTTTGGGCATTCGATTCGTGCTGGCGACGAATAACGCCAGCAAGAGCACAGAAGAATACGTCGAAAAGTTAGCCCAGTTTGACACCCGGGTCCACCCGGACGAAATCCTCAATTCACCCCAGGCCACAGCAGCCTACCTGTCCCAGCACGCGCCCAGCGCGCGCATTTACGTCATTGGCGAACCGGGTCTCGTCAGCGAGTTGACACGCAAAGGCCTGGCGGTCGTGTCCGCCGAGCACCCTGACGGCGCGACCCACGTCGTGGTGGGCTGGGACCGCCAACTGACGTATGCCAAACTGGTGGAGGCCTGTCTGTTGATTCGTGCCGGGGCGACGTTTATAGGCACCAACCCCGACGTCACGTACCCCGACGCGCGCGGCATCATTCCCGGCAACGGCGCAACCCTGGCCGCGTTGCGCGTGGCCACCGACGTCGATCCCATCATCATCGGCAAGCCACAGCCCGAGATGATGATCCAGGCCATGCAACGCATGGGCAGCACACCGGAGAACACGGCGGCCTTGGGCGACCGGATTGACACCGACATCCTGGGCGGCAAAAACGCCGGGCTGACGACGCTGTTGGTGCTCAGCGGTGTCACCAGCCGCGAGGATGCGCTTGCCGACCCGGTCAAACCCGATTACATTTTCCAGGACATCCGTGAGATCGCGGCGAAACTCACTGAGGTAGCGAGTAAAACGTAAA
>JAMDDR010000501.1 GCA_023488685.1 Chloroflexota bacterium | reverse complement strand
ACGGCAATGGCGGTTATGCGCTGCGGGCCGTGATCTCCAGTTCATCGCCGGCGCGCAACGTGATGGGCGCGCTGAACAGGATTGCCGTCACGCCGCGTGTCTGTTTCACGTCCACGTCTGGCTGCTCGGCGTCAGCGCTGAGTTGCGTTGCGTACTGAAGCTTTACGGCGCCCTTGCTGGTTGCGCCCAAGTCAACCTGCCGCAGGGTCAATTCACCGTGTGCGACTCGCAGGGTGGCTTTGAGGCTGGAAGCCGTCGCTCGTTGTGCATACTCACCCCAGCCGGAGCCGGTGGACCAGAAGCAGCGGAAGTTGGCCGCGTTTACCTTGGGCGCAAAGCCGATGCGTTGTTCTGGGGCGCTGTAGTGGTATCCGCTCAGCGCCAACACGAGCGACCAGCTCGACATGGCACGGGCGTAGTGGTTGCCGCACTCGAACTCGTTCCACGGGTTGCGTCGTACACCGTCATGACGCGCGCGCACGCCCTCTACGATGGACAAACCGGCATCCACTTCACCTTCGTAAATCAGCCCGGCGGCCACCTGGTATTCGATGCCGGTCCACACCTCGTCGGCGTAGACGCTGGGCAATTGGGGACGACCCCCTTTGGGCCAGGTGACAATGGCAAGCCCCGCCTCGTCGTTCAACGCATACACGCGCTGCATGTTGGCAATGTGACGCAGCCCGGCACGCCAGTTGTATTTGTACACACTTTGCATGGCGCGCTTGGTGTGCCTGGGATCTAGCACGTGGCCGATCCCAACGGCGTGGCTCAGCCACTGTCCCAGCAATTGGTCAGAAAGACAACCGGGGCCGTACTGGTACTTGGGGAAGGGGTCCAGCGGCGACTGCAGGCTCTCCGGCACGATGAGCAGGTCTGCAACCTGGATCTTCTGCACATAGTACTCGCCATTCCATAGCATCGATTCCAGCCTGGAACGACCACTCTCGTAGAGCGATTGATACTCGGCTGCTTTATCGGACTCACCCAGGTACTGGGCCATCAACGAGGCCGCGCGTAACGCGCCGAGGTACAGCGCGCCCATCATGCTGTTTGGCCCAAAGTACTCGATATCGTAGGTGTTGTGTTGGCGGCCCTCCATCACGCCATCCTTGTCGCGGTCCCAGGCGTGTGGGTTGGCATTGTGCCAGGCGTATTCCAACGTGCGTTTGACGCCCGGCCAAAGCGCACGCAGGAATTCGTCGTCGCCACTGAGCTGCCATTCGCGGTAAGCCTTCAGGATGGTGCCCATCTGGCCGTCGGCGGCGGCTTCGAAGCTCCAGAAGGCGTCGGACGACAGCGGCAGAAGGGTGCGGAAAACCATTTTGCCGTCCGCGTTCGTGTTGTGAATGAAGTCGGTCAGCCGCATGCTGCGTTCCAGGCCGGGGAACAGGAAAGCGAGCGACTGCTCATAATTCCACACGTGCGAGCAATTCATTGGACAGCACCCGCCGGCACAGTGGCAGCCCTCGAACGCATACAGGCGGCCGTCGTCGAGCCGCAGGCAGGTGGTGGTGCGCATGATGCTGGCCTGGCTGGAGGCGGCATCGAGCACGGCGCTGGGCAGCGTGCTGTTGAAGAACGTATCGTGCCAGCGACGCGTCTCTGCATCCAATCGATCCAGATGATCGGCCACGTACTGGGCCACTTCCTGTGCGTCGTTCCAGCGTGTGGCGTACCAGTTGCGTAGCATGGCGTTGTGCACGGACTCGCCGGGGTTCCAATAGTTGCGCACATTCGGCAGATGCCAGGTGAAAAGCACTGTGAATTCACGCGATTCGCCGGGCTTGAGCGTGAAGGGCGCGCAGAGTGTACATTCGTTGAAGCGTCCGGCCGGCGCAGCAAATGCATCCAGCCGCTCTTCGACGCGCCCATCGTCGCTGAAGTCGTTCCAAAGCATCTGCAGGCCATCCCACCAACCGCCCTGGTACCAGCGCGTTTGAAGATCGGCGGCAGGGGCAGGCTGTTCGTCTGTGCCCACCAGGCCGACATAGGCCGTTCCCGCGAACTCGCTGGCTGGATCAATGGATGGGTTCGCCATCGCGATGCCCCGCAAGTTGGCACTGGCATGGACGCTGTTGGTGCTGCCGCCGGGGTCATAACCGTTGATGGAGGACTGCCAGCCATCCTCGCCCAGCTTCAACCTGTTGATGGGGTTGCTGAATGCTGTCAGGAAGGAAGCCTCCACCGCTTTGTTGCCGGTATTGGTGAAGCGCCACTTGAGCAGGATACATGGGATGCTGGAATCGTCGTCATTCAATGGGATGAATGGGTTGAACGTCTCAAGCTCCACGCGCAGCGGTACGTCAGGGTCGCGCAGCTCGATGCGCGCGAACGGGTACTCGCCGATGAAGATGGCCTCGCGCATGCGCGGTGCGCCGGCGGCGTGGTTCTGTTCAAACCCACCGCCCATCAGATCCGTGAACGGCGGCAAAAACTCCCGTTCGAGCACTTTGGTCACGGCCGGCTTGCCGCGCTGCCTGAACCAAAGCGCGAAGAACGTATTGCGTGGCGTGTTGCCCTTCCACGGGCGGTTATAAATTTCGAGGTCGGTTAAGTGACCGCGCCCTCCGATCGAGACCGTGCCGGTGCCAATGCCGCCGATCGGCATGGCAATCTGGTGCAGGGCAGCGCCGGTGAAGGATCGTACCTTGTGGGAAGTTAATTTTGGGCTTGGCATGCTGAGATTGTAAATGCAATGTCGCAGGACGGGTTTGAGGATGGGTTTGATGGATTTATAGAAGGGCTAACCCTCGTGATAGTACACGTCCCACTCAAAATAGGTGGAGAAAGCCTCGTTCAGCACGGCTGCGGCATGCGAGCGGCTCATCGCCGCATGGTGTTCGAAGCCGTTCTTGCAGATGTATTTCATCAACTTCTGCAAACCCGGAACTTCCACGACCGCGCGGCTGCCGAACGTATCGAGTGGGTCGTCGACGTAGGTGCCATCCCCCACGTAGGCGCGGATACGCCCATGCCGGTCGTCGGTGGTGACGCGGGCGTAACTGAACGGGCCTGCCGGCGTGCGCCCGGCCACCGTGCCATAGGTGTTTTCCGTCCCCAGCGTGGTCGCCAATATCTCGGCGTTTGCCATCTTTACATCTGAGAAAAAGCTCCTGGCCCAGTTGCCACAGTGGAACAGCACACACTTATCCGGCTGATCGCCGTAGTTGTTGTTCCAGTCCACCAGCGCGCTGGGGGTGCCGGATGCCAGTTGCAGGGCGTACATGGACGCAACCCCGGTCACGTCCACTTCGCACGCGCTGGGCATGAGGTGTTCGCTCATCATGCTCATCAGCGTACAGACGTTGACGCCGTAATTGTGTTGCAATGCGTCCCAGCACTGGATGGCCGAGGCATCCAGGCCGTAGGCCGCCATCCAGTCGTCCAGGACGATGCCCAGCTTTGCCATCTTCACCAGCGCAGGGGCAGGCACGCCGCCGGTAGGGACATAGGCCTGAATCTGTTCCAGGCTTCCTTTCACACGTGGATCTCCATCGGCCAGTTTGGCGGCCTGGCCGAACACGTCGGCCAGGTCAATCGTATTCACGCTGATGCCGAACGCCTGCAGTAGTTTCTCGCTGTAACGGGTCGTGTTGAATGCATTTGGCCTGGCACCCACAGCACCCAGGCGCGCGCGCTTCATCTGCTTGACCACCCGGCATACCTGCACGAAACGGCGCAGGTCGGCTCTGAAAGACTCTGTCTTGGGCGAGACAGTGTGCAGCTCGGTCAGCGTGAAGGGATACCCATACTGGTATAGATTGTTGCAGACAGATACTTTGCCGCAAAAGGCATCCCGGCGGTGTTCGGCGGCAAACTTGCTGGGATCATCCGGGTATGCCTGCACCAGGGTCGGCACATGCAACTCAGAGAGCTTGATCGTCTCGGCAATGCCCTTTTCGTCGCCGAAGTTTGGCAGGCTGATGAGGATACCGTCAATGCGATGCCGATTCTCATCGAAAAGTGCCGCGCACTTCTGAGCGTGTTGCCAGGTTTCCACCGCGCCAAGCTTGGTGTCTTGCTCATCCAGGATGACGGCATTGACGCCGCATTCGGCCAGCACGTCAAGAATATCACGCCGTCCCTGGTTGATCAGGCTGTCGGGGAAAAAATTACGGTTCCCAATGATGATGCCGAGCGTGATTGGGTGATTGTGCATTCCGTGTCCTCCTGTTCGTGAATGGTTTCAGGTGGGTTGGCGTTGTAGCAGTTGGCGCGCAGTTGCTGCCAGCCCTTCCGGTGAGATGCCGTAGTCGTTGAATATTTCGGCCTGGCTACCCGTGACCGTATATTCGTCAGGGATGCCGGTGATCTTGAACGGCAAACAAAAGCCACGTTCCAGCAGGGCAGAGGCGCAGGCTTCACCCAATCCACCGTGTACACTGTGTTCCTCGACGGTGATGAGCGCTTTCGTTTCCTGTGCGGCGAGTACCAGCGTCTCCACGTCGAGCGGTTTGACGGTATGCATGCTGATCACCCGGCACGTGAGTCCCTCTGCGGCCAGCACCTGGCTGGCGGCATAGGCCATGGATACGGTCTCGCCACAGGCGACGAAGCAGACGTCGTGGCCACCGGTGATGGTGATCGCCTTGCCGATTTCGAAACGTGTATCCGGCGGGTGCAGGTGGTATTGGGGCGCCTTGCCGAAGCGCACGTAAACCGGGTGTGGGTAGTCGAGAATCGCCTGGATCGTGGAGCGTGTTTCAAAGTTGTCGGCTGGCGCGATGATGGTGATGTTGTGGATGGCTCGCAAGACGGCAAAGTCGTGCAGGGAATGATGGGTCGAGCCTAGCGCGCCGTAACTGACCCCGGCGCTGATCCCGATGATTTTGGCTGGAATGTCGGAATAGGCCAGATCGTTCTTGATCTGCTCAAGCCCGCGCGCCGTCAGGAAACACGCTGGTGACACGGCGAATACCCTTTTGCCCGTCGACGCCAGGCCGGCTGCGACGCCTACCAGGTTCTGTTCGGCGATGCCTACTTCGACGAGCTGATCGGGCAGTTGCAGCCCGAACGGCGTTAATTTGCCGGAGCCGCGCGAATCGCTGGTGACGACGAGGATATTGCGGTCGTGTTGTGCCAGGGCAAACAACGTGCTGGCAAATTCATCCAGGTTTGGGCGGCCTAGCTCCATGCTGCCTCCTGCAGTCTGGCGCGAGCAGCGTCCAGTTCGCACAATGCTGCCGCATATTCGCTGTCGGTAGGGACGTGGTGATGCCATGTCACATTGTTCTCCATGAAGCTGACGCCCTTACCTTTTATGGTGCGCGCAATGATCAGGTTTGGTTTGCCTTGTTCGAAGGGCACCTGCCCAAAGGCGTTCACCAGTTCATGGATATCGTTGCCATCCACCGAACGCACGGCATACCCGAAAGCGCTGAACTTCGCGGCGAGGGGTTCAAGCGGATTGACTGTCTCCGTATTGCCTGTGATCTGCAACCTGTTGCGGTCGACGATGGCGACCAGGTTGTCGAGGCCGTAGTGGGCTGCCGTCATCGATGCCTCCCAGCACGATCCTTCTGCCAGTTCGCCGTCTCCCAAGAGCACGTAGACACGATAGGGCAGGTGATCCATCTTTCCAGCCAGTGCCATGCCGACGCCGATGGACAGGCCGTGGCCCAGCGCGCCGGAGTTGAGCTCAATGCCGTTTACTTTGCGGGTGGGGTGGCCAATGAGGTGTGACTGATGGCGACAAAGTGTATCCAGCGCCTGGCACGGAAAAAAACCCCGATCGGCCAGCACGGTATAGAGGGCCTCGACGGAATGGCCTTTACTTTGGATATAGCGGTCACGCTCGGGATGGTGGAAGGTCTCCGGCGAAACACGCAGCACCTGGTTGTACAAGACGTTCAAAATGTCGACGCAGGACAGGCTCCCTCCGGTGTGACCAGCCTTTGCCTGCTTGATGATCCTCAGGATGGTCTTACGATATTCAATTGATTTCAAGCTGAGCTCGTGTTCCGACAGCATGTCATGCCTCTCCGTCAACGGATTCCAATGGCGGTGTCTTTGCCATCGCGCGGCTGATGGCTTCTTTCCATCCCGCATAGCGTCGTTCGCGTGTGGATGCAGGCAGGCTGGGTTCGAAACACTCGCGGCTGCGTGGCAGGGCTGCCACCTCTTGCTCCGATCGCCATGCGCCGGCGGTAAGCCCGGCCAGATAGGCTGCCCCCAACGCCGATACGTCACTTGAGGTGTTGCGCATCACCGGACGGCCGATGATGTCGGCCTGAAACTGCATCAAGGCCTTGTTTTGTGTCGCACCACCATCGGCCAACAACAGCTTGAACGGCATGGCAGTGTCGTTCTGCATGGCGTCGAACACGTCCCGCACCTGGAAAGCGATCGACTCGATGATCGCCCGTGCAACATGCGCAGCGCGGCTGCCACGCGTCAGACCAGTGATCAGCCCGCGCGCGTTCTCGTCCCAATAGGGGGCGCCCAGGCCAACGAACGCTGGGACGACGTACACACCTTCTGTATCCGTCACCTGTTGCGCCAACTGCGCTACACCCGCCGTCGGGTTATCAAAACCGAGGAATTCGCCAAACCACTGCACGGCCGCACCCGTTACCGAGATGTTACCCTCCAGCGCATAGGTGATGCGGTCGCGCGCCCAGGCGATGGTCGTCGAAAGGCCATGCCGTGACAACACGAACGTGTCAAGCGGTGTCATGAGCGATGAACCCGTCCCATAGGTCGCCTTGATGACACCAGGTTCGAAACCGGCCTGTCCAAACAACGCGGCGTGCGAGTCACCGATCATACTGGCGATAGGCACGCCACCCGGCAGGCGCCCGGTGGGAACACTCCAACCGAAGATAGCGCTTGAGTTCTTGACCTCGGGTAGACAGGCTGGTGGCACGCCGAAAATCTCGCACAGGCCGGCGTCCCATTGGCCCGTACGGATGTTTAGCAGTTGGGTACGTGCCGCATTGCTATAGTCTGTTGCGTGCACCTGGCCGCCGGTCAGGTGCCATAACAACCAGGTGTCCATCGTGCCGACACAGATTTCGCCATCGGCAGCACGGCGTTGCCCGGCTTCGGAATGGTCGAGTAACCAACGCGCCTTGCTGGCGGAGAAAAGCGGGTCGATCGTCAACCCGGTGCGTTCGTGGATGGTGTGCTCCAGATCCTGCCTGCGCAACTGCTCACAGAATGGGGCTGATCGCCGGCACTGCCAGGTGATGCATGGCCCGAGCGGGCGCCCGCTGCGCCGTTCCCACGCCAGCACCGTTTCGCGTTGATTGGTGATCGCGATGGCAGAAAGTGGCCGGCCCTCGATGGATTGCAGACACTCGTCTATCGCTTGCTCAACGCTGCGCCAGACCAGTAACGGGTCCTGTTCAACCCAGGCCGGCTGCGGAAACATCAGCGTGAGCGGAAAAGAGGATTGTGTAAGGATGTGACCCGAAGCATCCAATACCAGTGCCTTCGTGTTGGTGGTGCCCTGGTCTATCGCAAGAATGAGATTGTCGCCCATGAGACGCGCCCTGTGTGCAATACTGGCCGAAACAGCTTAGAAGCGCATTGTATATCAGTGCGCCGCATTTGATCCGTCATTACGACAAATGAGCGTCAAGCGCCGGGTTCGCAGTCGCGCCCGGAGATATGAGCAAACGGCTGAAAGTCCTTTAGGGCGGCAGCCGCTCTTGACACGGACGTTGGATTGGATACAGTGTGGTGTACATGCGGATGTTCAAGCAGTTCACCTACAAAATCTACCGCAAGCCGAAGAACAAGCACCTTCATCGGCTGGTCGCTATGCGTCTGCACGCGCGTCTCTACAATCACTGCATCGCCCTGCACAAGCGTTACTACCGGCTCACGGGCAGACATCTCAACCAGTATGTGCTCATGCGCCACATCACCAAACTGAAGCAGCGCGCGGGCTTCGAGTGGATCGGGGAACTCGGGTCACAGTCCGTGCAGGATGTGATTCAGCGCATCGAACGCGGCTATGCGCTGTTCTTCAAAGAGACCAAGCGGGGCAACAAGCGCATCCGACCGCCGTCATTTAAGAAAGTGCGCAAGTACCACTCCTTCACACTGAAGCAGACCGGATGGACGCTTCGCGTGGTGGCCGACGACATTATCAGGATTGACGGACGAACGCACAAGTTTGCGTTAAGCCGGCCGATTGAAGGCCAGATCAAGACGGTGATCATCAAGCGCGATGCCGTTGGGGATTTTTGGGTATGCTTCGCCTGCGACGTTGGGGACGTTGATAGAGACGCAACATGTTGCGTCTCTACTATTGCCGCCACGGGTAACACCGGGGGCATGGACTTTGGGTTGAAGACGTTCCTGACGTTTGACGATGGCAGCGCCATCCAATCGCCTGAGTTCTTCAAGCAGGGCAGCCGTTTGATTGGTGCGGCCAACCGCAGTTTGGCGCGTAAGCAGGTCGGTTCGAAGAATCACTCGAAGGCACTCAAGCGACTGGCGAGCGTTCACCGAACGGTTGCGCGTCAACGAGAGGACTGGCAATGGAAGGCTTACAGCCCCCGTGGGGCGGCGCGTGCAGTGGCCACGAAGTATGATGTCGTGTGGATCGAAGACCTGAATCTCACTGGGATGAAAGCGCTGTGGGGACGTAAGGTGTCCGAATTGGCGTTTGGGGACTTCGTGCTGAAGCTGGACGATGTGTTGAAGTCCAACGGCAAGACGTTGAGCAAGCGGGATCGTTTCTTTGCATCTAGCAAGACGCATTTTGCGTGTGGCTTCGTAAACGACGGGCTAACGCTTGCGGATCGTGAATGGGTATGTCCGCAGTGCGGCGAGACCGTCCAGCGGGACATCAACGCCGCGCTGATGATCAAACACGGCAGGGCCATGCTTACAGCACTTTCAGTGTCGTGGAGGGGAGACAGTGTAAGACAGGCGATGCCCGCAACTGTTGTTGATCCTCAAGAATCCCCGTCGCTTTAGCGCGGGGAGTGGTCAAAATACTCACATGCTACCTGACTATCGCGTGCGGCAGCGGGACTTGCTGCTCAATATCAGTCGCGCCATTACGTCGCAATTGGACCTCAACCAGGTCCTGCGGTTAATCTTGCAGTCGGCGGTGGATATGCTCAGCGGGCACGCCGGCCTCGTGGCGTTGATGGACGCCGATGGTCGCTATCGCATCCGCGAGTCTTATGCGGTGGCACGTCCTCTTTTGGATAAGCTCAATCCCATTGTGGAGGATGCCCCGGATCCACGTGAGGCAACGACGTTGCTGGAGCGCAACCTGGTTGCCATCGCGCAGCAGATCGGGTTGGGTTTCTGGCAGGTGGTCTCATTGCCGCTTAAAGTGGGGGAGGAATTACTGGGCAACCTGTACATCTTCCGCATGCGTGGCGGCGAATTTTCGGCCAACGACCGGCTGATTCTGCAAAGCTTTGCCGACCAGGCAGCCATTGCGGTGAACAACGCACGGCTGTACCAGGCGTTGGTCAATGAGAAACGGCGCCTGGATGCGATCCTCGAGTTCAGCGCAGACGGCGTGGTCATCATGGATGGCTCACACCGGATCGATATGTTCAACCGCGCACTCGCCAACCTGACCGGCATCGCGCCGAATGACGCGATCGGTGAGAAGTTTGAGGACGTGTTGCCCGTGCAGAACCCGCGGGCGGGTATTTCGTTGCTGGACGCCGAGGCGAATGGATGGCCGCTCGTCGGCGCGTCCACACCCGTGTTTGTGGAAGGGGATCTGCGCCATGCCGATGGCAAGCGCGTCAGCGTT